>DASTCB010000149.1:0-17652 GCA_035711585.1 Sphingomicrobium sp.
CGTCGGAGGCACTGACGACCGGCGTCCCCTCCGCAGCCATGATGTCGAGCGCGTCGTGGGTCCGGGCGCCGCCGGCCCGCGCCTGGGTGAAGGTGTCGCTCAACTGTTCCGGCTTGACGCCCTGGACGGGGACGGCGAGGCCCTGTGGCCCAACCCATATCCCTTCCGCCAAGGTCACCGGCGGCTGCGCTTCGGGATCGACCGTGATCTTTTCGCCGGCCCTGGTGACCTCGCGCTCGTCCACCGGCGCTCCCGTGATTCCGAAGTAAAAGATCCAGAATGCGCTCACCACCACGGCGGTGACGATAACCCACCCCAGCCGGCTGATGAAGCGGCCCATCAGGCCTTGAACACCGCTTGAATACCGGGGCTGACCATCTGGGCGAGGCGTGCCGCGTCCCAGTTGGTGAGGCGAATGCAGCCGTTGGATTCAACGCGGCCGATGCGGCTTGGCTCATCCGTGCCGTGGATTCCGTAATGCTCCTTGCTGAGGTCGATCCAGACCACGCCGATCGGACTGTTCGGCCCGGGCGGGATCTCCAGCTTGGGATCGTCCTTGTCGGCGGTGGCGAGCAGCGCCGGATCATATTGCCATGGCGGGTTATGGCCGATTCCCAGGATCTTCCATGTGCCGAGCGGCAGCGGGAATTGGGTCGACCCCATGGTCGCGGTGAACTGCGCCAGCAGCTTGCCCTGTCCGTCGAGCACCCGAAGCACCTGGTCGGACTTGTCGACCTCGATCGTAGCGGCCTTCGGCTGGTCGGTGCCGACGCCGAGAAGCCGCAAGGTATCTGCCCATTTGCGGTCCTTGACCGCCGACGGGTCGAAGCTGTCAGCGCCGATATTGGGCACGCGAAGCTGCATTCCGGCCCGGTATTCGATTGCAGGGGTGGCCGAAGCCTGGTTGCCGGAAGCGCCGTCGGCCGGCACCGAGACGCCCGCCAGTTGCGGGTTCAGCTCGGCCAGCACTTCATCGGTGGTGTGAAAACGCTCGGCGATCTTCTCGCCAAGCGATTCATAGCCCATCCGGTCGAGCTTCGCCTGCTCCTCCCGTTCTTCGGGGATTTCGACGAAGCGATCGTTGGCGAACTCCGGCGGGATCGTCACCACCCGCGTCGCAGGGATATGTTTCCATTCGGCCAGCGCCTGCATCGTCGGCTCGTCCAGTTCGCCAGTGATTTGCAGCTCGCGGGCCTCCTGGAAGCCTTTGAGCGCGTTCACGGTCGACATGCCCATCTTGCCGTCGATCACGCCCGGCGTGAAGCCGAGCCGGTCGAGCACGACCTGCGCCTGCATCAGCGGCCGCGGCTTGTCCTCGGGCGGCTGCGTGGCCGCAGGATCGTCATTGGATCCCATCGGATCGACGGGGGCGGCGGTGGCGATGGGCGCTTTCTCTCCGCCAGTCTCGCGAACCTCACAAGCCGCCAGCGACAGGAGGGCAAGGGCGGAAATGCTTGGCCAAAAATAGGAACGACGCGACACGGGCTGAACTCCTCGGCAGTTTGCCTAGGAACGCCTCTCAATCGCCTTGTTTCCGAAAGCTATTCCGCGAACAGCGCGGCGAACTTGGCGACTTCGCCGGCCGGGTCGTCCTTGCCCCACACCGCGTTGCAGACGGCAACGAAGTCCGCGCCGGCAGCGACGAGCGGTTTCGCATTGTCGGGCGTGATCCCGCCGATCGCGACGCAGGGGATTTCGAACAGGCTCGCCCACCAGCTGAGGATCGCCGGGTCGGGCCGATGCTCGCTGGGCTTGGTCAGCGTGTCGTAGAAAGCACCGAACGCGACATAATCGGCGCCCGCCTCACCCGCCTCCATCGCCAGGTGGCGGCTGGCGTGGCAGGTGACTCCGATCTGCCTGGAGGGGCCGAGCATGGCGCGCGCCTCGCGCGGGTCGCCGTCGGCCTGGCCGAGATGGACTCCGTCGGCATCGAGCCGCCTGGCCAGGCTGACGCTGTCGTTGACGATGAAGGCCACGCCATGGTCGGCGCAGATCCGCTGCAACGGCTCGGCCAGCCGCGCCAGCTCATGTTGCTCGACATCCTTGACCCGAAGCTGGAACGCCGCCACCGGCCCGCCCGCCAGCGCGGCCTTCAACCGGTCGGGGAAATTGCCGCCGACCTGCTGCGGGCTTATCAGATATAGCTGGCAGGGCTCCCTCCGCACCGGCGGCGGGAAGATCGACAGATCGGCTTCGTCATCATTCATCGCGCGCTCATTAGCGAAGGCGGAGGGTTCGTCCAATGAAAGCAGTCGCCGCGCTCATCACCCTCATGCTCACGGCTTGTGCGACATTTCCGCCAGCGAACGCTGGTCCGACCGCTGGCCTGGGACAAGTCGCAACCGTCAATGGCCTGAGGATACGCCCGATCCAAGTGGTGGAAGACAGCCGCTGCCCGGCGCTGGTCCGCTGCGTCTGGGCAGGCAGGCTGACCGTGCGAGCCAGGATGAACGGTCCCGGCTGGACCCAGATACGCGACTTCGAGCTGGGAGTCCCCCAGGCGGTGGACCAGTACCGAGTTGCGCTGACTGCCGCGGAACCGCAGAAAGCGGCGCCGGGCGAGATCGATCCCCGCGCCTATCGCTTCACCTTCGCCGTAACGGGGCGCTGATCAGCTCGCCACCGAAGCCGAGTGGATCTCGTCGATCGCCGTGCCGAGCGTGCGGTCGAATTCCTGGTCGCTCTGGTCGGCGCGGAGGTCGGACAGCAAGGCGCGGCTGAAGCTGGCGATCATGCCCGGATTCCTGGCCAGTTCGCGGCAGGCCTCTTCGCGGGTGAAGCCGCCTGAAAGCGCCACCACCCGCAGAACCTTGGGATGATCGATCAGCGGCTGGAACAGGCCGGGGTCGGCCGGAATGGTCAGCTTCAGCATGACCTGCTTTCTTTCCGGCAGCGCGTCGAGCTGCTTCAGAATCTCGGCCAGCATGATGCGGTCGGCAGCGTCGCGCTCCGGGCTCTTGATCGACACTTCCGGCTCGATGATCGGCATCAGTCCCTTGGCGAGGATGCGCCTGGCCTCGTCGAACTGCTGAGCGACCACCGCCGCAATGCCCACCGGATTGGCCAGCTTGATGACCGATCGCATCTTGGTGCCGAAAATGCCCCTGGCATTGGCCCGGTCGAGCAAGGCCTCGAGATCGGGGTTCGGCTTCATCAGCTGCACTCCGTCTGCCTCGTCGGCGAGGCCCTTGTCGACTTTCAGGAAAGGCACCACGCCGCGTTCCCACAGAAGCTCGGGCACGCGCTTGCCGCCGGCCTCGCCGTCCATCGTCTTTTCGAACAGGATCGCGCCGATCACCTTGCCATTGCCGAAGCAAGGCGAGGTGATGATCCGCGAGCGCATCTGGTGGATCAGGCCGAACATTTCCTCCTCGCTGGAGAAGGCGTCCTCGCCGATGCCATAGGCCTTGAGCGCCCCAGGCGTCGAACCGCCGCTCTGGTCGAGCGCGGCAATGAAGCCCTGGCCGTCACGGATTTTCGCGAGCATTTCCTGATTCATGATTCTTCCTACTTGCTCTGGAGGGCGGCGACGCCGGGAAGCGTCCTGCCTTCCATCCATTCCAAAAAGGCGCCGCCGGCGGTCGAGACGAAGGTGAAGTCGCCCGCCACCCCGGCGTGGTTCAATGCCGCGACCGTGTCGCCACCACCGGCGACCGACACCAGGCTGCCATCCTGGGTCAGCGCCGCAGCGGTCTTGGCCAAGGCTACCGTCGCCTCGTCGAACGGCGGGGTCTCGAAAGCTCCCAGCGGCCCGTTCCACACCAGGGTGCGGCAGGTCTTGAGCGCATCGGCCAATGCTTCAACAGCCGCCGGGCCGACGTCGAGGATCATCTCGTCCGCTGCAACCTCATGGACGTTCACCGTGCGCAGGCTCGGCGGGTTGGGCGCGAACTCCTTGGCCACCACCACGTCATAGGGAAGATGGATGGTGCATCCGGCGGCATCGGCGCGCTCGAAGATGCTTTCCGCCTCGCCCACCAAATCCTTCTCGCACAAGGACTTTCCAACATCGACTCCGCGCGCGGCGAGAAAGGTATTGGCCATGCCGCCGCCGATGATCAGATGATCGACCTGGCCGACCAGATTGCCGAGCACGGCTAGCTTGGTCGACACTTTGGCGCCGCCGACCACCGCCGCCAACGGACAGTCCGGATTGCCGAGCGCCTGTTCCAGTGCGGTCAGTTCCGCTTCCATCGCCCGCCCGGCGAAAGACGGAAGAAGGTGCGCCACCCCCTCGGTCGACGCATGGGCCCGATGCGACACGGAGAAGGCGTCGTTGACATAATAGTCGCCGAGCGCCGCCATGCCCCTGGCCAGCTCGGGATCGTTCTTTTCCTCGCCGAGGTGGAAACGCGTGTTCTCGAGGATGCCGATCGAACCCGGCAGCATGATCGACACGGCCCGCGCTGCTTCCGGTCCAGCGCAATCCTCGACAAACCGGACCGAACGGCCGGTCAACTCGGCCAGCGGCTTGACCAGCAGCGCGGTCGACATGTCGGGCCGCTTCGCTCCTTTGGGCCGGCCGAAATGCGACAGCAGCAGCACGATCGCGCCCTTGTCGGACAGCTCGGCGATGGTCGGCACCGCGGCGCGCAGCCGCGTATCGTCGCTGACCGCGCCATCCTGCATCGGCACGTTCAGGTCGACGCGGACCAGCACCCGCTTGCCGGTCAGGTCGGCGGGAAGGTCGTCGAGGGTTTTGAACGTTTGAGCCATCCCATTCCCGTCATCCCAGCGAAAGCTGGGATCTCATTGGTGACCGTTCAGCCGAGATGCCAGCTTTCGCTGGCATGACGGACAACTAAATCAACCGGGCGATCGCCCCGGCCGTGTCGACCATGCGGTTCGAGAAGCCCCATTCATTGTCGTACCAGCTGACGACGCGGACCAGCTTGCCCTCGATCACCGCGGTTTCCAGGCTGTCGACGGTCGAGCTCGCCCCATTATGGTTGAGGTCGATCGAGACCAGGGGCTCGTCCGTATAGTCAAGAATGCCCTTCAGCTCGTTGCTCTCGCTCGCCGCCTTGAGCGCCGCATTGATCTCGTCCTTGCTGGTCTCACGGCCCGGGGTGAAGGTCAGGTCGACCAGGCTGACGTTCGGGGTCGGCACGCGGACCGCGGAGCCGTCAAGCTTGCCCTTCAGTTCGGGCAGCACCTCGCCCACCGCGCGCGCGGCGCCGGTCGTGGTCGGGATCATCGACATCGCTGCGGCGCGCGCGCGGCGCATGTCGCTATGGATCTGATCGAGGATCTTCTGGTCGTTGGTGTAAGCGTGGATGGTGGTCATCAGCCCGCGCTCGATGCCAACGAAATCGTTCAGCACCTTGGCCACCGGCGCCAGGCAGTTGGTGGTGCAGCTGGCGTTGGAGACGATGGTGTGCTCCGCGGTCAGCTTGTCATGGTTGACGCCATAGACGACGGTCAGGTCGGCGCCCTTGGCCGGCGCCGAGATGAGCACCCGTTTCGCCCCGGCATCGAGATGCTTCTGGCCGCCCTCCCGGTCGGCGAAGAAGCCGGTGCACTCCAGCGCGATGTCGACGCCCAGGTCCCTGTGGGGCAGCTTGGCCGGATCGCGCTCGGCGGTCACCTTGATCCGCCTGCCGTTGACGACCATCGAATCGCCCTCGGCGCTGACTTCGCCCGGGAACGGCCCGTGGACGCTATCGCGCTTGAACAGCATCGCATTCGCCTTGGCGTCCGCCAGGTCGTTGATCGCCACCAGCTCAAGGCCGTGATCGTCGCGCTCGAGGATGGCGCGGGCGACGAGGCGGCCGATTCGGCCGAATCCATTGATGGCGACTTTGGTCATGCGATTTCCCTTATTTTCATGTGCGCGAGCACGCGATCGGTGATCTTGGGGGCGGTGAGCCCGAAATGGTCGTAGAGGTCGGCCGCGGGCGCAGACGCGCCGAAGCGGTCGATTCCGATACGCAGGCCATGAAGGCCAGTGTAGCGCTCCCAGCCGAAGGTCGTTCCCGCCTCGATCGAGACGCGGAGGATCTCGCGGTTCGATACGTCGGGGAGGATATCCTCGCGATAGGCCTCGGGCTGCAGATCGAACAGCTCCGTGCAGGGCATGGAGACGACATCGGCGCCGATCCCCTCGCCTTCAAGGTTGGCGGCGACTGCCAGGGCGATCTCGACCTCGGAACCGGTAGCGATCAGGATCACCTTGCGGTCCCCTTGCGCGGCCCTGAGTCGATAGGCGCCCCTGGCCGACAGATTCTCCTGCGCCGCCTGGGTTCGCACCGGCGCCAGGTTCTGCCGGGACAGGGCAATCAGGCTCGGCCCGTCGATCGCCAGCGCCGATGCCCAGCATTCGGCCGTCTCGACCGCGTCGGCGGGGCGATAAACGTGGATTCCCGGCATCGCCCGGAGCGACTGGAGATGCTCGATCGGCTGGTGGGTCGGCCCGTCTTCGCCAAGCCCGATCGAGTCATGGGTCATGACATGGATCACCTTGGCGCCCATCAGCGAGCCGAGGCGGATCGCCGGCCGGCTGTAGTCGGAGAAGACCAGGAAGGTGCCGCCATAGGGCAGCACGCCGCCGTGGAGCGCCATGCCGGTCATCGCCGCCGCCATTCCGAACTCGCGAATGCCGTAGTAGATGTAGCGGCCCGCATAATTCTCATGCGTGAGCGGCTGCAGATCCTTGGTTTTCGTATTGTTGGAGCCGGTGAGGTCGGCCGAACCGCCGATCGTCCATGGGCAAGCGGTGTTGATCACCTCCAGCGCCATTTCCGACGCCTTGCGGGTCGCGACCTTGGCCGGGTTGGCGACCAGCGCGTCGACATAAGGCTTGAGCCAGCGGTCATCGATCCGGCCCGCCAGCCGGTCGCGGAACTCCTGCGCCTTGCCGCTGGTCTCCAAACGCCATTGCCAGTCGGTCCGGTCCTTGGCGCCGCGCGCCCCGGCCTCGCGCCAGGCCCTGGCTACATCGTCCGGGATTTCGAACGGCGGCAGGTCCCACCCCAGTTCCTTGCGGGCCGCGGCCACCTCCTCGGCCCCAAGCGGGGAGCCATGAGTCGCGGCGGTGCCCTGCTTGTTGGGAGCGCCATAGCCGATGATCGTCTTGCAGCGGATCAGCGACGGGCGCGGGTCGGCGATGGCTTCCTCGATCGCCTTCGACACCTTGCCGCTGTCCATCCCGTCGCATTCGACCGTGTGCCAGCCCATCGCCGAATGGCGAGCCATCACATCTTCGTTGCGGCTGAGGTCGGTCGATCCGTCGATGGTGATCTTGTTGTCGTCCCACAGGACAATCAGCCGTCCGAGCTTCAGATGGCCGGCCAGCCCGATCGCCTCGTGATTGATTCCCTCCATCAGGCAGCCATCACCGGCCAGCACATAGGTGCGATGGTCGACCAGGTCGTCCCCGTAGATGGCGTTGAGATGCCGCTCGGCGATCGCCAGGCCGACCGCGCTGGCCAGGCCCTGCCCCAGCGGCCCGGTGGTCGTTTCGACGCCGGGCAGCATGAAGTTCTCCGGATGCCCCGCGCAGGGGCTGGAGAGCTGGCGGAAGTTGCGGATCTCCTCGATCGTGGGGTGCGCGTATCCGGTCAGATGGAGCAGGGCGTAGATCAGCATCGAGCCATGCCCGGCCGACAGGATGAAGCGGTCGCGGTCGGGCCAATGCGGGTCCGTCGGGTCGAATTTCAAATGCCTTGTGAACAGCGCGGTAGCGGCGTCAGCCATGCCCATCGGCATTCCGGGATGGCCGGAGTTGGCGGCCTCGACCGCATCCATCGCCAGGGCGCGAATGGCATTGGCGAGTCGGCGTTGCGTCGGCATCGAATCTCCATGGGTCGGCCGGGGTGGGACGGATTCGGCTGGCCGATGGTTTGGTGCCTATTGTCGCCGGGCGGCAGAAGGTCAACCTTGAGACCGCGTCTCAACCGCTTGCGGACGGCATCCATTCTGCTACGCCTTCTAAGCCATGAGCGGTAGGCCCTTGGAACAAGCCATGGAACGCGCCGAGCGCGCGCTTCTGCGCATCGAGCGCGCGGTGGAACGCGGATCAATGAGTTCCAGCGAAAGCAGCGCCGGAGGCCGGGACGAAGAGCTTCGGTCCAGGGTCGCCGCGGCGCTCGGCGAGCTCGATGCCATCATTGCGGAAGCGGGCCGTGGCTGAGGTCGAGCTGACCATCGCCGGCCGCCCCTACAAGGTCGCGTGCCGAAACGGCGAAGAGGAAACATTGCGCAAGGCCGGCGCGCTGGTCGACGCCAAGAGCCGCGAAGCGCTGGCCGGCCTCGGCACGCTGAGCGAATCGCGCCAGCTGCTGTTCGCGGCGCTGCTGCTCGCCGACCAGATTGTCGACGGACGCGACTTCGAAGTCCCCCAGGTGCCCGATGACGACCTCGTCGAACGGACCCTTCGGCTCGCCGAACGACTCGAATTGCTCGCTGACCGGCTTGAGCAAAACGGTTCCGCACCCTAAATTGCGGGGCGACGGGCACTGCCTCGTACGAGCCTTCGGAAAATCCCTGAGGCGATATGATCCACTTGGGAGCTGTCCCTGCCCGGGCCCTGGCCCGACGTACACGGCACCCACCTGACGTTTTGGCGTCAGAGGATTTTAGGGCAAACGGCCATGGTGGTCCCGTCACACGCATCTCTTCCCGGCGACAAGCTCTCGCTCCGCCGCATTGCGCGGGAGCGGCGCGGCGCCTTTGTCGAGGCTCTCGATCGGGAAGGAAGAGGCCGGCTGGAACAGCAGCTGGCCGACGTGCTCGATCCGCTTCTCGCCAAGTCGCGAATCGCAGGCGGCTATTGCCCGCTTCCTCCCGAGATCAGCCCGTTCCCAGCGCTCGAGGCCGCGGCCCGTCGTGGCACGATCATCGCCTATCCTGCTTTCGCCGATCACCACAGCCAGTTCCGCTTTCTTGCCGGCGACCCAGACGAGGCCGGCCCCTGGGCCTGCTTCCAGCCCTCGCTTGATTCCCCCGAGGTTTACCCCGACCTCGTCCTTGTCCCGCTGGTCGCAATCGACCGCCACGGGACGCGCCTTGGCCAGGGCAAGGGTCATTATGACCGGATCCTCGGAGCTTTGCGCGAACATGGCGCCCTGCTGTTCGGGCTAGGCTGGCGGGTGCAGCTGCTGGACGAGACGATTCCCGCCGACCCGTGGGACGTACCGCTGGACGGCTTTGCCTCGCCCGAGGGACTGGAGATGTTCCGGTGAAGGTTCGCGAGCCCAGTTGGCGCAAGCCGGCCGGGATCTTCGCGATCCTGGGGCTGATCGCGATCTGGGCGGCGATTATCGTGTCGCTGTCGGGAACGGTAGGGCATTGGCCCGTGTTGTTGCAGGCAGTCTTCTATTTCGTCGCGGGGATCGCGTGGATTCTTCCTCTCAAGCCACTCCTCCGATGGATGGAAACCGGCCGTTTCCGGGGCTAATCGGGTCGTTTCGGACGCTGAATCACTCCGTTCGTCGAAGGTTCATTGAAAACACTGTATTGGGCGAGCAGATCACCGCCGCCCGAGCCATGCAGACTTTGACGAACCTCTTGCCGCCAGGCCTCAAGCAGATGCGGCCCTGGCATAGCCATCCGCGCGAGACGCTCGCCGTGGGCCTGCTCGGCGCGGCCATGCTAGCGCTAGCGGGAGTCAGCTGGGCGACCCCGAGCCTGCATTCGTTCGGCGAGGACGAGGCCGCGCTTTCGATGAAGCCGCTGCCGACCCAGATCCGCCAACTGGCGCCCGAAACGGCACTGGCGCTCAACGCGCAAATCCCGCTGGCCTCGGGCCCCAACCCCGCCGCGATGCCATTCAGCCTGGGCAAGGCTTCGGCCGCGACCCGGGCCCGAGCGCTCGAATGCCTGACCAGCGCCATTTATTATGAAGCCGCGAAGGAGCCGACCGACGGCCAGCGAGGCGTCGCCCAGGTGGTGCTGAACCGTGTCCGTCACCCGGCCTTCCCCAACAGCGTGTGCGGCGTAGTCTATGAAGGCTCGACCCGGGTCACCGGCTGCCAGTTCACCTTCACCTGCGACGGATCGATGGCCTATCGGCCGATGCCGGCATTGTGGGATCGCGCCCGCAAGGTCGCCGAAGCGGCGCTCAAGGGTTATGTCTTCGCGCCGGCCGGCTACGCCACTCATTATCATGCCAATTATGTCGTTCCCTATTGGGCGTCGAGCCTAACCAAGACCGCGGTCCAGGGAGCGCACATCTTCTATCGCTGGCCGGGCGGCTGGGGCCGTCCCGCGGCCTTCACCGATCGCTGGTCGGCGGCCGAAGGCAATCCGTCCGCCCTGCGGCTGGCGGCGCTCAACGCTCCGAGGCCGGAACCCGAGGTCCAGCTGGCGAATGTGAATCTCGAAAAGCTGCAAGAGTCGGGCGCCAGGGTGATCGAGGGCAAGGACGGCCGAGTCCGCCTGCTGTTCACGCCCGAGGCGCGCGAGGCCGTCGAGAAGGTCGAGGTTACGCCCTATGTCGAGCGCGTCGCCGCGTCGGACAATCTTCGCTTCGCGCTGGAGGGCGGAAGCCCAGAGGCCGAACGCCCTTTTGGACGAACGACAGAGGGGGCGGGGAACGGCGAGGCGCCTCAGGCGCCACCGATCACCGACGGCTCGAAAGCGTCGCCGAACTAACAAAGACCGCGAAGAGCAGCGCCTGCACAAACCTGCTGTTCTGCACGATCGACAAATAAGGGAAATGGCGCGAGTGACGGGGCTCGAACCCGCGACCTCCGGCGTGACAGGCCGGCGCTCTAACCAACTGAGCTACACCCGCGCTTTGGGCTGAGGCGGCGCAACTAGGAGAGCCGCCCCACCCTGTCAACACGGTTTGCGGTTCGTTCAGTCCTCTTTTTCTTCCTCTTCGCCGACATGGGTCAGGGTGCCTTCCTCGAACAGGAAGCCGGCGATGTCGGGCGTCCCCGCGGCGGCGAAGATCGTCTTGAAAATGATGAGGAGAGGTACCGCGAGCAGAGCGCCGGTCGTTCCCCACACCCAGGCCCAGAAGGACAGCGACACCAGGATCAGCAGCGGGTTGATGGTCAGCCGATGGCCGACCACCAGCGGGGTGATGATGTTCGCCTCGATCAGGTGAAGTCCGACGAACACGACCGGCGGGAGCATCGCCGCCCAGGGATCGACGAAGGTCATCAGCCCACCCAGCGCGAGCAGCAGCGCGGCGACGATTGGACCGATGTAGGGGATGTAATTGAGCACTGCCACGAGGCCGCCCCACATCACCGGAGAATCCATGCCCAGCGCCCACAGGATCGCGGCCGTGAGCGCGCCGAGGCAGACGTTGATGACGGTGATGGTGCCGATGTAGGTCGAGGTGGCGTCGACCGTCTGCTGGATGACCCGCGCCGTGGTCAGGGCGCCCTCGAAGCTGCCGCGGCTGACGATCGTCCGCTTGCGCATGCCGGTCCAGCCGGCGAGGAAGAAATAGATCACCAGCAGGGCGAAGAAGAGCTGCACCGCCGCATGCGGAGCGGAGGCGGTGATGATGCCGAGCATCGAGTTGGGAGTCTCGATACGGACCGTCCTCGCTTCGGTCGCCTCCATCGAGATTCGCGCTGCGGTCCGGTCGATGAACTTCTCCAGATTGGAATAGGCATCGAGCACCGGCGCCAGCGCTTCGGTCACTCGGTCGATCCGCTGCGGGATCAGCACCACCCAGTCGATCGCCGGAATGACGATCGCCGCCATGGCAAAAATGGCGATCGCCAGGAACACCAGCACGCACAGCAGCGAAGCGAGCGTTGACGGAACGCCGCGCCGCTCGAACCATTCCAGCATCGGCACCAGCGCGATGGCGACCACCAACGCCGCGGTCACCGGCAGGAAGAATTCCGCCCCGGCGCGAAGCGCAAACGGCAGTGCGAGAATCAGCCCGATGCCGCCGATCAGGGTCAGCGACGCGAGCAGCCGGACGCGCTTTACCTGAAGCGCCTCCATGTCCGGGGCGTGCGAATCACTCGAGGTTCCGGTGCGCGCGTCCATCGGCGCATCTTAGCCGACCTGCGCCGGGCCGCCAGATGTTGCGGAAGCGGAGCGGTTCCAATTGTGAGCAACAAAAAAGGCCAGCGCGCCGCGCTGGCCTTTTTTTGCCGAGCCTCGCGATGGTGCCCCCGGTCCGGCTCGAACGGACACTCCTTTTGGGAACTCGATTTTGAGTCGAGCGCGTCTACCAATTCCGCCACGGGGGCCCTAGCGAGCGCGCTGGCTAGACGATCAGCAGCGCGCCCGCAAGGCGATGATCAGGCGAAGGCCTGCTCGACGTCCGCGCCATAAGGGTCCGGACCATAGTTGTTCGGACCCTGGGTTCCGCGAAGCACGGTGAAGACGAAGAGGACGATCGCCATCACGCTGCCGATCAGCATGAAGATCATCGCTCCGCCGGCGGCGGCCATCCCCGCGCCCGCCGGATCCATGATGGTCGGTCCCATCATCAACAGGCCGAGGATGTAAGGAACCAACGGCGCCAGCATCCACCAGCCGGTGCGATTGGTATCGTGGAGCCGCCGGACGCCGACCGCGATGGTCGGAACGATGAGGCCAAGCCACAGCAGCCCGGTGAGAATTCCATAGGGTCCGACCAGGGTCGATCCGAGCACGCCGTCGATCATGGCGACCACGATGTAGGCGATGATGGCGAACAGGTAGAACCACCAATATTCCGCTCGCGGTGCGCGGCCCGAAAATTGCGCATATTTCTGGAGCGGCGTCAGCGCCCACTCCACGGGTGATTTCTCGACTGCCATAATCCCCTCCCTGTCAAGGCAGGATCAGCCTAGCGACGCGAACCTGGTTGGCAATGCCGGATGATGCGGGATCAATAGCCGTAATTCAGGCCATAGGGGCTGGCACCGTAGGGCTTGGACCCCGATCACCCTCGGTAAGCATCAGGATGAGGAATTTCAGGCACAGGACCACCACCCCGAGCAGCAATAGGCCGGCCAGGAACGAGCCAACCAATGCTGCGACCGGCATCAAGCCGGCCTCCTTGGGTAAAGCAACTTTCGGCGTCGGCTTGGTATCGAGGCGCGCTTAACAATTGTTTGATGCGCCCGGCGGCCTAGTTGCGCGGCGCCTGGCGGCGATAGCTCAATGCCTCCGCAACATGAATCCGCCCGACCTGTTCGGCGCCGGCCAGGTCGGCGATGGTGCGGGCGACCCGCAACACCCGATGAAAGCCGCGCGCCGACAGGCGCATCGCCGCCGCCGCATCGGCGAGCAGCTTGCGTCCGGGCTCGTCGGGCGTGGCCACCTTGTCGAGCAGCTCGCCGTCCGCCTCGGCATTGGTCCTGACGCCATTACCATTGTAGCGGCGGCTCTGGACCGAGCGCGCCGCCGCCACCCGCCTGGCGACTTCGTCGCTGCCCTCGGCCGGCGGCGGCAGGGTGAGATCGGCCGCGCTGACCCCTTGCACTTCGACATGGAGGTCGATTCGGTCGAGCAGCGGTCCCGACACCCTGGCCTGGTAATCGGCGGCGCATCTTGGCGCACGCGCGCAGGCGAGCGCCGGGTCGCCCAAATGGCCGCAGCGACAGGGGTTCATCGCCGCCACCATCTGCACCCGCGCCGGGAAAGTGACGTGCATATTGGCCCGGGCGACGCTGACCGTGCCCGTCTCCAGCGGCTGGCGGAGCGAATCGAGCACCGGTCGCTGGAACTCGGGCAATTCGTCCAGGAACAGCACCCCCAGATGCGCCAGGCTGATCTCCCCGGGACGGACCTTGAGCCCGCCGCCGACCAGCGCCGGCATCGAGGCACTGTGATGCGGGGAACGAAACGGCCGGCGCCGCCGCAACCGCCCACCCTCCAGCTCGCCGGCGACGCTGGCCACCATCGACACTTCCAGCGCCTCGCTCGGCTCGAGCGGCGGCAGGATTCCAGGCAGGCAGGAAGCGAGCAGCGACTTGCCCGCCCCGGGCGGACCGCTCATCAACAGGTTGTGCCCGCCGGCCGCGGCGATCTCCAGCGCCCGCTTGGCGACCTCCTGGCCCTTGACCTGCTTGAGGTCGGGGCCGCCGACGACGGGCTCGGCCTCGCCCGGTGGCGGGGGGCGCAGCAACTGCGTCCCCTTGAGGTGCGCGAGCAGCGCCAGCAGGTCGGGCGCCGCCAGCACCTCGACATTGCCGGCCCAGGCCGCCTCGCTGCCCTGTGCCGCCGGGCAAATCAGCCCCTGGCCCTGGCTGCTGGCGTGAAGCGCGGCCAGCAGCACGCCAGGCGTCGGCGCGATCCTCCCGTCAAGGCTGAGCTCTCCAACTGCGACATAGTGCGACAGGCTTTCGGCATCGACCGCGCCGATCGCCGCCAGCAGGCAAAGCGCGATCGGCAGGTCGTAATGCGATCCCTCCTTGGGCAGGTCGGCCGGGGACAGGTTGACGATGATCCGCTTGGGCGGAAGCGCAAGGCCGATGGCGCTGAGCGCCGCCCGCACCCGCTCCCGGCTTTCGGCCACCGCCTTGTCGGGCAGGCCGACGATCACGATGGCGTTAAGCCCAACCGACATTTGCACCTGAACCTCGACGGCGCGAGCCTCGAGGCCCAGGAAGGCGACGGTCGAGACGGTGGCGGCCATCAGCACCCGCCTCCGGCGTCACGCCCACAACAATGAAGCAAACTTCCCCCTAGCTCGGCCAAAACAGACTAAACCGCATCCGAAACGAGAGGCAAGCGCCCTTGTCTCGCCGGAGACGCTGCCCACATCCCGGCGATGTGGAAACGCGAGCAATGGCGCGCCTTCATGGATTCGCCGATGGTCGAATGGACCATCTTCGTCGTCGGCGTCATCCTGCTGCTGGTCGTCGCGCCATTGGTCGGAGCCCTTCCCGGCCCCGGCGGGATCATCGTCGCCGGCATCGGATTGGCATTGGTGTTGAAGACCAGCATGTGGGCACGACGCCGTTATGTGAAGTTCAAGCGCTGGCAGCCCAAGGCAGGGCGCTGGACCGACTGGGCGCTTCGCCGTCAAAGCGCAAAGCGGCGCGAGGCAATTCGCAAGGAGCAAGAAGCGGCCGTTCAGCCGTCAATCATCCGCGATGAATAGGCGAACGGCGTTGACTTTGAGCGGGCTGCCGACTATCGGCGCCCGCAACAACGGCCGCTTCGGCGGCCTATTTTCATTCGAATCTGAGGCATGAGCGATGAAGCGCACTTTCCAGCCGAGCAATCTGGTCCGCAAGCGGCGGCACGGGTTCCGCAGCCGCATGGCGACGGTCGGCGGCCGCAAGGTGCTGAACGCGCGCCGCGCCCGCGGCCGCAAGAAGCTCAGCGCCTAGTTACACTACAGAAGCGCTCGGATTTCCTCGCCGCCAACCGCGGCAAGCGCGCCCCCATGCCCGGCTTCGTCCTGCTGGTCCGTCCGCGCGAGGACGGCGACCCGACAATGCGCGTCGGCTTCACCGTCACCAAGAAGATCGGCGGGGCGGTCGTTCGCAACCGGATGAAGCGCCGATTTCGCGCCCTCGCCCGCGAGACCCTGCCCGAACATGGCATCCCCGGGGCCGACCACATTCTGATCGGCCGCGCCGGTGGGATCGAGCGCGACTATGCCAGCCTCGCCGCCGAGCTGAAGCGGGCGCTGAAGAAGGTCGCCGCGGCATGATCGCGCGCTTCCTCATCCTGCTGACTCGCGGCTGGCAGCTTGGGCCGAGCCGAATCCTGCCGCCAAGCTGCCGTTACCAGCCGAGCTGTTCGGCCTATGCAATCACCGCACTGCAACGCTATGGCGCGCTCAAAGGGGGGTGGCTGGCCCTCAAGCGAATTTCCCGTTGCCATCCGTGGGGAGGCCAGGGTCTTGACCCGGTCCCCTGAGATTCAAGGACAATAGAGTGAACGACAACCGCAACATGCTCCTCGCCATCGTGCTGAGCGCCCTGGTGCTCATCGGCTGGAGCCTATTGTCCGAGCAATTCTTCCCGACGGCGGGTCCCCAGACCCAGCAGGTCGAGAATGGCAAGGTGAGCCCGGCGCCAACGTGGCAGGCAGCTCCGCCGACGGACGCTCCGCAGGCGATTCGCGCCCGCGCAGCGGTGCTGGCGGAGACCCCTCGCGTGCGGATCGAGACGCCCCGCCTCGCCGGTTCGATCAACCTCAAGGGCGCCCGTTTCGACGATCTGGTGCTGGCCCGCGAGCTCGAGACGCTGGACCAGAATTCGCAGCCCGTGCGGCTGCTGTCGCCCGCCGGCGCCAGAGGCAGTTATTTCGCGCAATATGGCTGGACCGGCCAGGGCGTCGCCACACCGGACGCCAATAGTATCTGGACGGCCAGCGCGCCGGTGCTGACGCCGGGCAAGCCGGTGACCTTGAGCTGGACCAACCCGACCGGCCAGCGGTTCGAGCTGATCGTATCGGTCGACGACGGCTATCTGTTCACTGTCAAACAGCGGGTGGTGAACGGCGGCACCGGCGCGGTAGGCCTGCACGTTTATGGCCTCGCAAGTCGAGCAAACGAGAGTCCCGACTTGTCAAGCTGGACTCAGCACGTCGGACCGAACGGTGTCTTTAACGGTGTGGCTCAGTATGACGTAGGGTATGAAAATCTCGACGGTGAGGAGCCCGGTTTCTTTGCGCGCCTGTTCGGCAGTGATGCCAAGGCCGGAACCAACGCCTTTTCGTCGCGTGGCGGCTGGCTAGGCTTCACAGACAAATATTGGCTGACCGCAGTAATTCCCGCCAATGGCGCTCCGGTCGAGGCCAGCTTCCGTAAGAGCGGCAGCGGCGCCTATCAGGCGGATTATGCTGGTCGGCCCTTCATAGTCGCACCGGGCCAAGCGGTTTCAACCGAAGCGCGACTGTTTGCCGGCGCCAAGGAAAAGGCCCTGCTCGATCGCTACGAAAATGAAGGCATCACCAACCTCTCGAAGTCCATCGACTGGGGCTGGTTCGAATGGTTCATGAGGCCAATTTTCAACTTGCTTAACTGGCTGTTCGGTCAGCTCGGCAACTTCGGCCTGGCGATCATCGCGCTGACCATCATCGTCCGCATCCTGATGTTCCCGATCGCCGACAAGCAGTTCCGGTCGATGGCGGGCATGCGCAAGGTCCAGCCGAAGATGAAGGCGCTCCAGGAGCGCTACAAGGACGACAAGCCCAAGCTGCAGCAGGAGATGCTGAAGCTCTACCAGGAAGAGAAGATCAAACCCGCCGCGGGCTGCCTTCCGATCCTGCTCCAGATCCCCATCTTCTACGCGCTCTACAAGGTGCTGCTGGTCAGCGTCGAAATGCGCCACCAGCCCTTCTATCTGTGGATCAAGGATCTGTCGGCGCCCGACCCGCTGACCCCGGTCAACCTGTTCGGCCTGCTGCCGTTCACGCCGCCGGCTTTCCTTGCGATCGGCGTGCTGCCGATCCTGCTTGGCGTCACCATGTGGATCCAGTTCAAGCTGAACCCGCAGCAGCCCGACCCGGTGCAGGCCCAGATCTTCTCGATCATGCCCTGGGTGCTGATGTTCGTCATGGCCCCATTCGCGGCCGGTCTGCAGCTCTACTGGGTGACCAACAATATCCTGTCGATCGGCCAGCAGGCGTGGCTCTACAAGCGCTACGACATGCACCTGTCCGACACCCACCCGATCAAGACCTGAGGCGGGAGTGGAGGATCAGCCGGACATTGCGGAGCGCGCTCGCAAGCTCTTCTCGGGACCCATCGACTTCCTCAAGTCGGCCCCCAAGCTAGAGCATCTGCCC
>DASTCB010000150.1:0-3427 GCA_035711585.1 Sphingomicrobium sp.
CGCCTTCGGCACCGCGGGTGATGACCAGGGTCGGAACCCTGGCGGAAAGCTGGGCGAACGCATCGCCAAGGTCGTGCGAACCCGTCAGCTGCATGGCTTCATGCTCGTTGGCGAACAGCAGGTCGACCGTACCGTCCTGGATGACGCGCATCATGCCCTCGCGGCGGTCCGGTAGGCAAACGCTCTCCGACAAGGTGAAAGCGACCTTGCGGCCGGCGGAATGTGCAACTTGAATCGCCCGCTCCATGGCCAGGCGCGGCAGTTCCGGCCCCCACAGATAACCCTCAAGCATCAGGATCGAGGCCGAGGCGATGAGCTCTTCGTCCAGCGTTTCCGGTCGCAACTGGTGCGAGGCGCCCGGACATGTGTTCATGGTCCGCTGCGTGTCAGGCGTCACCAGGATCAGGCAACGCCCGGTCGGATGATCGCTGCCGCTGTTCAGCGGAGGGGTGTCGAAGCGGACTCCGAGGGCACGCATGTCATGACGGAAGATCTCGCCCAACTGGTCGTCGGCGACCTGGCCGATGAAGGACGCCCTGCCGCCCATGGCGGCGATCCCGGCCATTGTGTTTGCCGCCGAGCCGCCGCTCATTTCGCGGGCATTGCCCATGGCGGCGTAGAGAAGGTCCGCTGCTTCGGTGTCGAGCAGCTGCATCAAGCCCTTGGGCAGCCGATGCTCGACCAGGAAGGCGTCGTCGCAGGTCGCGATGACGTCGACGAGGGCATCGCCAATTGCGACAATATCGAGCGATGGCTGATTCACGGCCACGCGCGCTAGCCGCCGCCGGGACGCGAGGTCAACAAAACCCTTGCCCGTCAAGTGGAAGCCGCTAGGCCTTCGCCTCCATGACGACCGAAGTCCAGGCCGCGGCGCGAGAGCCGCAATCCGATCGATCAATCAGCCGATCGCTGTTCGCCTTCGCCATTTTCTATGGCGGCATGGTCTGCATCGCAGGCGTGCTCGGCAATAAGCAGGTCGCGCTCGGGCCGCTCGCGGTCGAGGCCGGCATTTTCGCCTTCCTGATGCTGGTCATCACATCGAGCGCGGTGGCTGAACTACACAACCGCGAGACTGCCAATCGCTTGGTCCTCATGGGCTTCGTGCCGCTGATTTTTTCGATCCTCCTCACACTGCTCGTGCTGAACTTGCCGGCGTCCGCCGACATGCCCACCGACAGGCAAGACGCCTTCACGCTGATGATGGGCGCAACCTGGCGGATCTGGATCGCCGGGATCATCGCTTACGGCGTTTCGCAATTCCTCAATGTGACGATCTTCAGCTGGCTCAAGGGCCGGGAAGGAGCGAAACTGTTGTGGCTGAGGTCGGGCGTCGCCAGTGTGCTCAGCCAGATCGTCGACACGCTCATTTTCATCACCGTCGCGTTTTACGGCGTCTTCCCGATCGCCAATCTGCTGCTCGGCCAGATGCTTGCCAAGGTCGTCCTCTCCATCGTTCTGGTGCCGCCACTGATCTATGTCTTCGTAGGCTTGGGCAGACGTCTCGACGCGCAGGGAAACAACTGAAATCAAAGTCTTTCTTTAATGGGATGAGGCGGCTCGCCGCAAAGTCTCCCGGAGGAGGCGGCGCCGTTTCTTTTAGTCCCCCGGACTGGCCAGTCTGGAGCGGGTAGCGGGAATCGAACCCGCGCGTTCAGCTTGGGAAGCTGACAGGCTACCATTACATCATACCCGCCTGCTGGCGCCGCGATTGCCACAGCCGCAGCGGAAGCGTCAACGCCAGTTAGATTCCGCCCTCGACCGGCTCATATCCCGCCAAGGCCAGCGCGCTTTCCAGCTCGCCCGCGACCTTACGGGCCAGCTGTTCCTCTTCGGACCTGACGACGAAATTGGCGCCGACCCGACCCTGCTTGAAGAAGGGGTAGCTGCCGATCGCGACGCCTTCGTTCGCCTGCTCGGCGGTGCGAAGCAGGTCGGCCACTTCGCTTTCCGCCGCCCAGGCCCCGATGGTTACCGAGACCAACGGCCTGCCGCCCTCCAGCGTGCCGGTCAGCGCGTCAAGCATGCCCGCGCAGATATGCGGGACACCCGCCAGGATGAAGATGTTGCCGAGCCGAATCCCGGGCGCGCCGGATAAGTAGTTGCGGATTAGCTCGGCGCCGTCGGGAACGCGGGCCATGCGCAGCCGCGCCTCGGTCACGCCGCCCTTGTCGGCATAGTAACGCTCGAGGATCTTCCGTGCCTCGGGGTGGACGACGACCCCTACGCCCAACGCGGCGGCAATGGAATCCACCGTGATATCGTCGTGGGTCGGTCCGATGCCGCCGGTTGTGAAAAGATAGTCGTAGCGCGCACGCAGCGCGTTCACCGCCTCGACGATCCGCTCCTCGACGTCCGGCACGACCCTGACCTCGGCAAGGCGAATGCCCTGGACGTTCAGCCAAGTGGCGACCTGGGCGATGTTCCTGTCCTGAGTTCGCCCGGACAGGATCTCATCGCCGATCACGGCGAGGCCTGCGGTCCAGATTTTTTCCTCACCCAAGCTGCCGCCCTCCATTCGACTTTCCGCCTACGCCATCCTATTTTAAGGGCATGACCGAATATATCACCGTCTCGTCAGAGGACCGGACCGAGGCCCGCAACGGCGTCATCAAGCTCCATGGACCGGAGGGTTTCGACGGCATGCGTGCCGCCGGTCGCCTCGCCGGATCGATCCTCGACGCATTGGTGCCCCACGTGGTTCCCGGAGCAACAACCGAGGAAATCGACGACATCGTCCATAGGCTGATGCTGGATGCCGGATCCCTGCCCGCCACGCTTGGCTACCGCGGCTACACGAAGAGCTGCTGCACTTCGATCAACCATGTCGTTTGCCATGGCATCCCCGGCGAGAAAGTCCTCAAGGACGGCGACATCGTCAACATCGACGTGACGCCGATCCTGGATGGCTGGCACGGCGACACCAGCCGCATGTACCTGGTCGGCGACGCGCCCTTGAAGGCCCGCAAGCTGGTCGATGTCACCTATGAGTGCCTGATGCTGGGCATCGAGCAGGCCAAGCCCGGGAATACGATCGGCGATATCGGCTATGCGATCCAGCGCCACGCCGAAGACCATCGCTATGGCGTCGTTCGCGATTTCTGCGGTCATGGTCTGGGACGTTTGTTCCACGATTCTCCGGAAGTGGTCCACGCCGGCCGGCCGGGCAGCGGCCCGGAGTTGAGGCCGGGCATGTTCTTCACCATCGAGCCGATGATCAACATCGGCCGGCCAGACTGCAAATTGCTCGACGACGGCTGGACGGCGGTCACCCGCGACCGCTCGCTCTCGGCGCAGTTTGAGCATTCTATCGGCATTACCGAGGACGGCTGCGAGATTTTCACGAAGAGCCCGGCAGGACTGGATAAGCCGCCTTACAACTAGGACGGTTTACCTGATGCGCTGACGAGCTAAACAGGCTGGCAATGCC
>DASTCB010000151.1:0-41584 GCA_035711585.1 Sphingomicrobium sp.
GGAACCATCGCCTGTTCTACATCTTGCTGATCGTTGTACCGCTGACTGGGCTGGCTGCGGTTTCGGGGCGCGCCGAGGACGGGACGGTGCCCTTGCTGTTCGGTCTCTCCTTGCCCGCCATTCCGGGAATTCCCAAAGAAAATGACTTTGGTGACGTTCACGAGATTCTGGTGTGGACGACGCTCGCCCTGGTCGTGCTCCATGTGTCCGCGGCGCTGTACAACCAGTTCGTTGACCGCGGGCCGGTGGCCAGCCGGATGTGGCCGTTCAAGCAAACCCGCGAGGTCGGGCCGACTAACGCCTAGGCAATAACCAGGTCATCGCCCCAGCCACGGCGGCGACGCCGGCGGCGGCCGTGAACGTCTCGGCCGGTCCGCCGCGATCCCACAGCAGCCCGGCGCCCAGACTGGCCAACAGGGTTGCCACGCCGCTGGCGAAGAAGAAGGCGCCGAAACTGGTCGCTCGCTGATGTTCCGGCGCGGCGTCGGCAATCATCCGGGCGAGAATGCCCTGCGTCAGCGCCATGTGCGCACCCCACAATGCGATTCCGGCAAAAACCGCCCATATTTCGGCAGCCTGAGCGAGCCACAAATCGGCGGCGACGAGAACCACAATCCCGCCCAGGAGAACCGACCGTGGTTCCATCCGGTCGCTGAGAGCGCCGGCGGGGTAGGCGAGCAGCAGGAAGGCCAGGCTGAACATGGCTAGCGCCAGCGGCGACCAGGCCGGCGCAAGCCCCGCGTCCAGCACCTTCAGGATCAGGAAGCCTTCCGAAAATCGCGCGAGCCCGAACAGAAAGCCGATCCCGATCAGCCGCCGGACCTGAATGTCGAGCGACCGCCAGCCGCCCCAGGCAACCGGGGTGCCGTCGGCCAAATGCCGCGCGGGCTCCGTCAACATCGCCCAGGCGAACAGGAAGGAAAGGAACGCCGGGATGGCGGCGATCCAGAATACCGTCCGGATATCGTCGGCCAGCAGCAGCATCAACCCGATGGCCGCCAGCGGGCCGAGCGTTCCCCCGACCGTGTCGAGCGCCTGCCTCAGCCCATAGGCCGCACCGCGCAACTCGGGAGGGGTTTCGTCGGCGATCATCGCGTCGCGCGGCGCTCCGCGAATCCCCTTGCCGATCCGGTCGACGAAGCGCGCGCCAAGGACTGGCAGTGCGCCCTGCGCGAGGGGAAAGAGCGGCTTGGACAGCGCGGCCATGCCATAGCCAAGCAGGATCCATGGCTTGCGGCGCTGCTGCCTGTCGCTGAGCCGGCCGGAAACCAGCTTGGCGATGTTCGCAGTCCCTTCCGCGATTCCGTCGATCGCCCCCAGCGCCACCGCCGGAAGCCCAAGCGTTACGGTCAGGAAGGCCGGCAGCAGCGCATGATAAATCTCGCTGCTCAAATCCATCAGCAGGCTGACGATGCCCAGGATCCACACAGTTCGGGGGAGCTTGGGCCGCGTCGCCATGATGCTTGCGTACAGGCAAATTTGCCAAACGCGAAATCTTTGATAGCATCAATTTCATGTGGGGAAATTCGTCACCCAGCGCGCTTGCGTCGCGCTTTGCGAGGTTGGTGGAACAGCTCGGCGGCGATACGGCCGCGGCCAAGGCCATGGGCCAGCAGCGCGACCTGCTCAGCGCGGTCGGAGCGATCGAACCGGCAACGCTCAACCAGATCGCCGCCCGGGTGCAGCGCGGCGCGCCGGCAGTCAGCCGCGCCATCGATGCGCTGGTGCGTGCCGGCTTGGTCGATCGCCAGCCCGATCCCGCTAATCGCCGGCGCCTCCAGCTGAGGCTCACCGAAATAGGGCGCGATCAGCTGGACCGGCCGCCGGTTGCCGACCAGTCGCTGGAGGGCCGCATCGGCAAGCTGGCGCACAGCGAACTTCGCGCGCTGGAGCGCGGGATCGAAATCTTGGAGAGGCTGCCGCGTTAGTCAGGCGTTGCCGCGGCGGCGCCGGGTTTCCCAGCCCTTCTTGGCAGCGGCGCTGCGGCTGCGGCTGCGGCCCGAACCGTCGTTCTTGCCGCCCTTGTCCTGCTTGTTGACCGTCCGCCACGCGCGCTCCTCAGCTTCCTTCTTGCTGACGCCCTCTTTTCGATAGCCTTCGGCAATATGGTCGGCCTTCCGTTCCTGCTTCGCGGTATAAGCACCCTTTGGCATCGCTTGGCTCCTTCTGGCGTTTCAAACGCTTGAGGCTGCGCGTGGATGCCATTGCCGCAGCGCAGCATTTCCTGTAGGGGCGCGCCAACTCTCAACTCACGGACATCGATATGAACCTGCGCAACGTGGCGATCATCGCCCACGTCGACCATGGCAAGACCACGCTCGTCGACCAGCTTTTCCGCCAGTCGGGCACCTTCCGCGAAAATCAGCGCGTGGAGGAACGCGCGATGGATTCGAACGAGCTGGAGAAAGAGCGGGGGATCACCATCCTGGCCAAATGCACCTCGATCGAGTGGAACGATACGCGGATCAACATCGTCGATACGCCCGGCCACGCCGACTTCGGCGCCGAGGTCGAGCGGATCCTGTCGATGGTCGACGGCGTCATCCTCCTGGTCGACGCGGCCGAAGGACCGATGCCGCAGACCAAGTTCGTCACCGGCAAGGCGTTGAGCCTTGGACTCAAGCCGATCGTCGTCGTCAACAAGATCGACCGCCCGGACGCGCGTGCCGCGGAGGTGCTCGACGAGGTGTTCGAGCTGTTCCTCAACCTCGACGCCAATGACGAGCAGCTCGACTTCCCGACGCTCTACGCATCGGGCCGCGCCGGCTATGCCGGACTGACCGATGACGTCCGCGAGGGCGATTTGACGCCGCTGTTCGAGAAGATCGTCGAGCATGTGCCCGCCCCGAAGCTCGATCCGGAAGCCGAGTTCAAGATGCTGGCCACCTTGCTCGATCGCGATAATTTCCTGGGTCGAATCCTGACTGGCCGCATCGAAAGCGGCACGCTCAATATCAACGATCCGATCCGGGCGGTCGACGTCAATGGGAAGACGGTGGAGGACGGCCGCGTAACGAAGCTGTTTTCGTTCCAGGGTCTGGAGCGCGTACCGGTTGAAACGGCCAAGGCAGGCGACATCGTCGCCATCGCGGGGCTAATGAAGGCGACCGTGTCCAATACGATCGGCGAGCCGACAATCACCGAGCCGCTGCATGCGCGCGAGATCGATCCCCCGACGCTGGCAATGAGCTTCGCGGTCAACGACAGCCCCTTCGCCGGCAAGGACGGCGACAAGGTGCAGAGCCGCGTGATCCGCGACAGGCTGGAGCGCGAGGCCGAGGGCAATGTCGCCATCCGAGTCAGCGAAACCCAGGGCGGCGACGCGTTCGAGGTTGCCGGACGCGGTGAGCTCCAGCTCGGCGTGTTGATCGAGACTTTGCGTCGCGAGGGCTTCGAGCTGTCGATCAGCCGCCCGCGGGTGTTGTTCCGCGATGGTTCGAACGGCCGCGAGGAGCCGTATGAGACGGTCGTGGTCGACGTCGACGACGAGTTCAGCGGCACCGTCATCGACAAGATGGCGATCCGCAAGGCCGAGATGACCGACATGCGCCCGTCGGGCGGCGGCAAGACCCGGCTGACCTTCTCGGCCCCGTCGCGCGGCCTGATTGGCTATCACGGCGAGTTCCTGTCGGACACCCGCGGCACCGGCATCATGAACCGGCTGTTCGAGAAATATGGCCCCTACAAGGGCCCGATCAGCGGCCGGCAGAACGGCGTGCTGATCTCGATGGAGCAGGGCGCGGCCGTCGCCTATGCGCTCAATGCGCTGGAAGATCGCGGCATCCTGTTCATTTCGCCGGGCGAGATGCTCTACGAGGGCATGGTGATCGGCGAGAATGCCAAGCCGCAGGACCTCGAGGTCAACCCGCTGAAGTCCAAGCAGCTGACCAACTTCCGCGCATCGGGCAAGGACGAAGGCATCCGCCTGACCCCGCCCAAGCGGATGACGCTGGAGCAGGCGATCGCCTACATCCAGGACGACGAGCTGGTCGAGGTCACCCCCAAGGCGATCCGCATCCGCAAGCGCTTCCTCGACCCGCATGAACGGAAGCGGGAAGCCAGGAAGATGGAAGCGGCGTAGGATGTCCCTCGCCCGGATCGGCAGTTTCGGGACCGACGGGGCGCCGTTCGATCGGGTCGTCGACCTATTCTGAGACGTACTTAGGAACCGATCCTGCCTGACCGGGCGGCCGAGCGGTACATGGATGGGGTGAGGCCGAGGTGGGAACGGAAGGCCGCGGTGAAATGGCTGTGGCTCGAAAATCCTAGCTCGAAAGCGAGATCGGTGATGTCATCTCGTTCCGGTAGCTGATTCAGCGCGCGGTTGAGGCGCAGCATGGTTTGATAGCGGTAGAGTGGCATTCCTTCCGACCGCTTAAAGCATTGCGTGAGATAGACGGGCGTCACGCCGAGCTCGGTGGCAATTTCCGCAAGCGTCAGCCGGCCGTTGGGGCAATCGTTGAGGGCGGCCTTGGCGCGGCGAACACAGCGCGTATCGGCAGCAGCGACGGCCCGGGATTCGGCGACGCATTGTTCCATGATCGCGACCCCCAATTCCTGAGCCTGGAGTGGTTCGGAAGCGCGCCGCAAACACTGGACAAGGCGCTGCACCCCTAGGCTGCATGCCCGAACCCGCCCGGTAAACGGCAAGGCCACATCGCCCCAAATCTCATCCATCATGTCGGGGGTCGGCGCCATGATGACGCTGTGGTGCCCGGTCCGCGGAACGACATGGTGGTCGACGTAGGATTGATGGGCCTCAGCAAACAGGATCCGTGACGGGTCAACCCAGGTGACCGATCGACCGACGTGATATTCGAAGGCACCACCGATGGTGATGACCAGCTGGCGCCGGTACGTTTCGCCCCGCGGGGGCAATTCGGGTCGCGCAACCAGTTCATCGACCTCCAGCAGTTCGCAGTCGAACAGCCGCTTCCGCCGGTTCTGCGTAACCTGGTTCGTGCTCATGGTCGGCACCATAACGGGAGCGTGCGCTTAAACCCTATCAATTCACATTGGCAGGCCATCAAGGGGCCTCCCGGACTTGCTGGAAACCGGCGGCCTCCAGCGTTTCGGACAGGCCGAGCTCGCTGGTCTTGTCGTCGCTTTCCTGCGGCAACGGGAGCGATGCCTGGCCGAAAAGATATTTCCAGCCACGATCGGTCCGAACATAGGTATCGCTGAACCACAAGGTTCGATTGAAGGACCTGCCGTCCTTTGCGCCCTTGAGACGCAATTTTGCCGTGACGATAGCCGTATCGCCCCACACCCTGACCGATTGGGTGCCGGCGACTTCGTCCTGCAGCTCGTAAGCGATGCGCCGGCTCTTCGCCTCCATGATCAGCTGCTTGCGGCTGATCTTCCGCCCATCACCCAATACAAGCTGAAAGCTGGGATGAAGGATGCGGTCCATCGTCGCCACGTCGTTGCGCTTGACCGCTTCCTGATACACCCGGTCCAACCGCGCGACCTTGTTGCGGTCAACGGACGGTGCAGCAAGCGCCGCGACGCCGGCCGCCATTATGAGGTAAGTCGTCATTGGTCACTCCTGAATTGCGTATCAGGAGTTTGTCGCACGCCAAATTTGGGGCCGCTGTCGAAAAGCTAAGGCCATCTCAATTCGGTCACGCACACCCCTCAATCAATTCGATGCTTTCGGTGCCGGCGTGGATCGTCTGCACCTTGCGCTCGGTATCGGTCTCGAAGCGCACACCGCTCTTCGCGAGCTTCAGCCAATAAGTCAGATATTCGGCCGGCAGGTCTAGATAGTGATGCGGCTCGGCGAGCAGCTTTTCGCCATAGGCGGCGCGCACATCTTCTGCGGTCGAGCCGACCTGGATGCCGCGCGGCGTTGCAATCTTGCCTGCTGACACGACCGAAATCCGGCTGAGCTTGCCGTCGAGAAACATGAAAAAGGTCCCCTTAAGCTCCTCGCTGTGCGGAAACAGCTCGATGCAGCTGCCCTGATTGTCGAACGCGTCGCCCAACAGCTCAATCTTGAGCGCCTTCTCCACCTGATCCCGATTCATGCCGATGCGGACCGGCCCCCAGCCAGCGGGCGTCAGCTTCCAGTCGTAGGATGGGGTTGGGGCAGCGGCAGTCAGGAACATTGTAATAGCAGCAATCGGCAGCTTCACTTCGCCATCTCCAGGATCCGCTTCCACTCCTCCTCGCGAACCGGCGCTACCGACAGCCGCGACTGTCGGATCAGCTCCATGCTGGCGAGCTTCGGCTCCGCCTTGATCTCGGCCAGCGTGACCGGCTTGGCGAGCGGCCGGATGGGCTCCACCGGAACCTTGACCCAGCTGCCGTCCTCGCCGTCCGGCTGGCCGGTGCCGATGATCTTGATGATGCCGACGACGGCACGCTCGTCCATGCTGTGGTAGAAGAAGGCCTGGTCGCCGGGCTTCATCGCCCGAAGATGCAGGCGGGCCGCGTTGTTGCGCACTCCGTCCCACATGGTCTTGCCGTCGCGAACCAGGTCCTGCCAGCTGTAGGCGCTGGGTTCGGATTTCATCAGCCAATAGGCCATCTTGCGGATGTCTCCTTTGAGCGGGCGCTTAGCGACGGGAAGCGCATCCAAGCAAGCGCTTGGCGAATAAATGCCTGAAATCTGTCAATTTGTTCAGGGTTCCGAGCGTTCAACCCGCCAGCTGCTCCATTCATCGCCCACACGGTTGAGCGGTCAGTTCGTTCCATTATGTGCACTGCAACAAATTAACGAGCGGGTGGATCCGCGGTGCTTCACTGAAGTTGGAGCCGGATCCCGGGGCAAGACGGACGAGCCCTCCGCGATCGCCAGTAAGCGTGCTTTGCTTGGATGCGATCGACGGATGGCCGGCCGCCATAACTAGAGAAAAAATTGAAGAAAGTTCTGCGTACCGGCAGCGCGTCGGTGATTGCTGCCGCCATGGTGGTTGGTTTGGTCAGTTCGGGTCAGGCGCTGGCCCAGCAAGTCAATAATCTTCCGGTCGTCAGGGCCGTCGTGCGGACGGCGCCCGCTTCGGTCTCGGCCGCGCCAATGAGTGCGGATGCGGCCGTGGCCCGCGAGGCCAGCATGCTGCAGCGCGCCGGTTGGCCGCTCTATGCGCTGGTCGACCGGTTTAGCGCCGGCGCTCCTATGACCGACGAAGCGAATTGCATCGCTACCGCGGTCTATCACGAGGCTCGCGGGGAATCGCTCGAAGGCCAGGTCGCGGTGGCCAAGGTGATCATGAATCGCGCTGCGTCGGGGAAATATCCGACGAGCTGGTGTGGGGTGGTCAAGCAGCCGTGGCAGTTTTCGTTTGTGAACCCGCGGACCGGCTACATGCCGTCGGTCGACCAGGCATCGGCAGCGTGGCGCAAGGCGCTGGGAGTCACGCGCCTGGCCGTTGCCAATGCGGTACCGAGCGTGTCCTCGGACTGCCTCTGGTACCACGCCGATTATGTCGCGCCTTCGTGGGGCCGGCGTCTGACCAGGGTCGAAAAGATCGGCGCGCACATTTTCTATCGATCGTAGCGCGCTCTTTCCATCGGCCCGTCGCACGGTTGAATCGTCCCGCCGTTAACTTCGTTCATGGGGGATTCGCGTTTCGCTCCAACTGGAGCACCATCCCCTTCAGGCAAAAGGATTTTCATCCTTTGTGAAGGGGAGGCCTGGGGCGGTGCTGAAGATCCTGATCGTCGAAGACGATACGCAGCTGGCGACGACTCTCAAATATCTGGTCGAGGACAATCCCCGCTACCGGGTGATCGCCACCGCGAATGATCTCGACAGCGCCGTTACCGCCGCTCAGGAGCATCTGCCCGACCTGGCTTTGGTCGACCTCAGGCTCGCCAATGGCACGACCGGCTTTTCGGTCGCGGTTCGGATGGGCGATTTCGACATTCCCTGCTTCTTCATCACGGGCAAGGCGCCGGACTTCCCGATGCCCGACCTTGCACTGGGCTGCCTGATGAAGCCCTTCACCGCCGAAGATATCCACCGCAGCCTTGCCGCCGCGGAGGACATCATGCGCGGCCGCGAGGCGCTTCGGCCGAAAATGCCCGTCAACCTGATGCTTTACGACAAGGTCGAGGAGGGCGACGCTATGGACCCGCAGCCGGGCTTCATCCCTTCGCGCCGTTCGCTGAAGACCCGCATCGAACATTGGATCGCAGGCACGCAGCATTGAGTTCGGTTGCCCCCTGAGCGGGGCGGAGCAGTCCGGGTGGCATCGTCGGGGGATGGTGCCACCCGGGCACCGAACCAAGGCTAGGGTCTGGGCCTAGACCCTAAAGCCGCATCATGCCTTTCCGAGGCTCGCGCTGCCCATAGGTTTCGGCAGTCAGCTTGGCGCCGGCGTCGAGCAGCGCCTGGCGGCGGCCTTCGATCGAAGCCGAGATCTGGATCATCTCCAACTGGTGCAGGCGCTGGAACGCCGGGTGCTTCAGGACCAGATCGACGAAGCCAGCGGTCCTGGGCCAGCGGCCCGCGTCGGGGACAAAGCCCGCGTAAGAGCCGTTTCGGAAGAAGGTCGCGATCGCGATGTCCGACAAGCCCATATCGCCGAACAAATAGCCGCTATCCGGCAATTCCCCTTCCAGATAGTCCAGCGCTTGAGGCAGATCGGACGATAGCGTCTTGTCGATCCGCGCCTGGTCGCCCGGCTCGCCCCACACGCGCGGATGGACCATCTTGGGATAGAACAACCCCCAGATGAACAGGTCGCCGAGCCGCGTGTCGGCGAATTCCTCCAGCCAGCGGGCGCGAGCCCGTTCCTTCGGGTCCTTCGGCAGCAGCGCCGGCTCGGGATATTGCTCGTCCAGATATTCGGCGATGACGGTGGAGTCGGTCAGCACCAGGCCCTCGTCGATCAGCACCGGAATCCGGCACAGCGGGCTCAAGCGCCGGAACTCGTCATTGCCGAAGAAGGGAGTGATCGGGTCGACCTCATAGTCGAGCCCCTTGAGCTCCATGCACACCAGAACCTTGCGGACATAGGGGCTGACATAGCTGCCGATGATTTTCATGCCCGCGAGCATGCTCCGACCGGCGGTGGCGGTAAAGGGTTTGCGCGGCTATAGGCGCGTCACTCGAATCTCGGAGCCATTGATGGAAGCCGACGCCCTCGCGCTGCTCCTGGCGCGCATCCAGTTCGCCTTCACCGTCAGCTTCCATTTCATTTTCCCGAGCTTTTCGATCGGCCTCGCCAGCTATCTCGCGGTGCTCGAGTGGCGCTGGTTGCGGACCGGCCAGCAGCTGTTCCTCGAGCTGTTCAAATATTGGCTCAAGATATTCGCGATCGTTTTCGCCATGGGCGTCGTCAGCGGCATCGTCCTGTCCTACCAGTTCGGCACCAACTGGTCGGTCTTTTCCGACAAGGCCGGGGCGGTGATCGGGCCGCTGATGGCCTATGAGGTGCTGACTGCCTTCTTCCTTGAGGCCGGCTTCCTTGGCGTGATGCTGTTCGGAATGAACCGGGTGGGGAAGGGACTTCACTTCTTCGCGACGCTGATGGTCGCGGTCGGCACGCTGTTCAGCGCCTTCTGGATCCTGAGCGCCAACAGCTGGATGCAGACCCCGGTCGGCCATGTGATCGGGCCGGACGGCCAGTTCCTGCCGGGCGACAGCTGGCCGGCGATCATCTTCAATCCCAGCTTCCCCTATCGCCTGGTTCACACCGTGCTCGCCGCCTACCTGACGACGGCCTTCGTGGTCGGCGGAGTGGGCGCCTGGCATTTGCTTCGCGATCGGAACAACGCCCATGCCCAGAAGGCTTTTTCCATGGCGATGTGGATGGCGGCGCTGGTGACTCCGCTGCAGATTTTCGCGGGTGACCAGCATGGGCTGAACACTTTCAAGCATCAGCCGGTGAAGATCATGGCGATCGAGGGGCATTATGAGAGCCACGCGGACGGCGCGCCCTTTTACCTCGTCGGCTGGCCCAATGACCGCGAGCAGCGGCTCGACTATGCGGTCGGGATCCCCAAGCTCGGCAGCTTGCTGCTGGTCCACCGTCCCGATGCGCCGCTGGCAGGACTCGATACGATCCCGGACGACCGGCAACCGCCGGCGTCGATCATCTTCTGGTCGTTCCGGATCATGGTCGGGATCGGCCTGTTGATGCTGGGCCTGGGGCTGTGGAGCCTTTGGGCGCGATGGCGCGGGCGGCTGTACGAATGGCCGGCGCTGCACAAAGCGGCGCTGGTCATGGGCCCGTCGGGGTTTGTGGCGGTCATCGCCGGCTGGGTCACGACCGAGGTCGGGCGGCAGCCCTATACCGTCTATGGGCTGCTGACGACGGCCGAGAGCGTCAGCCCCCTCGCGGCGCCGGCCGTCGCGGCGTCGCTAATCGCCTTCGTGATCGTCTATTTCGCCGTGTTCGGCATCGGCACCTGGTACATCTTGCGCCTCATGGGCCAGCCACCGCATCCCGGCGAAGCGGGCGCCGAGGCTGAGCCCGCACCACTTCGAACCGCGGGAATCACGCCGGGCCCGGCCCGGGCGGAGGCGGCGCCATGAATTTCGACCTTACCGTGATCTGGGCTTTCATCATCGCCTTCGCGGTCTTCATGTATGTGGTGATGGACGGGTTCGACCTCGGCATCGGAATCCTCTTCCCCTCCTTCAGGCCGGGCGAGGAGCGAAGCCAGGCGATGAATGCCATCGCGCCGGTGTGGGACGGCAACGAGACCTGGCTGGTGCTGGGCGGCGGCGGCCTGATGGCCGCCTTCCCGCTTGCCTATGCGATCATCCTTCCGGCGACCTATCCGCTGATCATCGCCATGCTGCTGGGGCTGATCTTTCGCGGCGTGGCGTTCGAATATCGCCACCGCGATCCGGCGCACGAGCGCTTTTGGGACTTCGCCTTCTTCGCCGGCTCGCTGGTCGCGGCGCTGTCCCAGGGCATGATCCTCGGCGCGCTGCTGCAGGGAGTCGCGGTCGACGGCCGGGCCTATGGCGGCGGATGGCTCGACTGGTTGTCGCCCTATTCATTGCTGACCGGGGTCGGGGTCGCCGTCGGCTATACCTTGCTCGGCAGCTGCTTCCTGGCGATGAAGCTGACCGGCGAAGCGGAAGACCATGCTTACCGGTTGGCGATGCGGGCGGGCCTTGCGACGCTGCTGCTGATGGCCGCAGTCAGCCTCGCCACGCCATTCCTCGCCAGCCAATATTGGGACCGCTGGTTCCAGATGCCCAATTTCCTGGTCGTCAGCCAGGTGCCGTTGCTCAGCGCCATCTGCTTCTTCGCCCTGTATCGTAGCATCCGAAAGCGGCGCCGCTACCGGCCCTTCCTGATCGCCCTGGCCCTGTTCGCGCTGGGGATGGCGGGTCTGGGGGTCAGCATGTGGCCCTATGTCGTTCCGGACAGCATCACCATCTGGGACGCGGCGGCGCCGGAGCGGAGCCAGGTCTTCATGCTGGTCGGGGTGGCGCTGATCATGCCGCTAATCCTCGCCTACACCGGCTGGGCCTATTGGGTGTTTCGCGGCAAGGTTGGAACCGAAGGCTATCACCATTGAAGCCGATCGCTCAGCGCCTCGGCTGGTTCATCCTGATCTGGCTAATGTCAGTCGCAGCGCTCGCGATCCTCGCCGGGCTGATCCGGTGGCTACTGCTTTAGCTTAAGGCGCTGGATGCCCGACGTGGATTCGAACCACGATTGACGGAGTCAGAGTCCGTAGTCTTACCATTAGACGATCGGGCAATCGGGTGCCGGGCGGGCAGATAGAAAGCCCGCCCCAAAGTGTCAACGCCAAGTGCCGGAAATCGCAGCAATCCCGCCCGGTTGCACCAAATCCTTTATTCAGGTTAAGCTGAGCCCAAGTCAGCTGTCGGTATCCTCCGGCGGTGAAGGATAGAATGGACTGAGTATGGCGCAGCAAGTCGCCAGTATGCCGAGTCCGGGTTTCAGCGGACCGGCCGGCGGAAATCCGCCGATCCCCAGAAGGGGACACCACCGCGACATCTATGGCGCGCTCGACCTTGGAACCAACAATTGCCGGCTGCTGATCGCTCGTCCAAGCGACGGCGGCTTCACCGTGCTCGACGCCTTTTCACGAATCGTCCGCCTGGGCCACGGCATGTCGGTCCGGGGAATTCTCAGCCAGGAGTCGATGGACCGGGCGGTCGAGGCGCTCGGCATTTGCGCCGACAAGCTTCGTCGCCGCCATGTGACGCTCGCCCGGTCGGTCGCGACCGAGGCGTGCCGCCGCGCCGCCAATGGCCGCCAGTTCGTCGATCGGGTGAAGCGGGAGACGGGCATCGCGCTGGACATCATCTCGCCGCAGGAGGAAGCGCGGCTGGCGGTGCTCGGCTGCCACAAATTGCTGGAGCCGGGCGACGGGCCCGCGCTGATCTTCGACATCGGCGGCGGCTCGACTGAGCTGGTGCTGGTCGAGCAGGGCGAGACTGCCCCGCGCATCCGGGCCTGGTGGTCCGCGCCATGGGGCGTGGTTTCATTGACCGAGAGCGAGGGCAGGGAAGCGATCGAGGGGCCGGACCGGATCGCCGCCTATTCGCGGATGCGCGAGCGGGTGTTGCGGAGCTTCGGTCACTTCGTCGAAATGCTGCCGGACAAGCTCGATAATGTGCGCCTGCTCGGCACCAGCGGGACGGTCACCACGCTCGCCAGCGTTCATTTGGCCCTGCCTTCCTACGACCGGCGCCTGGTCGACGGCCTGCACGTGCCGGTCGGCGACATGCGGCGTATCTCGACCATGATCGCCGAGATGGATTTCGAGCAGCGCAGCGGCCTTCCCTGCATCGGCACGGAACGGGCCGACATGGTCGTCGCCGGCTGCGCAATCCTGGAGGCGATCCTCGACATCTGGCCGGCCGAGACGCTCGGCATCGCCGACCGGGGAATTCGCGAGGGAATCCTGCGCTCGCTGATGGCGCGCGACGGCTATCAATTGTGAAATTGCGAAGCGCCAAGGGGCGCAAGGTCAGCTCGACCCGTTGGCTCGAGCGGCAGCTCAACGACCCCTACGTCAAGCGCGCCAAGGCCGAGGGCTATCGAAGCCGCGCCGCCTACAAGCTGTTGGAGCTGGACGAGAAATTCGCACTGCTGAAGGGCGTCAAGGCGGTGGTCGACCTGGGCATCGCTCCCGGCGGCTGGAGCCAGGTCGTTCGCAGGAAGGCGCCCAAGGCGGCCGTCGCCGGGATCGACCTGCTGCCGACTGACCCGATCGAAGGTGTCTCGGTCCTGCAGATGGATTTCATGGACGAGGATGCGCCGGCCCGGCTCAAGGAGGCGCTTGGCGTGGAGCATGCCGACCTGGTGATGTCCGACATGGCCGCGAACACGGTCGGCCACCCCCAGACCGACCATCTCCGCACCATGGCGCTGGTCGAGGCGGGCATGGAGTTCGCGACGGAGGTGTTGCGCCCGGGCGGCGCCTATGTCGCCAAGGTGCTGGCCGGAGGCGCCGACAACAAGCTGGTCGCCGAACTCAAGCGCCACTTCGCGACGGTGAAGCACGCCAAGCCGCCCGCGAGCCGCAAGGACTCAAGTGAGTGGTATGTGATCGCCCAGGGCTTCAAGGGCAGGGCGGATATGCCGGGCTAATATCCGCTCCTGGCGGGCCGCCATCCAAGGCCGTCAGGTCATTCCCCGATAGCCGGCATGGCCGGGCAGCCTTAGTCGCCGCGGCAAGGCTTGGGAGGAATGATGCCCGGCGACCAAAACTACGGCCCAGCACTCGAATATATGCGCGATGCCTGGCAGCGTTCGATCCTTTTTCTCGATGTCCTTCGACGGCGCGGGAACATCTACCTCGAGCAGCAGCAAAAGCTGGTTCCGAATGTGCTCGGATTCGGTGCGGAGTTGGTCCTAGACGGACGGACTCTGGAGCGGCCGGTCAATTACCTGCTGGTGCGTATCGAACCGCCTGAAGGCGTCGATGTAGATGCCAGCAAGCGTGCCTTTGTTGTCGTCGATCCGCGGGCCGGCCACGGACCCGGAATTGGCGGCATGAAGGAAAATAGCGAGATCGGGGCAGCGCTTGGGAACGGCCATCCGACCTATTTCATCGGCTTCCTGCCCGAGCCCATGACTGGCCAGACGATCGAAGACGTGTGGAACGCGGAGGCCGCATTCGTCGCAGAGGTCTCAAGGCTTCATCCCGACGGTGGAAAGCCGGCCATCATCGGCAATTGCCAGGCCGGCTGGCAGACGATGATCATGGCCGCGACCCATCCGGACCTGCCGGGGCCTCTGCTGCTGGCGGGCTCGCCATTATCTTACTGGGCCGGCGTCCATGGCAAAAACCCGATGCGGTACAGTGGCGGAATGCTTGGCGGGACGTGGCTGACCAGCCTCTCGGGCGACCTCGGAGGAGGCAAGTTCGATGGCGCCAATCTGGTTGCCAACTTCGAATCCCTCGACCCCGCCAACACCTCTTTCGAGAAGCCGTACAACGTCTATGCCAATATCGACACGGAAGCTGACCGGTTCCTGGATTTCGAGACCTGGTGGGGCAGCCCGATTCTGATGAATTCCGGCGAGATGCAGTGGATTGCCGACAATTTGTTCGTCGGCAACAGGCTGACCTCCGGCGACATCCACACCTCGGACGGGATCGAGGTCGATCTTCGCAATATCCAGTCGCCGATCGTCGTCTTCTGTTCGTGGGGCGACAATATCACGCCGCCCCAGCAAGCCCTTGGCTGGATCACCGACATCTATCGCGATGACGAAGACCTCATCGCCGGTGGGCAGACGATCGTCTATTCGCTTCACGATTCCATCGGCCATCTCGGGATTTTCGTATCAGGCAAGATCGCGACCCGCGAACATGAGGAGTTCGCAAGTGCGATGGACATGATCGATATCATGCCCCCGGGACTTTATGAGGCAATTATCGAAGACGTCGATGAGGGCGCTTCGAACCGCGGTCTAATCGAGGGCAATTACCTGTTCCGGCTCGAGCCGCGGACGCTCGACGATATTCGCGGGCTCGGCGGCAACAGCACCGAAGACGACCTCCGGTTCGCAACGGTCGATCGAGTGTCGAACATCAACCGGCGGCTGTACGAGCAATATCTTGGCCCGTTCATCCGCACCACAACACCTCCGGACTTCGGTGCCTGGGCGCGCAAAATGCATCCCAACCGCCTGCGTTTCGGAATTTTCTCCGATGAGAATCCGGCGATGCGGCTGGTCGCAGAAGGCGCCGAGCGCATTCGCAATCAGCGCGAGCCGGCCGGCCAGCCGAATATGTTCGCGGCGGCGGAAAAGACGGTCGCCTCGTCCATCAGTTCGACCCTCTCCGCGCTTGGCACCGCTCGAGATACGCTCACCGAGCAAATCTTCCACATCACCTATGGCTCTTCCCTGCTGCAGGCGCTGGTTGGACTGGACCCCGAGGGGGCGGAGGAGGACCGAAAGCCGGGGCGAGAGGCGCTTCGCGAGCAGGCAAGGGCGAGGCGTCGCGCCGACCTGGAAACGCGCTGGTCGCAAGGCGGAGTCGTCGAAGCGGCGCTCCGATCGATCATGTATGTCCGTCAGGCCGAAGGATCCGCCGATGAACGAGGCTTCGCGGTGGTGAAGCAGCTCTACGGCGCCAACTTCTCAGGAGAATCGATGGCGCAACTCAAGGAAGTGCTGCGGGATCAGTCGCTGCTAATGCGCCTCGATCCGGAACGCGCGGTCGCGGCCATCCCGGAATTGTTGCCCGCCGACCTGGAGAGCCGATCCCGAACGCTCCAGGCGGTGAAGGAGATTGTAACCGCGCCGGGGCAGCTGAGTGGTGAAGGCAAACGTCGGCTGAAGCGCATCGAACGGCTGTTCAACGTCAAGGCACGCCAGCCCAAAAAGGGGAGAGCGGATGCCCGTGATTGAGGCGCCCAGCGAAGCCAGCGTCAGGCCAATCCTGACCGGCCACCGGTCCCTGATCGTTGGGATCGCCAATGACCAGTCCATCGCCTACGGTTGCGCCGAAGCCTTTCGCCGGGCTGGCGCCGAGCTTGCAATCACCTGGCTGAACGACAAGGCACGGCCGCATGTCGAGCCGCTCGGAGCGGCGCTAGGGGCGGATATAATGGCGCCTCTGAACGTGGACCATCCGGGCGAGCTCGAGGCATTGTTTGAACAAATTGCCGCCCGCTGGGGCAAACTCGACAGCCTGATCCATTCGATCGCCTTCGCTCCGAAGGAGGATTTGCAGGGCGGCCTGCTCAACTGTTCCGTAGAAGGATTTGCCAAGGCCATGGATGTGTCCTGCCATTCCTTCATCCGGATGGCCAAACTTGCCGCGCCTTTGATGAGCGATGGCGGGACCCTGTTCGCCATGAGCTATCTCGGCGCCAATCGAGTCGTCGCCAATTACAATGTGATGGGCCCGGTCAAGGCCGCGCTGGAAGCTTCATGCCGGTACCTGGCCTATGAACTTGGGCCGATGAACATTCGGGTCCATGCCATTTCGCCAGGTCCGCTCAAGACCCGCGCCGCGTCGGGGATCAAGGACTTCGAATTGCTGCTTAATGAGGCGGTGGAGCGGGCGCCGCTGCATCAACTCGTCGACATTGAAGACGTTGGTGCGGCCTGCGCCTATTTGGCGACCGATTTCGCGCGCCGGATCACGGGCGGGACCATTTTCATCGACGGCGGTGCGAACATCATCGGTTGAGTGGCGCGGTTAATCCCTCGTGCCCCACACGAAGAGAATCGTCAGCGCCGATGTGGTGCCAAGCGCAAAGGATTTTGCCAACGCGGCTGCGCCGCGGTCGGTGCCCCAGTCGAACAGCCCAGCGCCGACCATCAGGGACAAGCCGAACCACGAAAGCAGCGACAAGCCGCCAGCCCATACTGCGGTGGACTTCGCCTCTTTGAACTCCTCCGCCGTCCCCCTTCTCGCGGCGAACAACTCCCAGGCTCCTTTCAGGGCGACCGCGGCAATCAGAAGCTGGCACAAGGTGATCAAGGCGAACCCGGTCCAGCTTGCTGCACGAGAGGTCGCGGCCGAAGGCATCGCGTCCAACTGCCGACGCAAGTCGTCGACCTCTCCGAGGTTCTGGAGCGCGTACATCAGGGCGGTCAGGCCGATCAGCAACACCAGAAGGCTCTTGAAGATTCTCACGCCGCCCCTCTTTCCGAAGCTGCTCGCGCGGGAAGCTAACGCATGGGCGGACCGGCCATCAAGTGGGCGGCAGTTGGTCGCGGCGCCAGGGCCGGCTCGCTGCTTCAGCTCAGCCCTTCTTGCGCGCCGCCTCGACCGCTTCCTTGAGCGCATCGTAACCGACCGCCGCATTCATCACCCGGTCGCCGACGATGAACAGCGGGGTGCCCGTCGCCCCAAGCTGCTGGGCGAGCGTCATGTTCGCCCTGAGCTCGGCCTCCTGCGCGGGATCGTCGGCGGGTTGAGCGGGAATCCCGGCCGCCTTCGCCGCCAGGGCGATCGTATCCGGTCCGGGCCGCCCGGCGGCGTAGAGGGTGTCATGGAACTGGCTGAACTTGCCTGCCTTCGACGCTGCCAGGCTCAGGCGCGCCGCGGCGACGCTCTCCGGTCCGAGGATCGGAAGCTCGCGGTAGACGACCCGAAGCCCCTTGTCCTCCTTCAGCAGCCGCTCGATGTCGGGGTTGCTCTGGCGGCAGTATCCGCAGGCATAGTCAAAGAAATAGGTCAGGGTGACCTCGGGCTTCTCGGCGCCCTTCCAACTGGAGAAGAAGGGGCGCTCGACCGAAGCACGGAGCGGCTGGAGGGTTTCGGCGAATTGCTTGTCGCGCAGCGCCTGGCCGGCGTCGACCAGCATCTCGGGCTCAGCGATCAGCGCTTCACGGACCAGCCGTTCGCCGAATAGCGGCGGCCCGGCCAGCACCAGCGCTCCGGCGGTCAGCACCGCACCGATGACCCCGCCCCCGATCGCCGCGACCCACGGCGTCCTGTTTCCCTCGCTCACCGTCTTTTCTTGTCCTTCTTGACCGCTTCCTCGGATACCATGGCGATATCCTGCGCGCGAAGATAGTCCGGAGTGCCCTGAGGCAGGCCGGCCATTGCCATCCTGGCGCTGGTGAGGGCGAGCTTGTTGTTGCCCTGGAGGTTGCTGCGCTCGGCCGTGGCCAGGGCGGCACGCGGGCCGTCCCCCTCCCGGTCATAAACGACGCCCAGCTGGTACCAGGCAAAGGGATTGTCATTGTCGCGGTTAACCGCGTTCTTCAGCACCTGCTTCGCCTCGGCGAAATAGCGGGGATCCTCCGAGGCGATCAGCGCGTGGCCGAGCATGACGGCGATCATCGGCATGTCCGGGGCCCGGGCGACGGCCTTGCGAAGCGGGGCGATGGCTTCCTTCGGGTGCCCGCCCTCGAGCAGGATCTGTCCCTTCAACTCAAGGAAGAAGGGATCCTCTGGCGCGGTCGCCAGCAGCGCATCGGCCTCGGCATTGGCTTTGTCGGGATAGGCCCCGAGATGATAGGCATAGGCGCGGGCGTAATGAGCAGGCACGCTCTGGTCACTCTCCGGATAGAATCTAACCGCGTCCTTGGGTGTCACATAGCCGATCAGCTTGGCCTTGACCCGTTCGAATCGAGCCTCCAGCTCGGGATCCGTCTTGCGGTTCCATGCCGGGTCCTTCTGGTAGATCTGGCTTAGAGACTGGATGCGCTCGCTCGACAGCGGGTGGGTCCGATCGTAGCTGTCTTTGGCGTAGATCGCGAGCCGATACTCCAGGTTCTGCAGCTTCTTGAAGAATTGAATGCTGCCCTGACCGCTGATTCCGGCCTTTGACAAATAGGAGGCGCCGGCGAGGTCGGCGCTCGATTCCTGGGCGCGAGTGAAGGACAGGAAGTTGCTGGTCGCAACCTGCTGGCCAAGCGCCATGATGCCCATGCCGGCATCCCCCGCACCAGCGGCCATCGCCGCCGCGGCGAGCACCAGGCTGAGGATCGAGATAACGGTAGCCTTGCCGGCGCCTTCATAGATGCGGATCGCGTGACCTCCGGCGACATGCCCGAGCTCGTGGGCGATCACGCCCTGAAGCTGGTTGGCATTATCCGACCGCGTCAGCAGCCCGCTGTGGATATACACGACCTGTCCCTGGGCAACGAAGGCGTTGATTTCCGAATTGTTGACCAGAACGACCCTGACGCTTTTCGGATCGAGGCCCGCCGCCTCGATCAACGGCTCGCTTAGATCTCGGAACAGCAGCTCGGTTTCGCTGTCGCGCAGGATGGATTGCGCCACCGCAGGCCGCGCGGCGGCAAAAAACAGCAGCACGCCGACCATGAAGAGCCGGATCAGGCGGGTCATGGCGCGCCCTGTCCCATCGGCCGCCTGAACGTCATATGAAAACCGGCCCGTTCCAGCGATGCACGGGCCGGTTCCATCGTCCAGTCGTCCCTTACCCGAAGGTCCTCTGCCACCAGCCACGGCGCGGCTCGCCGGCAGGAGCGTCCTCATTGCTCGCCTCGGGCGTGACCGGGGGCTTGCTCACCGGCTTGGGTTCGACCGGAGCGTCCTCGACCTTCTTCTTGGCGCGGGTCTTGCGCTTCGGCTTGTCCCCACCCGTTGCCTCGGCTGTTGGCACGGCCGCTTCCTCAGTCTGCGCGGCAGCTTCGGCGCTCTCCTCAAGCTTCTTGCGAGCGCGCGGCCGGCGGCGTGCCTTGGGCCCCTCTACGTCGCTCGGGACAGGCTTCTCCTCGCTGACCTCCGCTTCGGCAGTGGCGGGTTCCTCGGCGACCGGCAGATCGGCCATCGGCGGTTCCTCGGGCGCGATGTGCTCGGCCTCGGCCTCCTTGCGTCCCCGCCCACGACCGCCGCGGCGTCCACGGCGCTTTGGCCCCTCGGCCGGTTCTTCCGCTTCTTCCTCTGCGCCCAGCGCCTCGGCTTCAGACGTCGCGGCGACTGCTTCGGGCAGTTCGTCACCGGCCTCTACGGCCTCCCGCGCTTCGCCTGGCTCGCCTTCGCGGCGGCGGCCACGCCCGCCACGGCGCCGGCGACGGCGGCGGCGCCCACCCCGTTCGCCTTCTTCTTCTTCTTCTTCGCGCTCGGGACGGGCCTCGGCTTCCTCGGCCTCCTCCTCCTCCTCGGGAAGATATTCCTCCTCTTCCTCGATCTGCACCGGCTGCGGGGCGGGCCGTTCCCTGGGCTGCGGCCGCGGCCCGGAGCTTTCGACGGTCATCCGCGCGCCCTCGAACGTCTCCTCGATGGCGACCTCGACCGTCACGCCGTAGCGTTCTTCGATTTCGGCAAGCTCTCCGCGTTTCTTGTTGAGAACGTAGACCGCGGCTTCGCTGCCGGCCCGAAGCAGGATCCGGTCGCCGCGGCCACGAGCGGCCTCGTCCTCGATGATCCGAAGCGCGCTGAGGCCCGCGGACGATGCAGTGCGCATCAGGCCGGTGCCTTCGCAATGGGGGCACGCCTTGGTCGATGCCTCGAGCACGCCGGTGCGCAGGCGCTGGCGGCTCATTTCCATCAGGCCGAAGCTTGAAATCCGGCCGACCTGGATCCGTGCGCGGTCGTTCTTCAGCGCTTCCTTCATCGCCTTCTCGACCTTCCGGACATGGCCCGACTGTTCCATGTCGATGAAGTCGATGACGATCAGGCCGGCCATGTCGCGCAGGCGCAGCTGGCGGGCGATTTCGGCCGCCGCCTCCAGGTTGGTGGCGTAGGCTGTCTGCTCGATATTATGCTCGCGGGTCGACCGGCCGGAGTTGATGTCGATTGAGACCAGCGCCTCGGTGGGGTTGATCACCAGATAGCCGCCGGACTTCAGCTGGACGACCGGCTGGTACATGGCGGTCAGTTGGTCCTCGACTCCGTAGCGCTGGAAGATCGGAGTGGGGTCGCTATAGGGCTTCACCCGCCGGACATGGCTGGGCATGAGCAGCTTCATGAAGCCCCGCGCCGCCTTGTAGCCTTCCTCGCCCTCGACCACGACTTCCTCAATCTCGCGATGATAGAGGTCGCGGATCGCGCGTTTGATGAGATCGCTGTCGCGGTAGATCAGCGCCGGAGCGGAGGAGGCGAGGGTGCGCTCGCGAACTTCGTCCCACAGGCGGGCGAGATAGTCGAAATCACGCTTGATTTCGGTCTTGGTCCGCTGGAGGCCGGCGGTTCGGACAATCAGGCCCATGGTCGACGGCAGCTTGAGATCGGAAATGATCGACTTCAGCCGCTTGCGGTCGGCGCCGTTCGAGATTTTCCGGCTGATGCCACCGCCATGCGACGTGTTGGGCATCAACACGCAATAACGGCCAGCGAGGCTCAGATAGGTGGTCAGCGCCGCGCCCTTGTTGCCGCGCTCCTCCTTGACGACCTGGACCAGCAGAACCTGGCGGCGCTGGATCACGTCCTGGATCTTGTAGCGGCGGCGGAGCGCCTGGCGCTTCTTGCGAAGCTCCTCGGCGGCGCTTTCGTCAACCGGCGATCGGGCCGATCCGGTGCCGACTTCGGCTGCGTCGTCGCCGTTGGGCTCCGAGTCGGGATCGACGGCATCCTCGCCGGTGTAATCCGATTCCTCGGCCTCTTCTTCGAATTCGGCCGCGCGCAGCCGCTCTTCCTCGGCGGCGTGCTCGGCTTCCTCGGCAAGCAGCGCGTCGCGGTCGGCCTTGGGGATCTGATAATAGTCGGGGTGAATTTCGCTGAAGGCCAGGAAGCCGTGGCGGTTGCCGCCATAGTCGACGAACGCCGCCTGAAGCGACGGTTCGACCCTGGTGACCTTGGCTAGATAGATATTCCCTTTGAGCTGCTTGTGCTCCGAGGATTCGAAATCAAATTCCTCGATCCGGTTTCCCTTGGCGACCGCGACCCGGGTTTCCTCCGGGTGGCGCGCGTCGATCAGCATGCGCATGGACATTGAAAATTCTCCGGGCGCGCAGGCCGGACACCGATGGCCGGCGGCGCGCGATAGTTTGGGCCAGCGCTTGGCAAGCGATGGCGCGATGTTCGGAAATTGCCTCTGCTGCATGCTGCTTCGCGATCCTTGTCGCGAGCGACGCGTGGCCAGTCCCGCTTGGGAGCATGGCGATGGCGTCTGTTGGCATCATGCAGCGTCAACCTTGAATGCCGCGAACCCGGTCGGTGCGGCGATGTCGCCCCGAATGCCGGGATGACTGATTGCGGTTAGCATCGCGCCCGTCGGCCCGCAACCATTGGACACGCCAAAATATCGCCCAAAGCGATGCTTTGCGAAAAGCGAAAGCCTGCCATAACCTTGTCCCGTGGAGCGAGGGAAGCTGATTGGACTGAGCGTTGGCGGCGCGGTGCTGCTTGTCGTTGGTTTGACGGCCGGCGGCGCGTGGCGGACCGACGGCGGCGTCGTAGGTGACGCCATCGCGCTGATCGGCGAGGCCCGGACCGGCCGGCTGACGCTCGATCTGCCCGAACCAGTGACCGAGGTGAGAGTCCGCGAGTCACGGCTGCCGGGCCGCCCGATCGTGCTGATCGATCCCGGCCACGGCGGGCGCGATCCCGGGGCGACGGGTGTGTCGGGAACGACGCAAGAGAAGGATCTGGCTCTCGCAATGTCGCGGGAACTGGCCGACTTGCTCGAGCAGCGCGGCAGGGTTCGAGTCGCGCTGACCCGCGAGGATGATAAATATCTGACGCTCGAGCAGCGCGCCGGGATCGCGCGCCGACTGCAGGCCAGCCTGTTCCTGTCGCTTCATATGGACAGTGCGCCCAACCCACTGGCCAAGGGCGCGACCATCTATTCTTTGTCCGATGTCGCTTCGAGCGCGGAGGCCGCCCGTTTCGCCCAGGCGGAGAATGAGGGGGCGTTGTCGAGCGAGCCGGACGACAGCGTTCGCGCGCTGCTGGCCGATGTCGCCTTGCGCGAGCAGATGGAGGCATCCGCCGGGCTGGCCGAACGGCTGCTGAGGCGCGCCGCCGGCCGCGTCGAGCTTCGCCCGAGACCGCATCAGTTCGCCGCCTTCCATGTATTGCGGCGGGCCGAGACCCCGGCGGTGCTGGTCGAGGCCGGATATATCAGCAACGGTGACGACGAAGCGATGCTGATGACCAAGGAGGGCAGGGCGCCGCTGGTCCTCGCCCTTGCACAGGCCGTCGAGGCCGACCTTGCCACGCGCAGCGCGCGATGAACTGTTTGTGAAACTCTTTCGCCCGCTGCGTGAAGGGGCTAAACCGCCAACAAAATGAAGCTTCCCAATCTCCAGATCCCCAACCTCGTCGCCTTCAACCATCGGGTTCACCGGCATTTGGACCCATGGTTCGAGCCGACATGGGTGAGGCGGTCCGCCTGGGCGCTGTTCGGCGGTTTGATGCTGGCGGCGGTGGTGTTCGTCGTCTTCGCCATCAATCTTCCCAGTTCCGAGAAACTGCTGGCGTATCAGCCGCCATTGCCCACCAACGTCCGTGGCTATGACGGCAATCCGGTCCAGACCTTCGCGCGTGAACGGCGGGTCGAACTGGCCTATGACGAATATCCGCAACTCGTCGTCGACGCCTTCGTCTCGGCCGAGGACAAGACGTTCTTCAGCCATGGCGGCCTGGACTATCCCGGCCTGTTCGGAGCCGTGTTCGACTATGCGACCAAGGCGGTGACGGGCGGCCGCGCCAAGGGCGGGTCGACCATCACCCAACAGGTCGCGAAATATCTGCTGCAGGACGACGAATATGCGGTCAGCCGCAAGATTCGCGAAATGATCCTCGCGTTCCGCCTGGAGGATACTCTCAGCAAGCAGCAGATCCTCGAACTCTACCTCAATTCCATCTTCCTTGGCCGCAACGCCTATGGCGTGCAGGCGGCGAGCCGCGCCTATTTCGACAAGGATGTCGCCGATCTGACGCTGCCGGAGGCGGCTTATCTTGCCGTGCTCCCAAAGGCGCCGAGCAATTATGACCCGGTGCGGGCCACGGAGCGGGCCCTGGCCCGCCGCAACTATGTCCTGCGCGAGATGCTCAACAACGGCAAGATCACCGAGGGGCAGCGCTCGCTGGCCGCTGCGACACCGCTCGGCACGATCCGCTACGGAAGCAGCGCCAAGTTCCGCGACCAGGGCGGTTATTTCATGGAGGAGGTCCGCCGCGACCTCATGCGACGTTTTGGCGAAACCGCCGACGACGGGCCGAACAGCGTCTATGCCGGCGGACTATGGGTCCGCACCTCCATGATGCCGAAGATGCAGGACGCCGCTGCGGAAGCGTTGCGCGAGGGCCTTGCGAAGTTCGACGGGGGCCGCGGATGGCGCGACACTGGTCTCAGCATCGATGTCAGTGGCGACTGGCAAACCCAATTGCGGGTCGCCGCCCTGGGGACTGGATTCCCGGACTGGAAGAAAGCGGTCGTCCTATCCAAGTCGGGGAACTCCGCCAGCATTGGCTTTTCCGACGGATCGACCGGATCCCTCGCGGAATCGGCCGCGCGGCAACCGGTGCGCGGCGGTGGCGGAACCGCGTTCGGCGCCCTGCGGCCGGGCATGATCATCATCGTCAAGCAATTGGGGCTGAACAGCTACGCGCTGCGGTCCATCCCGGAGGTCGGCGGCGGCTTCGTCGCGGAGGAGGTCCGGACCGGCCGGGTGCTCGCAATGCAGGGCGGCTTCGATGTGGTCGGATCGTCCTACAACCGCGCAACCCAGGCCCAGCGCCAGCCGGGATCGGCGTTCAAGCCGATCGTCTATGTGACCGCGCTGGAAAACGGCATGAGCCCCGCATCGATCATCGTCGATGCGCCTTTCTGCGTGTGGCAGGGCGCGGGCCTCGGCAACAAATGCTTCCGCAACTTCGACGGCAAATATTCGGGCGCCAAGACGATGCGCTGGGGCGTCGAGCAGTCGCGCAACCTGATGACCGTCAGGGCCGCCGCGCAAACCGGCATGGACAAGATCGTTTCCAATGCCACCAAAATGGGCGTGGGCACCTACGACCGCTATCTGTCGATCGCGCTCGGCGCCGGCGACACGACCGTGCTGAAGCTGACCAACGCCTATGCCATTCTGGCCAACAACGGGCGGTCCTTGACCCCCACGGTGATCGACTATGTCCAGGACCGTAACGGCAAGGTGATTCACCGCACCGACAATCGTTGCCGCGTGATGGAGCAGGATAACGGCGGTGCGTGCAATGCCGCCGACTGGGACGGGAAGGCAATGCCGAGGCCGCCCTCGCGGCAAAAGCAACTGATTGACGCCCAGGCGGCCTATCAGATGGTCCACATCCTGGAAGGCGTTGTCGAGCGCGGCACGGCGACCGTGTTGCGCGACCTGGACCGGCCAATGTTCGGCAAGACCGGAACCACGTCCGGACCGACCAATGTCTGGTTCATCGGCGGCACTCCCGAGGTCGTCGCCGGCGTTTACATCGGATACGACCAACCGCGGCCGATGGGTCACGGCGCCCAGGGTGGCCGGGTTGCCGCGCCGATCTTCAAGCAATTCGCCCAGGTCGCCTTCAAGGACATGCCGAAGATCCCGTTCGTCGCGCCGGCCGGCATCCGCATGGTCCGCATCGACCGCTCCACCGGCAAACGCGTGTTCGGCAACTTCCCGGTCACCGAGGATCCTAAATCGTCGGTCATCTGGGAGGCGTTCCAACCCGAGACCGAGCCACGCCGCGCGTTCCGCCGAAGCGTTGAGCTGGCCAGCGCCCGCGAGGATGACGCGGCAAAGCCGCCAACGCGGCGGGCGACTGCGCAGCGACGACCTCCGGCCCGGCCGCGCGTACCGGCCGACAGCGGTGAATTCTTGCAAAGGCAGGGCGGGATTTACTAGCTCTGCTCGTCATTCCCGCGCACGCGGGCACCCAGATTTCTTTTGCTTTTTTTCTGGGTCCCCGCTCAGGGGTTGACGAATTAACGGAACGGAAGAACCAACATGCGCGCCGAAGCGCAAGCCCATATCGACCAGATCAATGCCGCGACCGCGCTGCTCCGCCGCTTCCTCGACTGGGACAAGGCGAACCGCCGGCTGGATGAGCTGAACGCCAGGGTCGAGGACCCGACGCTGTGGGACGACCCCAAGGCGGCGCAGGACGTGATGCGCGAGCGCCGTCGGCTGGAGGAGGCGATCGGCGCTACGCAGAAGATCGAGACCGAGCTCAAGGATACGGTCGAACTGATCGAGATGGCCGAAACCGAAGGTGATGACGGGCTGGTCGACGACGGCGTTCGGGTGCTTGGGGAACTCGCCGAACGGGCCGAGCGGGACAAGGTGGCGGCCTTGCTCGCCGGCGAGGCCGACGCCAACAACAGCTATATCGAGATCAACGCCGGGGCGGGCGGCACCGAGAGCAATGACTGGGCCGGGATGCTTCAGCGCATGTACACGCGCTGGGCCGAGCGCCACGGGATGAAGGTCGAACTGGTCGATTTCCATGCCGGCGAGCAGGCCGGGATCAAGTCGGCGACAATTCTGATCAAGGGCGAGAACGCCTACGGCAACCTCAAGGTCGAGGGCGGGGTCCATCGGCTGGTCCGGATCAGTCCTTATGACAGCTCGGCGCGGCGTCACACCAGCTTCGCTTCGGTCTGGGTCTATCCCGAGGTCGACGAAGACATCGACGTAGAGATCAACGAGTCCGAGCTGCGCATCGACACCTATCGCGCGTCGGGCGCGGGAGGCCAGCACGTCAACACGACCGACAGCGCCGTGCGCATCACCCATATCCCGACCGGGATCGTCGTCGCCTGTCAGAACGAGCGGTCCCAGCACAAGAACCGGGCCCAGGCGTTCAAGCAGCTCAAGGCCCGGCTCTATGAAGCCGAGCTGCAAAAGCGGGAGGCGGAAGCCAACGCCGCCAATGCGGCCAAGACTGACATCGGCTGGGGACACCAGATCCGCAGCTATGTGCTCCAGCCCTATCAGCTGGTGAAGGACCTGCGCACTGGAGTAACTTCGACGTCGCCATCCGACGTGCTGGACGGCGACCTCGACCGGTTCATGGCCGCCGCCCTGTCACAGCGCGTCACCGGCGAAAAGGTGGAAGTCGAGGATGTCGACTAGGGCGCCGGCCCTCCTTCTAGTGATGACTCTCGCCGCCTGCCGGGCGGAGCCGCAGACCAATGCGTTCCCCGCTGCCGGGCGAGATGTCGCGCCCATCGTCGGCGAAAGCTTTTCGACGGAGGATGCCCGCGACCGGCTTGGCGAGGCGGAGGAAGTCATGCGGCTGGCCGAAGTCGCGCCTGGCATGTCGGTCGCCGACATCGGCGCGGGCGAAGGCTATTATACGGTGCGGCTGGCGCCCATCGTCGGCCGCCGCGGGCGCGTATTGGCCGAGGATATCGTCCCCGAAACCCGTGACCGCCTGGCCGAACGGGTGCAGCGCGAAAATCTAAACAATGTGGCCGTGAAGCTGGGCACTCCGGCCGACCCGATGCTGCCGGCGGGCTCATTCGACCGCATCTTCATGGTCCACATGTACCATGAGGTGACCGAGCCCTATGAATTCCTGTGGAACCTTCGCGGCGGGCTGAAGCCGGACGGATTGGTGATCCTGGTCGATTCCAATCGGCCGGTGAAACGCCACGGAATGCCGCCGCGACAGCTGATGTGCGAGTTCGCCGCGCTCGGCCTGGCGCCGGTCAGGACCAGCCGGCTCACCGGAGGCGATGTTTATTTCGTCGCGTTTCGGATAGCGGGACCCAGGCCCGAGCCGGCCGCCATCAAGCCCTGCAAGCCAGGGACTTAAAGCAAGCCCATTCGCCGCATGCTGCTGCAATCGCGGCCCGCAAAAACCAGATGATCGAGGATGGCGAGGTCCAGCGCCTCCGCGGCGCGGGCGAGCTTGCGCGTCGCGCGGCAGTCCGCATTGCTCGGTCGAGCATCGCCGGCGGGATGGTTGTGCGCCAGCACGACCCCGGCGCTGCCATATTTCGCGGCGTCCGCGACAATGTCCCGCACCGGCACCCCGACTGAATCCGGCTCCCCGTCATAACATTCGACATGCAGGCAGCGGGCGGATTCGTCGACGTGGGCCACCCACAGCCGCTCGCGACTGCCGTCATCGGCCTCGAAGCAGGAGTCGAAAAAGCGGCGCGCCGCCTCATGACCATTGAGGAGCGCGGGTGATTCGGCACGCTGGAACCGCATGCGCTGCAGGTTATGGGAGGCGCCGGACGAAGCCTAAGCGAACAAGGTCCGTTCTGGCGGGATCGATTTGGCCAACTCCTGCTGGACGCGCCCGACGGGCGGGTTAGGGTGGGCCCATGCGGCAATATCTCGACCTGATGCAGAAGATTCTCGACGAAGGCGTCGAGCAGATGGATCGCACCGGGACCGGCACCCTCTCCTTGTTCGGCGGGCAGATGCGGTTCGACCTTTCCGAGGGCTTTCCGCTGCTCACGACCAAAAAGCTCCATTTGCGATCAATTATCGTCGAATTGCTGTGGTTCCTGCGCGGAGAAACCAACGTCCGCTGGCTTCAGGAGCGGAAGGTCAGCATCTGGGACGAATGGGCCGACGAGAATGGCGACCTGGGCCCTGTCTATGGCAAGCAGTGGCGCGACTGGGAAACCTCGGATAGTCGCCATATCGACCAGATCCGGGGCCTAATCGATCTCATCAAACGCGATCCTGGTTCGCGGCGCCAGATCGTGACCGCCTGGAACCCGGGGGAAATCAATCGGATGGCCCTGGCGCCCTGCCATTGCCTGTTCCAGACCCAGGTGGCCGCCGGCCGGCTCAACCTTCAGCTATACCAGCGGAGCGCGGACTTCTTCCTCGGGGTGCCGTTCAACATCGCCAGCTATGCCCTTCTTACGCACATGCTGGCGCGCGAATGCGGGCTGGAGCCGGGCACCTTCGTATGGACCGGCGGCGACGTGCATCTTTATTCCAATCACCTCGAGCAGGCGCGGCTGCAGTTGTCGCGCCAACCGCGGCCACTGCCGCAATTGGTCATGAAGGATCGCGGCCAGTCGATCTTCGACCATGAGGCGGAGGATTTCGCGTTCGAGGCTTATGATCCGCATCCGCATATTTCCGCGCCGGTCTCGGTTTAGCCAGGCGTCCACCATTGGTCTGATCCCAAAAACATTTCGCCTCCGTTTTGGCACCATCCGACGGGCACATGCGTTCGTTCAGCCGCAAGACAGGAGAATGTCTCATGCTTCGCAAGTTAATGACTATCGTGCTGATCGGCAGCGGCGTCGCCATCGCGGCCTGCAACACCGTCCGGGGCGCGGCCGAAGACGTCAACTCGGCCGCAAACACGGTCGACAACGCCACCTGATCTGGGCCATGGTCGTTACGCCATTACAAGGAGTTCGACCATGGTTCGCAAAGTTACGTCATTGTTCTTGATCGCCGGCGCTCTGGCGATTGCCGCGTGCAACACAGTTCGCGGAGCCGGCGAGGACGTCTCGTCTGCCGCCAACTGCACCGAGAATGCGATCCACGGCGGCGGCTGCTGATCTAACGCTGGTGAAAAAGAGCCCCGCCGGAGTGATCCGGCGGGGCTTTTTGTTGGCGGTATCCCTCGGGGTTTAGTCGTTCAGATACTCGCCCGCGTCGGCATCGCTGCCGTTGCCGGAAGGGGCAACATCGGCCAGCGGATCGGCGTGCATTGCCGCTTCCGGCCCCTGGGCCAGCTCGGCGGCATGCTCCTGCGCGGCCGAAGCCGGAGCGATCAGCGCTTCCTGCAGCTTGCGCTGCTGAGCGCGGAGCGCGGCATCGCGGCTGGAGGCGGCGACGCGCATCCGGTTCATGCCGGCGCCGGTACCCGCTGGAATGAGGCGGCCGACGATGACATTTTCCTTGAGGCCGTTGAGCGTGTCGATCTTGCCCTGGACCGAGGCCTCGGTGAGAACCCGGGTGGTCTCCTGGAACGACGCTGCAGAGATGAAGCTGCGGGTCTGCAGGCTGGCCTTGGTGATGCCGAGCAGCACCGGCTTTCCTTCCGCCGGCTTCTGCTTCTTCTCAAGCCCGGCGTTGACCTCGTCCATCTCCTCGCGGTCGACCTGCTCGCCGGCCAGGAGGGTGGTGTCGCCACCGTCGGTGATCTCAACCTTCTGCAGCATCTGGCGAACGATCACCTCGATGTGCTTGTCGTTAATCTTCACGCCCTGCAACCGGTAGACCTCCTGGATCTCGCTGACGAGATATTCGGCAAGCGCCACGACACCGAGCACTTCCAGAATGTCATGCGGATCGGGCGAGCCGCCGACCAGATTGTCGCCGCGCTTGACGTAATCGCCTTCCTGCACGTCGATAACCTTGGACTTGGGCACCAGATACTCGACCGGATCCGAACCGTCGTCGGGGATGATCGCGATCTTGCGCTTGGCCTTATAGTCCTTCTTGAAGCTGACCTTGCCAGAGACCTTGGCGATGATCGCATTTTCCTTGGGCTTGCGCGCTTCGAACAGCTCGGCGACGCGAGGCAGACCGCCGGTGATGTCGCGGGTCCGCGCAGCTTCGCGCGGCATACGCGCCAGCACCTCGCCGGCCTCGATCACCTGTCCGTCCTCAACCGCGATGATCGCCCCCGGAGCGAGGCGATAGACCCCGGCCTCGTCCTCGCCCTTGCCCATCATGGTCAGGCGCGGACGAAGGTCGTCCTTCTTCGACTTGGTGACGTCGTCTGTCACCACGCGCTGCGTGATTCCGGTCGACTCGTCGGTTTGCTCGATCAGCGTGCGGTTTTCGATCAGGTCCTGATACTTCACCGTCCCAGCGCGCTCGGTGATGACCGGGCTGAATGAGGGATCCCATTCGGCGATGCGGTCGCCGCGGCTGATAATGTGTCCGCTATCGACCATCAAATGCGCGCCGTAGGGGATACGGTGGGTGCTGAGTTCACGGCCGTCCATGTCGAGGATGGCGATTTCGCCCGATCGCGACAACGACAGGTGCCGGCCGCGCGGATCGATAATCGTCGGCATGTCGCGAAGCTCGATGGTGCCGTCGACCGGCGCCTCGAGGTTCGACACTTCGTTGAGCTGGGCAGCGCCGCCGATGTGGAAGGTCCGCATCGTCAGCTGGGTGCCCGGCTCGCCGATCGACTGGGCGGCAATAACGCCGACCGCCTCACCGATGTTGACCGGCGTACCGCGGGCGAGGTCACGCCCGTAGCACTTGGCGCAGACGCCCTGCTTCGAGGCGCAGATCAGCGGCGAGCGGATCTTGATGCCCTGAAACCCCATTTCCTCAAGCTGGGCGACCATCGGCTCGTCGAGCAGAGCGCCCTCGGCGATGACGGTCGCGTTGGTCTTGGGATCGATAATATCCTCGGCCGTGGTGCGGCCCAGGACTCGATCGGCCAGCGACGCGATGGTGGCGCCGCCCTGGACGATCGCCCGCATCTCCAGAGCACGGTCGGTGCCGCAATCCTCCTCGACGATGACCGCATCCTGCGACACGTCGACCAGGCGGCGGGTCAGGTAGCCCGAGTTCGCCGTCTTGAGCGCCGTGTCGGCCAGGCCCTTGCGGGCGCCGTGGGTCGAGTTGAAATATTCGAGGACGGTCAGGCCTTCCTTGAAGTTGGAGATGATCGGGGTCTCGATGATCTCGCCCGACGGCTTGGCCATCAGGCCGCGCATGCCGGCCAGCTGCTTGATCTGGGCCTGCGATCCACGGGCACCGGAGTGGGCCATCATGTAGATCGAGTTGATCGGGAGCTCGCGGCCGTCGTCGCCCTTCTTCACGGACGAGATTTCCTTCATCATCTCGCTTGCGACGCGGTCGCCGCAGCGCGACCAGGCGTCGATCACCTTGTTGTACTTTTCCTGCTGGGTGATCAGGCCGTCCTGGTACTGCTGCTCATAGTCCTTCACGAGTGTGCGGGTCTCGTCGACCAGCCCTTCCTTCGAGCCTGGGATGACCATGTCGTCCTTGCCGAACGAAATTCCGGCGCGGAACGCGTGGCGGAAGCCGAGGCCCATAATGCCGTCGGCGAACAGCACCGTCTCCTTCTGGCCGGTGTGGCGATAGACGGTGTCGATGACGTCGCCGATCTCCTTCTTGGTAAGGAGGCGGTTGACGGTCTCGAACGGCACCTTGTGGCTCTTCGGGAGGGTCTCGCCGAGCAGCATCCGGCCCGGAGTCGTCTCGAAGCGCTTCATGAACTCGTTGCCGTCCTCGTCCGTCTGCGGGACCCGGCTGACGATCCTGGTGTGCAGCGTGACCGCACCGGCGGCCAGCGCCTGGTGAACCTCGGCCATGTCGCTCAGCAGCATGCCCTCGCCGGGCTCGCCTTCCTTCAGCATCGACAGATAGTAGAGGCCGAGGACCATGTCCTGCGACGGGACGATGATCGGCTTGCCGTTGGCGGGCGACAGGATGTTGTTGGTCGACATCATCAGGACGCGCGCTTCCAGCTGGGCCTCGAGGCTCAGCGGGACGTGCACGGCCATCTGGTCGCCGTCGAAGTCGGCGTTGAACGCGGCGCACACCAGCGGGTGAAGCTGGATCGCCTTGCCCTCGATCAGCACCGGCTCGAACGCCTGGATGCCGAGGCGGTGGAGCGTCGGAGCGCGGTTCAGCAGAACCGGATGCTCGCGGATCACCTCATCGAGGATGTCCCAGACCTCCTTGCGCTCCTTTTCGACCCACTTCTTCGCCTGCTTGAGGGTCATCGACAGACCCTTGGCGTCGAGGCGCGAGTAGATGAACGGCTTGAACAGCTCGAGCGCCATCTTCTTCGGCAGGCCGCACTGGTGGAGCTTCAGCTCCGGACCGGTGACGATGACCGAGCGGCCCGAATAGTCGACGCGCTTGCCGAGCAGGTTCTGGCGGAAGCGGCCCTGCTTGCCCTTCAGCATGTCGCTCAAGGACTTCAGCGGACGTTTGTTGGCGCCGGTGATGGTGCGGCCGCGGCGGCCGTTGTCGAACAGCGCGTCGACCGCTTCCTGAAGCATGCGCTTTTCGTTGCGGACGATGATGTCCGGAGCGCGCAGCTCCATCAGCCGCTTGAGGCGGTTGTTGCGGTTGATGACGCGGCGATAGAGATCATTGAGGTCTGACGTCGCGAAGCGGCCGCCGTCCAGCGGAACCAGCGGGCGAAGCTCGGGCGGGATTACCGGGACGACCTCGAGGATCATCCACTCCGGCCGGTTGCCGGAGTCAATGAAGCTTTCGACGACCTTGAGGCGCTTGATGATCTTCTTGGGCTTCAGCTCCGACTTGGTCTCGGCCAGTTCCTTCAGAAGCTCCTCGCGCTCGCCGACCAGGTCTAGGTCCATCAGCATCGTCTTGACGGCCTCGGCGCCGATCCCGGCGGAGAAAGCGTCCTCGCCATATTCGTCCTGCGCGGAGAGCAGCTCGTCTTCCGAGAGAAGCTGGTACTTCTCAAGCGCGGTCAGGCCCGGCTCGATCACCACATAGCTCTCGAAATAGAGGATGCGCTCGAGCTGCTTGAGCTGCATGTCGAGCAGCAGGCCGATGCGGCTGGGCAGCGACTTCAGGAACCAGATGTGCGCCACAGGGGCGGCCAGCTCGATATGGCCCATCCGCTCGCGGCGGACCTTCGAAACGGTCACCTCGACGCCGCACTTCTCGCAGACGATGCCCTTGTACTTCATCCGCTTGTACTTGCCGCACAGGCACTCATAGTCCTTGATCGGACCGAAGATGCGCGCGCAGAACAGGCCGTCACGCTCGGGCTTGAACGTGCGGTAGTTGATCGTCTCGGGCTTCTTGATCTCGCCGAACGACCAGGAACGGATCTTGTCGGGCGACGCGATGCCGATCTTGATCTGGTCGAAGATTTCCGGCTTGGCCACCGGGTTCGCGAAGTTGGTCAGCTCGTTCATATTTCAAATCTCCAATCCCCTCCCGCTCAGGGGAGGGGCTGAGGGAATCAGTTATTCGGCGGCGATGGCGGTCGGTTCCTCGTCCTCGTCCTCGCCGATCGAATTCAATTCGACGTTGAGGCCGAGCGAGCGCATTTCCTTGACCAGCACGTTGAAGCTTTCCGGGATGCCGGCTTCGAACGTGTCGTCGCCCTTGACGATCGCTTCGTAGACCTTGGTGCGGCCGATCACGTCGTCCGACTTCACGGTCAGCATTTCCTGCAGCGTGTAGGCGGCGCCATAGGCCTGGAGCGCCCACACCTCCATTTCGCCGAAGCGCTGGCCGCCGAACTGGGCCTTCCCGCCCAGCGGCTGCTGGGTGACCAGGCTGTACGGGCCGATCGAGCGCGCGTGGATCTTGTCGTCGACCAGGTGGTGGAGCTTCAACATGTAGATGTAGCCCACGGTCACCTTGCGGTCGAAGGCATCGCCGGTGCGGCCGTCGAACAGGGTCACCTGGCCCGACTTGTCGAGCCCGGCCTTCTCGAGCATCGACGATACGTCCGGCTCGCGGGCGCCGTCGAACACCGGAGTGCCCATCGGAATGCCGCCGACCAGGTTCTGCGCCAGGTCCATCAGCTGCTCGTCGTTGCGGGCATCGATGTCCTTGGCATAGGCGTCGCCGTAGATGTCCTTCAGCTTGTTCCGGACATCCTTGGCGTCCTTGCCGCTGAATTCGGCGCCGCGCGCATGGATGCCTTCCAGCATCTCCTGGACCTGCTTGCCGAGGCCGCGAGCGGCCCAGCCAAGGTGGGTCTCGAAGATCTGGCCGACGTTCATGCGACTCGGCACGCCCAGCGGGTTCAGGACGATGTCGACCGGGGTCCCATCTTCCAGGAAAGGCATGTCTTCCTGCGGCAGGATCCGGCTGATGACGCCCTTGTTGCCGTGGCGGCCGGCCATCTTGTCGCCCGGCTGAAGCTTGCGCTTCACCGCGACGAACACCTTGACCATCTTGAGCACGCCCGGCGCAAGCTCGTCGCCCGCCTCGACCTTCTGGACACGATCCTCGAACTTGCGGTTGATGACCGCGATGCTCTCGTCATACTGCGCCTTCAGCGCTTCGAGGTCCGCCTGGCGCTTGTCGTCCTTGACGGCGATCTTCCACCATTCGTGCTTCTCGGTCGCATCCAGCGCGGCCTGATCGATGGTCGAGCCCTTCTTGATGCTCTTCGGCGCCGCGGTTGCGACCTGCTTCAGCAACATCTCCGACAAGCGGGCGAAGGTGGCGCGGTTGAGGATCGCCTTCTCGTCGTCGGCGTCCTTCTTCAGCCGCTCCTTCTCCTCGCTCTGGATGGCGCGGGTGCGGTCGTCGATATCGATGCCGTGGCGGTTGAACACCCGCACCTCGACGATCGTGCCCGATACTCCCGGCGGCAGCCGCAGCGACGTGTCGCGGACGTCCGAAGCCTTCTCGCCGAAGATGGCGCGCAGCAGCTTCTCTTCCGGGGTCATCGGGCTCTCGCCCTTCGGCGTGATCTTGCCGACCAGGATGTCGCCCGGCTCGACTTCCGCGCCGATGTACACGATGCCCGCCTCGTCGAGGTTGCGCAGCGCTTCCTCGCCGACGTTCGGAATGTCGCGCGTGATGTCTTCCGGCCCAAGCTTGGTGTCGCGGGCCATCACCTCGAATTCCTCGATGTGGATCGAGGTGAAGACGTCGTCCTTGACGATGCGCTCGCTGATGAGGATCGAATCCTCATAGTTGTAGCCGTTCCAGGGCATGAACGCGACGAGCACGTTTCGGCCCAGCGCCAGCTCGCCGAACTGGGTTGACGGGCCGTCGGCGATGATCTCGCCGGCCTCGACCGTGTCACCGACCTTCACCAGCGGGCGCTGGTTGATGCAGGTGTTCTGGTTCGATCGCTGGAACTTCATCAGCGTGTAGATGTCGACGCCCGATTCACCGGCCCTCAATTCGCCGGTGACGCGGACGACGATGCGGGTCGCGTCGACCTGGTCGACCACGCCCGAGCGGCGGGCGGCGATGGCCGCGCCGGAATCGCGCGCGACCGTCTCCTCCATGCCGGTGCCGACCAGCGGCGCATCGGCCTGGATCAGCGGCACCGCCTGGCGCTGCATGTTCGAGCCCATCAGGGCGCGGTTGGCGTCGTCATTCTCCAGGAAGGGGATGAGCGAGGCTGCGACCGACACCAGCTGCTTGGGGCTGACGTCCATCAGGGTGATGGTGTCGCGCGGAGCCATCAGGAAGTCGCCGTTGCGACGGCTCGAGACGATTTCCTCCTGGAAACCGGCCTTGGCGTCCAGCTCGGCATTGGCCTGGGCGATGGTGTGCTTCGCCTCTTCCATGGCCGACAGATAGATGACCTCGTTGGTGACCTTGCCGTCGACGACCTTGCGATACGGAGTCTCGATGAAGCCGTACTTGTTGACCCGGCTGAAGCTGGCGAGCGAGTTGATCAGGCCGATGTTCGGGCCTTCCGGAGTCTCGATCGGGCAGATGCGGCCATAGTGGGTCGGGTGGACGTCGCGAACCTCGAACCCGGCCCGCTCGCGGGTCAGGCCGCCCGGCCCGAGCGCCGAGACGCGGCGTTTGTGGGTGACTTCCGACAGCGGGTTGGTCTGGTCCATGAACTGCGACAGCTGCGACGAGCCGAAGAACTCACGCACCGCGGCCACTGCCGGCTTGGCGTTGATCAGGTCGTTGGGCATGACGGTCGACACGTCGACCGAGCTCATGCGCTCCTTGACCGCACGCTCCATGCGCAGCAGGCCGACGCGATACTGGTTCTCCAGCAGCTCGCCGACGGAGCGCACGCGGCGGTTGGCGAGGTTGTCGATATCGTCAATCTCCCCCTTGCCGTCCTTGAGGTTCACCAGCTCCTGGACGACCGCGACGATGTCCTCGCGGCGGAGCGTGGTGACCGTGTCCTCGGCATCGAGACCGAGCCGCATGTTGAGCTTGACGCGGCCGACGGCCGACAGGTCGTAGCGCTCGGGATCGAAGAACAGGCCATAGAACAGCGCATCCGCGGTCTCGCGGGTCGGCGGCTCGCCGGGGCGCATGACCCGGTAGATGTCGGCCAGCGCGCTGTCGCCGTCTTCCGACTTGTCGGCCTTCAGCGTGTTGCGGATCCAGGGGCCGGTGTTGACATAGTCGATGTCGAGCAGCTCGAGCCGGTCGACCCCGGCCTTGTCGAGCTTCTCGAGATTTTCCGGAGTCACTTCCTCGCCGGCCTCGATGTAGATCTCGCCGCTCTTTTCGTTGATCAGGTCATAGGCCGAGAAGCGGCCGAAAATTTCCTCGGTCGGGATGATGACGTTCTTCAGCCCGTCCTTGCCGGCGGTGTTCGCCTTGCGCGGGGTGATCTTCTCATGGGCCTTGAAGATGACCTCGCCCGAGTCAGCATCGACCACGTCATGGTTCGGCTTCAGGCCGCGCCAGCCTTCGGCGACATAGGGGATCTGCCAGCCGTTCTTGCCGCGGACATAGGTCAGGCGACTGTAGAAGGTGTTGAGGATCTCCTCGCTGGTCAGGCCGAGCGCGTGCAGCAGCGCGGTGACCGGCAGCTTGCGCTTGCGGTCGATCCGGACGTTGACGATGTCCTTGGCGTCGAACTCGAAGTCGAGCCAGCTGCCGCGATAAGGAATGACGCGGGCGGCGAACAGATATTTGCCCGAGGCGTGGGTCTTGCCTCGGTCATGGTCGAACAGCACGCCCGGCGAGCGGTGCATCTGCGACACGATGACGCGCTCCGTGCCGTTGATGATGAAGGTGCCGTTCTCGGTCATGAGCGGCATGTCGCCCATGTAGACGTCCTGCTCCTTGATATCGATGACCGACTTGGCCTCGGTGTCGGGATCGATTTCGAAGGTCGTCAGGCGCAGGGTGACGCGCATCGGGGCGGCGTAGGTCAGCCCGCGCTGGCGGCACTCGTCCGTGTCGTACTTGGGATCCTCGAGCTCGTAACGGTCGAAGTCGAGGTGCGCGGTGCCGGCGAAGTCCTGGATGGGGAAGACCGACCGGAGGGTCTTTTCGAGACCAGAGACGTAGCCGATCGAGGGATCGGAACGGAGGAACTGTTCGTAGCTTTCGCGCTGAACCTCGATGAGGTTCGGCATCTCGCTGATTTCGTGGATGTTTCCGAAGATCTTGCGGATCCGGCGCGAATATTGGTTGCGGGCCATGGTCGGCACGTCTTTTTGCTTGGTCGCCATCTTATTCCCTGCGCTCCGGGCGCGCGTCGAGGCACGCGGGCCCATCATGAAGTCCGGCGCGGCTCCTGTTTCATCCTCACCATACGTTCGGACCGCTGCGCGGATCGGTCCGTGTCCCGGTGAGGACAGGAAAAGCTCCGGGCGCACGAGTCCGTGCGGCGGAGCCGATATTTGTTGGATTGGGCCGATATACGCCTTTTCGGGCGCCGTTCAAGCCCCGATCATGACCGTCGCGCCGAGATCGGTGACCGCATAGAGCCGTTTCGCAAATTCGGACGGCAATCGCACGCAGCCGTGACTGGCCGGATAGCCCGGGTTGTGACCGGCATGCAGGGCTGTGCCGTACTGGTCGAACATCTGCATGAACGGCATCGGCGCATTGTCATATTTGATGCTGCGGTGCATCGGCTTCTTCAGCCGCACCTCGAAAATCCCCTTGGGCGTGGGGTGATCTTCCGTGCCTGTCGAGATCGCGGCGACCGCGACCAGATCCTCGCCTCGATAGAGATAGGCGAGTTGGTCGGACAGGCCGATCACCACCAGAGGGTCGCCCGAAAAGCTGCCCTTGCGCCAGACATATTGACCGGGTTTGAGCTGCTTGGGCCCAAATACCTCCTCCATCTCGAAGCGGGCCATCATCGCCGCCTCGCTGGCCTCGGCCTTGGCTTCGGGCGTCTCATATTTGGCGGTGGCGGGGGCAGCCGAAAGCATCAGGGCGATCGCCGCCGCTGCCGCGAGCCCCCGCCCGGACTTCTTCAAATACGCATACATTTTTCAAATCCTTGCTTGACTTGAACAATGCTTTTGCCCTCGGCGGGTTCCTCAACTCGGCGATGCATCGATTGGGAAAACGCAGGGAAACTGCGATTTCTTCCGGCTCGCTTGAACTGGGGCGGGCCCGAGGGCCGGCAGCCGCGGCTCAACCGGTGACAACCTGCGCGACCACAGGCCAATGTCGTCTGGTCCGGGCCGAGCGAGGAGCTCGACCTGTCGATCTTCGACTAGAAGACGATTGCGACGACGATAATGATGAGGATCAGCGCGCCGAGACTTAGGGTGACGTTGCGGCCCATTTGAGCACTCCCTCCGTGACGGAGGTGAAACCATCGCCAGGCGGCGGAAGTTCCGGGAAGCAAAAAGGGCGGCCCCAGCGGAGCCGCCCTTTCTGTTGGTTCGGCGAAGAGCCGAAGCCAGATCTGGATCCCGGCCTTCGCCGGGATAACTTCTGCAAGCCGAAGTTACTTGAGCTCGACGGTGCCGCCGGCTTCCTCGATCTGCTTCTTGATCTTCTCGGCCTCGTCCTTGTTGACGCCTTCCTTCACGGCCTTCGGAGCGCCTTCGACGAGCGCCTTGGCTTCGCCGAGGCCCAGTCCGGTGATGGCGCGGACTTCCTTGATGACGTTGATCTTCTTGCCACCGTCGCCGGTGAGGATCACGTCGAACTCGGTCTGCTCTTCGGCGGCCGGGCCAGCGGCGGCGGCACCGGCGGCCGGGCCGGCGACGGCGACGGCGGCGGCGGCCGAAACGCCCCACTTCTCTTCGAGCAGCTTGGCGAGCTCGGCAGCTTCGAGGACGGTCAGTGCCGACAGGTCGTCGACGATCTTGTTCAGGTCAGCCATTTCAATCTCCTAATGGGCCAGTTGGCCCGAATGTCGTGCGTTGTTGTTGAAAAACTTAAGCTGCGGCCTTGGCGGCGAGAACGCGCGCCAGCTGGCCACCCGGCTCCTTGGCGATGCGGGCGATCTTGGTCGCGGGCGCCTGGATGAGGCCCACGAGAGTGCCGCGCAGCTGATCGAGCGACGGGAGGGCGGCGAGCGCCTTGATCCCGTTCAAATCGAGCAGCGTATCGCCCATCGCGCCACCGACGATCTCGAGACGATCGTTGGTCTTGGCGAACTCCACCGCGACCTTGGCAGCCGCGACGGGATCGACCGAGGTGGCCAAGGCGGTCGGGCCGGTCAGCATGTCGCCGATCGATCCGTACCTGGTGCCCTCGAGCGCGATCTTGGCAAGCCGGTTCTTCGCAACTTTGAACTGGGCACCGGCATCGCGCATCTTCAGGCGCAGGTCGGTCGATTGGGCGACCGACAGGCCGAGATTGCGGGTGATCACCACCACGCTGGTCTCGTTGAAGACGTTCTTCAGCTCGGCAACCAGATCGGCTTTTTGCGAACGATCCATGCCATACTCCTAGTCATTCCCCATGCCGGACCATCCGACGCAGGGTGGGAGCCGCGGAAAAACCACGGGCTCCGAGATGTCCGGGGGATGGATCGAGAGGCGCTGTAAGCCAGCGCACGACCGGGACGCGTGGCGACCCGTCCTTGAATTCCTGATCCCCGTCTAGGCCGCAAATTAAGCCCCTGACTTGATCGGGGGCAGCGACTGTCTCGGACGAGTGCTTCCCGAAGGAAGCGAGGCGCTCCCTACTGATCGTCTGAGGAAAGTCAAGCCGTTAGCGGACGACGATCGTCCCGCTCATGCCGAAGAATTTGTGGAAGGTGTGAGTGCATTTGACCTTGTAGCGTCCCGGGGCGGCGGGCGCGGTCAGGTGAATCTCATGGGTCGTGCCGGGACGCACCTCAACCTCGCCTTCCGCGACCAGTCGACGATCTTCGGGCGCGACGCGCGAAGCGGCGAAGAAAGCAGGTGCCGTGAAATCGTGGCCTCCACCGGACGCATTGTGGAGCCTGAGCACATATGGCCGGCCATGGTCGAGAACGATGGTCCTGGGCGTGAATTTGTAGTTGGACAGCTGGACATTGACGGCGGTCGGCGCTTGCGGCGTTGCAGCCTGCGCGCCCAGCAAGGCAAGGGGAAACGCGAGCAAGAGAGCGTTACGCATGATTGCCACTCCTCCGGCCCCTGAAACGCTCGGCACGGCTGTCGCGTTGCCTTGACAAAGCCTTCCTGCGGGTGCCCTGTCGGGAAGAATTGCCAGGGGGGTGCCGTGTCTAGGCTTTGGATCTGGCTTTTGCTTGCCGTTGCGGCCCTGATGCTTCCGGCTGGCGCACGCCCGCAGCAGGCGCCCGGGCGCATCGTTGCGGTTGGCGATCTCCATGGCGACCATGACGCCTGGCTGGCCATCGCGAAAGCCGCCGGGCTGATTGACGGCAAGGGTCGCTGGGTCGGCGGCAACACCACGCTGGTCCAGCTGGGAGACGTCGTCGACCGCGGTCCCGACAGCCTCAAGATCATCCGGCACCTGATGAAGCTGCAGCGCGAGGCCTCCAAGAAAGGCGGGCGAGTCATCGCGCTGGTCGGCAATCACGAAGCGATGATGATGACCGGCGACCTGCGTTATATTCACCCGGGAGAATTCGCCGCCTTTGCGACCAGGGACAGCAAGGCCCGGCGCGAGCGCATCTACGATCTGAACAAGGCGGCGATCGAGGCGGCCTACCGAGCCCAGTCGCCGCAAATGACGGCCGAGGCGATCAAGACCGAGTGGCTCAAGACCATGCCGCTCGGCCGGCTGGAGTTGCAAGCGGCGTGGGGCGCCAACGGCGAGCTTGGCAAATGGGCCGCTTCCAACCCGGCCATCCTCAAGCTGGGCGATAGCTTGTTCGTCCATGGCGGGATCAGCGCAGCCTACGCAGGCCTTCCGATCGAGGAAATCAATCGGCAAGTGGCGGCAGCGCTCAAGGCCCAGGACGAGTCTCCAACTGCAATCATCAACCATCCGCAGGGCCCGCTCTGGTATCGCGGGCTGGTCAGCCGCGGCGACGGGGACGAGGCCACGCTCGCCCCGATCCC
>DASTCB010000152.1:0-6805 GCA_035711585.1 Sphingomicrobium sp.
CATCGGGGAGATAGCCGACCCGGCGCTTGACCTCAACCCGGTTGATGAAGCAGTCCAGCCCGTCGATCCGGGCTGATCCCGCTGACGGCTGAAGGATGCCCATCAACATCCGGATGGTGGTGGTCTTGCCGGCGCCGTTGGGGCCGAGGATGCCGGTGATGCTACCCTCCGGCACGGTCAGGCTGACGCCGTCGACCGCGCGCTTGCCGTCGAAATCCTTGACGAGGTCCCGCGCCTCGGCGGCAATCGCTCTTTCCCCCATGGCCTCAATGGGTAAAGGGTCGCCCGGTCATGACAAGCCTAAAGGCACGGATATTCGACAAAGCGAGGGAGCTAGGCTTTTGCGCCTGGGGAATTGCTCGCGCCGATGCCGTGCCCGAGGCCGGCGAGCGCCTCAGAGAGTGGATCGCTGCTGGTCATCATGGCGAAATGGGCTGGATGGAGGATCGCGCCGTGCAGCGCGCCAGCCCGCAGGGCCTTTGGCCGGATGCCAGATCGGTGATCGCCCTGGCGATGAGTTACGCACCGCCGCACGACCCGCTGGCCTTGGCCGAGGCCAAGGCCCGGGGCCGGATTTCGGTCTATGCCCAGGGCACCGACTATCACAAGACGGTCAAGAAGGCGCTGAAGGCGATGGGCCGCTGGCTGGCCGAGGAATGCGCCCGTTCGACAAGCTCAGGGGAGCGCTGCCAGCTCAAGGTGTTCGTCGATACCGCGCCGGTGATGGAAAAGCCGCTGTCCGCCGCCGCCGGCATCGGCTGGCAGGGCAAGCACAGCAATTTGCTCAATCGCGAGCATGGCAGCTGGCTGTTCCTCGGAATCATCTACACCACGCTGGAGCTGGAGACCGATCCACCAGCGGAACCGCATTGCGGAAGCTGCACCCGCTGCATCGACGCCTGCCCGACGGGTGCGATCGTCGCACCCAATCTGGTCGATGCGCGGCGGTGCATCTCCTACCTCACCATCGAGCACGCCGGGCCGATCCCGCACGAGTTCCGCGAAGCGATGGGCAACCGGATCTATGGCTGCGACGACTGCCTGGCGGTCTGCCCGTGGAACCGCTTCGCCTCGGCTGCCCAGGCGAACAAGGCGTTCGCACCTCGGCCCGAACTCGTCGCGCCCGCACTGGCCGACCTGCTGGCGCTCGACGATGCGTCGTTCCGCGAGCTGTTCTCCGGCTCGCCCATCAAGCGGATCGGGGTCAACCGGATGATCCGCAATTGCCTGATCGCCGCGGGCAACAGCGGTGATCCTGCACTTCGCCCCGCGGTCGAGCGGCATATTGCCAGCCAGGACCCGGTCGTCGCCGATGCGGCGAAATGGGCTATCGAACGCCTCTAGCGCTCTCGATCGCGTAAACGCAGCTCTGGGCGTTGACGTCGGCGCCCTGCAAGTTGCGGGCGTCGATATGGCTGACCCGCGGCACTCCGCCCTGGCCGGGGTAGAGATAGAAATCGAGCATGCAATTGGGGCCGGCGAACTGGATCTTGGTCCCCTCGCCCTCGCGTACCTGCAGGCGCGGCTTGCCGAAATGCTCGATCAGCTCACCTGCCGTCATCCCGTTGAGCGTCCGATGATCGTGCCCATCGGTCGCCGCCGGGGCCGGTTCAGCGGCCGCAGGCTCGGGCGTCGGCGTGACGGCGGGTCTTGGGGCGCAGGCAGCGACAAAAAGCAAGGCGGCGGCGATCAATATGCGCATGCGCCGCTTGTGGCCGGACGCCATTCGGCTGGCAAGCTTGCCGCGGCGGCTCGCCGCCGCTAGGCGCGCCGCAAGCTCATTTCCCCAAAGGATTTTCATGACCCAGCCCCGCTACGATGTGCTGTGCATCGGCAACGCCATCGTCGATGTCATCGCCGACGCCGACGACGCCTTCCTCAGCCGGCAGAACCTCCACAAGGGATCGATGCGGCTGATCGACGAGGTGGAAGCCGTCCGCCTCTATGAAGCGATGGGCCCGGGGCGCGAGATCAGCGGGGGGTCTGCCGGCAACACCGCCGCTGGCCTTGCCGCGCTTGGGCTAAAGGCGGCCTTCGTCGGCCAGGTCGCCGACGATCAGCTTGGCAGCATCTACCAGCATGACATCGAGGCCCAGGGGATCGACTTCCTGGTCGCAGCCCGTAGCGACGTGGGTGCGACCGCCCGCTCGCTGATTCTGGTCACGCCCGACGCGCAGCGGACGATGAACACCTTCCTCGGCGCCGCCCAGCGCCTCGAACGGTCGAGCATGGACCTGGCCGCGGTCGCCGACAGCGGGATCGTCTATTTGGAAGGCTATTTGTGGGACCCGCCGGCGCCCCGCGCGGCGATGGCTGCAGCGATCGAGGCGGCCCATGCCGCCGGCCGCAAGGTCGCCTTCACCCTGTCCGACACCTTCTGCGTCGATCGTCACCGCGAAGGCTTCTGGCAGCTGCTTCGCAACGGCAAGATCGACATCCTCTTCGCCAATGAAGCGGAGGCGGCTTCCATGGCCATGGTCAACGACATCGAGGAGGCGGTCGCCTATCTGGCCAAGTCGGTGCCAACCCTGGTCGTTACCCGATCGGAGAACGGCGCGACCGCCATCTCGAATGGCGAGCGGGCCGATGTACCGGCAGAACCGATCGAGCGGCTGGTCGATACGACCGGCGCCGGTGACCTGTTCGCCGCCGGCTTCCTCGCCGGTCAGGCTCGCGGCAAGGGGCTGAAGGATTCGCTCAGGCTGGGCGCGATCGCCGCCGCCGAGGTGATCCAGCATTATGGCGCTCGCCCCGAGGAGGATCTGAAGGCGCTGGCAGGGGGACTGCTTCTCTAACATCCTCCCTGTTTTCGCGAAGCGAAAATGGGGAGGGGGACCATGCGCAGCATGGTGGAGGGGCGAAAGCGGCATTGAATGGCCCCTCCACCACCGAGCAGGCGCTCGGCGGTCCCCCTCCCCATCGCTTCGCGACAGGGAGGACGTTTAGTCGGCGATCGGGCCCTTGAGCTCGATCTGGTTGCCCGAGGGATCGCAAATATAAAAGGACATGCCGTCGCCCTTGGCGCCGTAGCGGATGCCTTCCTCGACGATGGTCACGCCGTGGCGCGCGAGGTGCGCGCGCATCGCCTGTTCGTCGCATGGTCCGGTCGCAATGCAGACATGGTCCATGTTGCGGCCACCCTCGGTTTCGGGACGGGCCCATTCGCCTTCCCTTGAGCCGATGTCGACCAGGTCGATCAGCGAGGCTCCGGCGCGCAGCTGCAGCATGCCATATTGAGGGAGCGCCCGGTCTACGGTGCAGCCGAGCACCTGCTCGTAGAAGCGTTGGGATTCACTCATATCGCGCACCAGCAGCACGACGTGGTCGATTCCTTCCAGTGCGAAGGGCGGGCGGGTCATGCCGCAAGGTACGCCTCGCGGTCCAATAGAGAAAGGGCGGGCCCGTCGCCGGACCCGCCCCTCAATTACGCCAATTGATGCCGCCCCTTAGCTGCGTGCTTCGGGACTGCCGGGAGCGGGCGCGCCAGGCATGGGCGGGACCGCCGTCCCGGGAGCCTCGGGGGCCAGTTCGGGCACTTCGATGATGCCGCGACCGAGATGGCTGCGTGAGCGGCTGTAGACGAAATAGACCACCAAGCCGAGCACGGTCCATCCGGGCAGGAACAGCATCGCCGCGGTCGGCAGGTTCAAGAACAGGAATATGCAGCCGCCAATCGTCAGCGGGGCGATCAGCCATACCGCCGGAACGCGAAAGCTGCGCGTCCGGCCCGGATCGGTCCGGCGGAGCATCAGCACGGCCACGGCCACCATCGTGAACGCATAGAGCGTGCCGGCGTTGGAGATATCCGCTAGCTGCCCGACGGGGAAGAACGCCGCCGCGATTGCCACCACGCAGCCGGTGATCATGGTTACGATATGCGGCGTGCGGAACTTCGTGTGCACCTTGCTGAGCACCTCGGGCAGCAGCCCGTCGCGGCTCATCACGAAGAAGATGCGCGTCTGGCCAAAAATCAGCACCAGGATAACCGATGGCAGCGCCAGGAACGCCGCGATTCCAAGCAAGTTTCCGATGCCCGAGAACCCGATCGTTCGCAGCACGTGCGCCAGCGCCTCGTTCGAGCAAACCAGCGCTTCAGCATATTCGGGCATAGCGCACTGGCGCGCGAGCTCGGGCGAGCCGGCCTCGAGCGGCATTCCGGCCGCTCCCATGATCGGTTGGCCGCCCAGCGTGCCGATCGCGCCTGCCGCGACCAGGATATAGAACACCGTGCAGAACAACAGAGAACCGACCAGGCCGATTGGCACATTGCGCTGCGGGTTCTTGGTCTCCTCCGCAGCGGTCGAAACCGCGTCGAATCCGACATAGGCAAAGAACATCGTCGCCGCCGCGCCGACTGCGCCAAGACCCGTGCCAAAACCGCCGAACACGCCGGCAGGCAGGAACGGATTGAACTTGTCCGCATCGAATTCCGCGCTGGAGAAGGTCAGCACGATGAACGCGGTCAGCGCGGTCACCTTGATCGCCACCAGCACCGCGTTGAACTTGGCGCTTTCGCTGGTGCCAATTACCAGCAAGCTCGTCACCAGCAAGGCGATGAGCAGCGCCGGCAAGTTGATGAGGCCGCCATCGACCCCGCCGAACGCGAGGGGCCCCGCGCTGAGCCAAGTCGGCAGTTCTATCCCGAGGAATTCGTTCAATATGGTGCCGGAGAAATAGCCCGACCATCCGACCGACACCGCCGAGGCGGCGATCGCGTACTCCATGATCAAGGCCCACCCAACGGTCCAGGCGAAGAACTCTCCGATGGTCGCATAGCTGTAGGTATAGGCGCTGCCGGCGACCGGGATCATCGAGGCAATTTCCGCATAGCACAGCGCCGCGACGATGCAGACGGCGCCCGCGATGGCGAAGGCGAGCATCAAGCCGGGACCGGCCTTCTGCGCCCCAACCGCGGTGAGAACGAAGATGCCGGTGCCGATCACGCAACCAATTCCCAAAAGGGTCAGCTGTAACCAGCCCAAGGTTCGTTTGAGGGACTTCTTCTCTGCCGTGGCGAGAATGGCGTCGAGCGGTTTGACTCGGCCCAACAGGCCTCCCGTCGGTGCAGCAGTGGCCATCAGAACTCCCCTAAAAGATAATATTTGATTGGCGCGGGAACCTAACGGCTTGCACCGTGCGCGCAATCCCTCGGTTACAATTCGTCAAGCCTGTGGCTATCTCGCCAACATTGGGCCGAGCGGAGCGCCCCCGAACACATGGACATGGAGGTGGGGCACCTCCTGGCCGGCTCGCTTCCCGCTGTTGGCGAGGATCCGGAAACCCTGCGCATCGGCCCCCGTCATCCGCGCCACCTCGCCGACCGCCCGGACGAAATCGCTGATCTCCGCGTCCGATGCCTTTTCAGTGAAATCGTCCCAGCTGACATAAGGTCCCTTGGGAATCACCAGCACATGAATCGGCGCCAGCGGGTTGATGTCGTGGAAGGCGAGGCTGTGCTCGGTCTCCATCACCGTCTTGTTCGGAATTTCGCCGCGCAGGATCCTGGCGAAGATATTCTGGTCGTCATAGGGTTGCTTGGCATCGATAGGCATGGGCTCGACTGTCGTTTTCCAAGACATCCAGTCAAGACAATTGTGCCATTGCCCAGGCGGCGATAGCCTTCCAGCCGCATGGCAAGATTATCCTGGCTCGAACATGCCCGCACGAAGCCGCTCGGCGGGCGCCCGCTGTTGGGGGTCGCGGCGGCCGTGTGGATCGGCGGCGCGCTCTATTGCTCCGGATATGAGAGCCTCGCGAGCGGAATCGATAACTGGCCTGGCAGCCTAGTCTGGTCAGCGGTCGCCGTGCTTCCCTGGCTGGCGTTGTTCGAGTGGACAAAGTCCGAGACAGGCCAGCGGTTGAGCATCGGCCGGATCGCCGCGCTCTTCGCTGCCGTGGCGGTCGCGTCGGTTGCGGCGGAGGTTGCCGTTAACCTGCTCGAGGGCAGTATGCCGTCGCCTATCGCGCTTCTTGTCCTCCGGCGCTTGCCCGCCATCGGCATCAGCCTGTTGTTGGTCCTTTGGTCGCGTGCCGGCAGTCGAGCCGAGAATGAAGGCCTCGCGGCCGACGATCTCTCGGTGCTCGCTCCCTCGATCGACTGGGTTGCCGCGGCCGACAATTATGTGGAGCTGCACGTCGGCGGGCGGGTGAACATGCGGCGTATGACCATGCGGGAGGCCGAGCGGTCGCTGGCCGATCGCGGCTTCGCCCGAATCCACCGGCGGTACCTGGTCAACCGCGAACGCATTCGCTCGGTACACCTGAACGGACGGCGGATCGTCATCCTCGACTGCGGGAGGGAGCTGCCGGTCGGCCGGGCTTATGAGTCCAACCTGTCCGCCGCGGCCTAGAGTTTCGCCACTTCGCCACAAAGGCGTTGAGGATACGAGCCGAGCCGCTTTGCTCCACGCAAACTGGACGTGGAGGCGAGATGAGAGCTCATATTGCGGCGGCGATCCTGTTCTTGATGGCTGGCCCGACGGCAGGGCAAGAGCGTCCTGTCGGCCGTGCCGAGCAGGTCACGGCATCCTATGCCCTGGACCTGGTGCCGGCGCCCGATGGCAGGCAAAGCGTTCTCATCCGTATCGTCGCGGGTCGCGAGCAGCTGTTCACGCGCGATTTAGGCAGCGGCGCCGAGAAGCAGATCACCTTCGACGATGCGGATCATGAGGACCCGGTCTGGTCTCCGGACGGGCGCAAGATCGCATTTGTCCTGGTCAAGGATGGCAAGAAGGTCGTCCATCTCATCAATGCCGACGGAAGCGGCGCCGAAGCGGTCACGCCGGCGAACCACAGCGCGATCCAC
>DASTCB010000153.1:0-4501 GCA_035711585.1 Sphingomicrobium sp.
TGCCGAAGCCGTGCGGAACTCGGCTCCTTGGAAATGTCGTGCGCCCGGCCGTCGTTCTTCATTCTGCTCCACGCGGTGGCCAGGGCCAGCGCGACGGCGCGGTCGGCGGGCGTGGCGTCGAACAGCAGCTGGACCTCCGGATCGGACAGGCGGGCGCAGATCGGATCGATCAGCTCGGCCGGAGCGGACACGATGGCCGGGAAGCCGCCCCGGCCCGACTCCGCCTCGACCCGCTCCAGCAGCCGGTCGAGCGGGTCGCCAACGTCACGGTCAACCTCCACCCACAGCGCGCTTGCCGCCCCCTGGATGTTGAGGCGGTCAACGGCTTCCTCTACCGCAACTGCGGCAACGCGATAGCCGGCAGCCTCGGCGGCCACCGTCGCCCGCGACCGGGCTTGCTCCGAAGAGGCGGCAATCAGGATCGGCGGGGGCCCGGCATAGTCGCCGAGGGGGGAGGGGTTGGGATGTGCGCTCGCATTCATAGTCGTCCACTTTCGCGACCAAACGAACCGAGCAGGAGGATTTTAGAGTCGAAAGTGGAGCAATGTCAGCCCAAATTTCCTCCGAAATGGATATCGGCGCTACGTGACGGTAATCGCTGAGCGCTAGCGCCGGGCTCCTCATGCTGCGCCGCCTCACCCCGCGCTCCCTTGAGCGTGCCCAATGGTATTCCGACCTCATCATCGCGCTCGGCGAGGCGGAGAAGCTGCTCGTCATCCTCGAGCGCGACGGCGGATTCGCGGTCGAAACGGCGAAGCTGCGAAAGCGTGTCGAAACGCTCCGCATCGAAGTGACGCAATTGAACCGGGTGATCCTCGGGGAAGGACGGATATTACCGGGAGACTGGCCGGCCGTGGGCAAGGGCGGGCATTAGACGCCTTGTGGCAGGTCCCCGCCCCCGCCGAACGGTTCGAAGAACGGCGCGATCGCAGGCGCCTCCCAGCCGGCAGTGGCGCAGAAGCCATGGTTGAGGAAGGCCTTCTTGCCGTAGGCGAGCGGCTTGCCGTCGAGCCCGTCGACCCGCCCTCCCGCCGCCAGCAGCACGGCATGGCCCGCAGCCGTGTCCCATTCGCTGGTAGGGCTGAGCCGCGGGTAAATGTCGGCCTTCCCCTCCGCGACGATGCAGAATTTGAGGGACGAGCCGACCGAGACATGGCCGCAGGCGCCGATGGCCTGTTCCAGATAGTCGATGGTCGCTTGGTTGAGATGCGACTTGGAGGCCACCGCGTCGCGCTTCTCACCAAGCTCGCGGCAGTTGATGCAACGGCGCTCGCCGCCGACCTCGACGAACGCGATGCTATCATTATTGGCCCCGACCAGCCCGCCCCAGAGCTTGTCGGTTGCCGGCTGATAGACCACGCCGAGCCGGGGCTGGCCGCCGACGATCAGGCCGATGTTGACGGTATAATCGTCGCCTCCGCGGACGAACTCCTTGGTGCCGTCGAGCGGGTCGACCAGGAAATAGGTGTCGTCATGCGCCGGGATTCGGCCGGCCGCGACTTCTTCCTCGGCAATCACCGGAACGCCGGGAGCAGCCGCGGCCAGTGCGCGCAGGATGATCTGCTCGGCCGCCCGGTCGCAGACGGTGACCGGGGACTGGTCGCCCTTCGTCTCGACCTCGAAGCCGGCCTGGACCAGCCGCAAGATCTCCGCCCCCGCCGCGCGGGCGGTGACGACGAGGACTTCGAGGAGCTGCTTTTCGTCGTCGATCAACGCGGCGCCATCCTGATCCCGCCGTCGAGACGAATGCTTTCCGCGTTCAAATAGGTGTTCTCGACGATGAACACCGCGAGCCGGCCATATTCCTCGGCCTGGCCGAGGCGTTTCGGGAAGGGCACCTGCGCGGCTAGCGCGTCCTGCACATTGGGCGGCATCATCGCCACCATCGGCGTCTTGAACACGCCCGGCAGGATGGTGTTGACCCGCACCCCGTCGTTCATCAGGTCGCGGGCAATCGGCAGCGCCATCGCCAGCACGCCGCCCTTGGACGCCGAATAGGCTGCCTGGCCGATCTGGCCGTCCTGCGCTGCGACCGAGGCGGTGTTGATGATCACCCCGCGCTCGCCGTCCTCAAGCGGGTCGGCCGAGACCATGCCATAGGCCGAGTAGGCGATGCAGCGGAACGAGCCGACCAGGTTGATGCCGATCGCCAGCTCGAACTGGTTCATCGGGTAGCGCTTCAATTCGCCCGTCGCCTTGTCCTTGCCGACCGTCTTCACCGCGTTGGCGACACCCGCGCAGTTGACCAGGATCCGCTCCTGGCCGTGCGCCGTCCGGGCCTTGTCGAAGGCAGCGGCGACCTTCTCGTCGCTGGTCACGTCGACCTCGCAGAAGATGCCGCCAATCTCCGCCGCGACCTTCTCGCCCTTGTCGGTGTCGCGGTCGAAGATGGCGACCTTCGCACCCTTGGCAGCCAGCGCCCGCGCGGTCGCCTCGCCAAGACCCGATGCACCGCCGGTGACGACTGCTGCTGTTCCGTCGATTTTCATTCTACCTCCTTGTTCCCCTGCGAAGGCAGGGGCCCAGACGCCCGAAGGGCCAAAAAAAGTAAATCGCTGCGCTTCGCTTGCGATGACTGGGCCCCGGCCTACGCCGGGGAACTGTCAGGTTCAATCACCGCCAGCACCGCATCGACCTGCACCTGCGCGCCGGCCTTGGCGTTCAATTCCGCCACTACCCCGTCGAACGGCGCAACCAGCCCATGCTCCATTTTCATGGCTTCCAGCGTCAGCAAGCGTTGCCCCTTGGCAACCTTTCCGCCCTTCGAAACCTCGACGCTGGTCACCTTCCCCGGCATGGGTGCTAGGATGGCGCCGTCGGCTGCCGCAGCCCCGACGCTGCCGCGTTGCGTATCAAGCGAGACGCCAAATGTCTGTCCCTCCTCGGTCACCAGGGCGATGTCTGGTGCGGCGTTTGATGAATAGACGTCAGGCTCGAACTCGTCCGGCGGGATCGCCTCATAATGCTGATCACCAAAGCGCAACCGCACGGTGTTGGCAGGTGGGGCATTGAGCCGGAACCCGTTCAGGCCAGGCGTCCGCTCGTCTTCATATTGGACGACCAACTGCCTTGCGGCCTGGCGCAGCATCGAGGGCGTTGGTTCACTCGCAACCTCAAGGTCGTCCGCATGGTCGACCAGAAACGAGGTGGTTACATTTCCCGCCAGAAATGCCGGGTGAGTTAGAGCGCGGTGAAGGAAGCCGGCGTTCGACTTAACTGGCCAAATGGCGACCCCCTCGATTCGATCGGCCAACCACGCGACAGCATTTTCCCGCGTTTCGTGGTGAACCACGATCTTCGCGATCGTCGGATCATAAAATGGCGAGACCATTGAGCCCTGCTCGAATCCGGTCTCGATCCGCACATGCTCTTCCGGAAAATGGCATTGCTCAAGCCGCCCAACGCTCGGCAGGAAGCCCTTCGCCGGGTCCTCTGCGTAGAGCCGCGCTTCGATTGCCCAGCCGTTGATCGACAGCTCGTCCTGCTTCTTCGGCAGCTTTTCGCCGCTCGCCACGCGCAGCTGCCATTCGACCAGGTCCTGGCCGGTGATCTCCTCGGTCACCGGATGCTCGACCTGCAGCCGCGTGTTCATTTCCATGAACCAGATTCGGTCGGACTTCAGGCCTTCCGACGCATCGGCGATGAACTCGATCGTCCCCGCGCCTTCATAGTTGACCGCTTTCGCTGCACGCACCGCGGCCGAGCAGACCGCTTCGCGCGTCGCCTCGTCCATGCCGGGCGCGGGGGCTTCCTCGATCACCTTCTGGTGGCGCCGCTGCAGCGAGCAGTCGCGCTCGAACAGGTGGACGACATTGCCGTGGCTGTCGCCGAACACCTGCACCTCGATGTGGCGCGGCGAGAGGATATATTTCTCGATCAGCACGCGGTCGTCGCCGAAGCTCGACGCCGCCTCGCGCTTGCAGCTTTCAAGCGCGTCCTGGAAGTCCTTGGCCGCATCAACCCGCCGCATCCCCTTGCCGCCGCCGCCGGCGACTGCCTTGATCAGCACCGGATAGCCGATCGCGTCGGCCTCCTTCTGCAGGCGCTTCGGGTCCTGATCCTCGCCGAGATAGCCGGGCGTCACCGGCACTCCGGCGTCGGCCATCAGCTTCTTGGCCGCGTCCTTGAGGCCCATGGCGCGGATGCTGTCCGGCTTGGGCCCGACCCAGATCAGCCCGGCGTCGATCACTGCCTGCGCAAAGTCGGCATTCTCGCTCAGAAACCCGTAGCCCGGATGAATCGCCTGCGTCTTGGTCGCCTTGGCCGCGGCGATGATCTTCTCTCCGACCAGATAGCTTTCGCGCGCCGGCGACGGGCCGATATGCACCGCCTCGTCGGCCATCCGCACGTGCAACGCCTTGGCATCGGCGTCCGAATAAACCGAGACCGTGCGGATCCCCATCTTACGCGCCGTGCGGATGATCCGGCAGGCAATCTCGCCGCGGTTGGCGATGAGGAGGGATTTGATCAAACCAGTTCCTCCCCGGCACGGGGAGGGGGA
>DASTCB010000154.1:0-2134 GCA_035711585.1 Sphingomicrobium sp.
CTTACCAAGCTGTTCAACCTCACAAGTAACGTCGCGTCGGTGCTGATCTTCGCGATCGGCGGGAAGATGTTCTGGATGCTCGGCCTGTGCATGGCCGCGGGCGCGATGCTCGGCGGCTGGATAGGGAGCCACACGGCGATAAGGTTCGGCGCCCAGATCATCCGGCCGTTGCTGGTCATCCTGTCGCTCGGGCTGACGGCGCGGCTGCTGTGGAGCTATTTTGCGGCCTGACTCCCGCCGCAATCGCCCCCTAGGCCGCACTGCATGACCAAGAGCGTGTCCAATTTCGCCTTCATCGTCGGCGCCCCGCGGTGCGGCACGACCACGCTGGCCGGCTTCCTGCAGCAGCATCCGGACGTCTGTTTCTCGGTCGTCAAGGAGCCGCACTTCTTCACCCAGCATGACCTCGCAGCGCTCGGCCCGGCGGAGTCGAAGAGGTTCGTCGAGCATGAGTATCTGGAGCGCTTCTTTGGCGAGTGCCAGGGGAACGAGAAACTCCGCGCCGAGGGCTCGGTGACTTATCTCTATGCGCCCGAGCGAATGAAAACCGTGCTCGAACTGTGGCCGGACTCGAAATTCATCATTGCGCTCCGCGACCCGCTTGCGATGCTGCCCTCGCTTCATGCGCGGCTGCTGGTGACCGGCGACGAGACCATCCGCGACTTCCCGAAGGCCTGGGCCAAGATCGACGAGCGGGCCCGGGGCAAGTCGATCCCCAAGAGCGCGATCGACCCGCGATGGCTGCGCTATGACGAGGCTGGCAAGCTTGGGAGCAGGGTTGAAGCCTTCCTCAAGGCGGTCGGCCGCGAGCGCTGCCACATCGTGCTGTTCGACGATTTGGCCAGCGATCCGAAGGCCAGCTATCGCACGATGTGCGACTTCCTGGGGATCGAGCCGTGGAAGCGCACCAATTTCAGGCCGCAGCGGGTCAACAAGACGATCCGCATCGGCTGGCTCCAGCGCCTCCTGAAGCGGCCGCCCAAGCCGGTGCGAAGCGCGCTTGCCGGCGCGAAATTCCACCAGCGGGAAAAGAAGGTCGGATCGACCGACAGCCGCGCGCTCACGGCCTTTTTCGCGCTTCGAAAGAGGCTGCTCGACTGGAACAAGATGCCGGCCAAGCGCGAGCCGCTCGATCCCGCCGTACGGCAGCAGATCGTCGATCGTCTTCGGGACGAGGTGATCCTTCTGTCCAAGGTCATCGACCGCGATCTCAGCCACTGGCTGGGCGGCGTTCCGGAGGCGAAGCCTGGCGCGAAGGCCGCCTAGGCCGGCAGCAGCAGCGAGCTGTCACCATAGCTGTAGAAGCGATAGCCTCGCTCGATGGCATGGGCATAGGCCGACTTCATAACGTCGAGGCCCATCAGCGCCGAGACCAGCATGAACAGGGTCGAGCGGGGCAAATGGAAATTGGTCATCAGCCCGTCGACCGCCCTGAAGCGGTAGCCCGGGGTGATGAAGATGGCGGTGTCGCCCTCGAACGGGTGGACACGGCCGGAGTCATCGGCGGCGCTTTCGATCAATCGAAGCGAGGTCGTGCCGACCGCGATCAGCCGCCCACCCGCCGCCTTGGCCGAATTGAGCCGGTCCGCCGTTTCCGGGTCGATCCGGCCCCATTCGGCATGCATGCGATGGTCCTTGGTGTCGTCGGCCTTGACCGGCAGGAAAGTGCCCGCGCCGACGTGCAGCGTCAAAGTCTCGCGCGCGACCCCACGCTCGTCGAGCGCCGCGATCAGCCGGTCGGTGAAATGCAGCGCGGCGGTGGGCGCGGCCACCGCTCCCGCTTCCCGCGCGAACATGGTCTGGTAATCGCCGCGGTCGGCCTCGTCGGTCGGCCGCTTGCCGGCAATGTAGGGCGGAAGCGGCATTTGTCCGGCCCGCTCCAGCAGCAGCTCGACCGGTTCCTCCCCGTGGAAGTGAAGCAGGATGGCGCCTTCCGAGTCACGCTCGACCGCGCTCGCCCTGACGTCCTGGCCGAACTCGATGACATCGCCATCGCGCACGCGCTTGGCGTTGCGGATGAAGGCGCGCCACGCGCGCGGGCCTTCGCGCTTGTGCAAGGTGGCGCCGACCTTGGCGTCCCCGCGCCGCCCTTCGAGCTGGGCGGGAATGACGCGCGTGTCGTTGAAGACCAGCA
>DASTCB010000155.1:0-5631 GCA_035711585.1 Sphingomicrobium sp.
AAATGATCGATGAAGTTTCGACTTATATTTACATCAAAATTCGACTCGCGGAAAACAAAGCAGGCGAGGACAGCAACGGGCTGGGGATGTTTTATGCTGGCAATCATTAACTCTTCAGTATTCTGTGAATCTGATTTGAACCCTTTCCATTCGTCCTCCCATACCGTCCAAATTTCGCTCCCAGGCTCCGGTTTGATGAATTTTGTATCTGCAAACCTGGGAATGAACTGCCATGGCTCGACAGGGAACCAGGCGATGAAGCTCGTTACCCATGTTCCGACTATAGAGGGAATTGGAGCTGGCATCTTTTCTCCCCTACTATTTTAGCTAAGTCAGAGGGGACCAAGCTATCAATACGGAAGCGTAGGGAAAGCTATCAAACGATAAGACAGCCCTTGAAGCGCTCATGACCGCAATGGGTGGAAAGCGGACTTTAGCGTGCCTCCCCCCTTCGTCATTCCCGCGAAAGCGGGAACCCAGCCAATCAACTTAGCGGCTCAAGCCCGAGATCGTCGGCTAGATCGCGCCAGTCCGGATTGGTCGCTTCGATCACATTGAGCTTCCACGCCCGATTCCATTTCTTGATCCGCTTTTCGCGCAGGATGGCTGACTCCATGGTTGCATGTTGTTCGAACCAAACGAGCAGCTTCACGCCATACTCGCGCGTGAATCCCGGGACGGCACCGATGCGATGCTGATAAATTCGCACCGGGAGTTGCGACGTTACGCCAGTGTAGAGTGTCCCATTGCGCTTTGAGGCGAGGATATAGACGCACGGAGCGAATTCATGCCGCATACGCAATGATACTGGGTTCCCGCTTACGCGGGAATGACGAAAGTGGGACGGTCGCAAAAGGTCGTTAGCGTGCCAGTCCCTCCGCCATCTCCGCAACCTCAAGCCAGCGCAGCTCCGCCGCCTCGACCTGCGCGCGGTGGCGGGCGATGCGCTCGGTCAGCTCGGCGAAGCGCCTGGGATCGCTAGTGAACAGGTCGGGGTCGTGGAGCGCCTGCTCGTCGGCGGCGATCGAGGCTTCGAGGCGCTCGATTTCGGCGGGGAGGCGGTCGAGGTCTCGCTGGTCCTTGTAGGAGAGTTTCTTGTTTCCCTGCGAAGGCAGGGGTCCAGTCCGCTGCCGAATGGCAGCGCTTCCAGCGCTGGTCTGGGCCCCTGCCTTCGCAGGGGAACTGCGTTCCTGATACCGCTTCCGGACCCAGTCCTCATAGCCGCCGGCGACGACGTCGACCTTGCCCGAACCGTCGAGCCCCAGCGTCACCGTCACCGTCTTGTCGAGGAAGTCGCGGTCGTGGCTGACGATCAGCACCGTGCCCTCATAATCAGCGATCACTTCCTGCAACAGGTCGAGCGTTTCGAGGTCGAGGTCGTTGGTCGGCTCGTCGAGCACCAGCAAGTTGGACGCCCGGGCGAACTCGCGCGCAAGCAGCAGCCGCGACCGCTCCCCGCCCGATAGCGACCCGACGGGCGCCTCGGTCAGCGACGGGTCGAACAGGAACTCCTTGAGATAGCCCTTGATGTGCTTCTTGGCGCCCCGGACCTCGATCCAGTCGCCGCCTTCGGCAAGCACGTCGCGGACGCGCTTGTCCGGCGCCATCAGCTTGCGCTGCTGGTCGATGACGATTCCGCTGAGCGTCTTTGCCTGGGTCACCGTGCCGCCGTCGGGCTTGAGCTCGCCGGTCAGCAGCTTCAACAGCGTCGTCTTGCCGGTGCCATTGGCGCCGACCAGGCCGATCCGGTCGCCGCGCTGGATGCGCAGCGTGAAGTCGCGGATGATGGGTCGCTCGCCGAAGCTCTTCGACACCTGCTCCGCATCGATCACCGTCTTGGTCTTCACCTCGTCGCGGGCAAGGCCGAGCTTGGCCGCGCCCGATGGCCCGAGCATGGCGGCGCGCTGGGCGCGCATTTCGTGGAGCTTGGCCAGCCGCCCCTGGTTGCGCCTGCGTCGGGCCGTCACCCCGCGCTGCAGCCAGTGAAGCTCGATCGCCAGCTTGGCGTCCAGCTTTTCCGCCGCGCGCTGCTCCTCGGCATAGACCTGCTCGGTCCAGGCCTCGAACCCGCCGAAGCCGATCTCGGCCCGCCGCATGCTGCCGCGGTCGAGCCACAGGCAACTCTTGGTCAGTCGGTTGAGGAAGGTTCGGTCATGGCTGATGACGATGAAAGCGCCCTTGAAGCGGTTCAGCCAATCCTCGAGCCAGTCGATCGCGCCGAGATCGAGATGGTTGGTCGGCTCGTCGAGCAGCAGCACGTCGGGCTGCTGCGCCAGCGCCCGGACGATCGCGGCGCGGCGCCGCTCGCCGCCGCTGGCGGTGGCGACGTCCCTCGCAAGGTCGATGCCGATCTGGTGGGCGATGGCCGCTGCCTCATGGGCCGCCGGCGCCCCCTCGCCCGCAAGCACCCAGTCCTCGAGCGTCGCGTGCCCGGTCATCACCGGGTCCTGCTCGAGCAGCACGACCTTCGTCCCCGGAACGATCTTGCGGGTGCCTTCGTCGGTCTCGATCAGGCCGGCGAGGCATTTCAGAAGCGTCGTCTTGCCTGCGCCGTTGCGGCCGATCAGCGCCAGCCGGTCGCGCGGCCCGACGAAAATGTCGAGATTGCGGAACAGCCAGCCTTCGCCCTGGACCAGGCCAAGGTCCTCATATGACAAAATTGGGGGTGCCATCGCGCCGCGACCTAGCTTAGGTTCGCCCCGGCGTCACGGGGGTGAAGAGCCTGAACCTAGGGCAACAGGGGTATTCATAGCTTGTTCAATGGGTTTCGCTTAGTCGGGGCGCGGAGAGTTTAGCCATGAGCCTGTTTCGTACCCTTCTCCTGTCGCTTTGCGCCGCCAGTGCCGCGGTCGCCACCCCCGCGCTTGCCCGTCCGGCCGACGAGATCGGCCGCCTGGCGTGGAACGACCGGCCGCGCGACCAGGACCGCGCCTATATGCGCAAGCAGCGCGGCCAATCGATGCCGCTTCCCCAGATCGAGCGGCGCGTGATCCCGCGGATGGGCGGGGCGGATTATCTCGGCCCTGAAATCCGCGGCGGCAATGTCCGAATGAAGTTCCTCGATCGCGGCAAGGTCATCTGGGTCGACGTCGACCCCAAAACCGGCCGCATCCTCGGGCGTTCGGGCGACTGATCGAACCCCCTTTCCAATTGACATTCCACTCGTTGCGGCCAAGCAACCGTTCAGGTTGCCGGGTGTTTCTGTCAGCGAGTTGAAATTCAGGGAATGACTTCATGCGCGTGTTGATCGTCGAGGACGAACCCAATCTGGGGCGCCAGCTGCGCTCTACGCTGGAAGGCGCGGGCTATGCCGTCGACCTCGCCACCGACGGCGAGGACGGCCATTACCTCGGATCGACCGAAAGCTATGACGCGGTGGTGCTCGACCTCGGCCTGCCCGAGATCGACGGGCTCACGGTGCTCGACCGCTGGCGCAAGGAAGGGCGCAAGATGCCGGTGCTGGTGCTGACCGCGCGCGACAGCTGGTCGGACAAGGTGGCCGGTCTCGATGCCGGCGCCGACGACTATCTCGCCAAGCCGTTCCAGACCGAGGAATTGATCGCCCGGTTGCGCGCGCTGATCCGCCGCGCCGCGGGAGTGGCCTCGTCGGAGCTGATCGCCGGCGACATCCGGCTCGACACGCGGTCGGGCAAGGTCACCAAGGGCGGCGAGCCGGTCAAGCTGACCGCGCAGGAATATAAGCTCCTCAGCTACCTGATGCACCACAAGGGCAAGGTGGTCAGCCGGACCGAGCTGATCGAGCATATTTACGACCAGGATTTCGACCGCGACAGCAACACGATCGAAGTGTTCGTCACGCGCATCCGCAAGAAGCTGGGCGCCGACACCATCACCACCATCCGCGGCCTCGGCTACAGCCTGGAGGATCCAGGCGCTTGAACGAAGCGGCCCCATCTGCGGACGGGGTAAAGGTCAGGGAGCGCCGCGGCGGGTCGCTGACGCGGCGGATGATCGTCGTGGCCGCAGTCTGGATCGGGCTGCTGCTGCTCGGCGGCGGATATGCCCTCGACCGGGTCCTGTCGCGCACCATCGAGGCCAATTTCGACGACCAGCTGGAACGCGTCCTCAATGGCATGATCGCCTCTTCGGAAATCGGTCCCGAAGGCGAGGTCCGGTTCAACCGGCCGCCGGCCGACCAGCGCTTCCTCGAGCCCTATTCGGGCGCCTATTTCCAGATCAGCGGGGCGGGCCAGGAGACCTTTCCCTCGCGCTCGCTGTGGGACCGGCAGCTGCGCGCCGACCAACGGCACAACGATGTCGAGCTGCACCGTCGCGACAGCTTCGAATTCGAGGGCGAGCCGCTCCGGATCCTGGAGCGGGATGTGATCCTGCCGGGATCCGAGGTCCGCTGGCGGTTCCAGGTCGCCCAGTCGCGCGAGGCGATCGACGGGCAGATCCGCGAACTGCGCACGACCCTGTTCCGAAGCTTCGCCGCCCTCGGCGCCGGCCTGCTGGTGCTCGCGGCGCTGCAGGCGATCTACGGCCTGTGGCCGCTGAGACGGGTGCGCCGGGAAGTGGCCGCCATCCGCAGCGGCGCGCAGACCCGCATCGCCGAGGGTTTCCCGCGCGAGGTCGAGCCGCTGGTCGAGGAAATCAACGAGTTGCTGTCCCACAGCGAGGCCCAGGCCGAAGAGGCCCGCCGCCACGCCGGCAATCTGGCCCACGCGCTGAAGACCCCGCTGACCGTCATCACCAATGCCGCCACGGCCCATGCCGGCGACTTGAATGACACGGTGATTCGCGAAGCGGGGGTCATGCGGCGCCAGGTCGACCATCATCTGGCCCGCGCCCGGGCGATCGGCCGGCGGGCTTCGGCCCAGGCGAGGGCAACCGTATGGGAAAGCGTCGAGGCGGTCGAACGGGCGGTGTCGACGCTCTACGCCCATGTCACCATCGACATTGTCGGCGACCATGGCGCGCAGGTCAGGGTCGAGCGGCAGGACCTCGACGAAATGCTCGGCAATTTGGTCGAGAATGCCGCCAAATATGGTCATGGCCGCGTGTTCGTGACGGTCCATGCACCGGCCGAGGGCAGGGTCGCGATCGACATCGAGGACGACGGTCCGGGGATCGGCCAGGCGGAGCGCGACGAGCTGTTCACCCGCGGCAAGCGCCTGGACACCACCGGCAAGCCGGGGACCGGCCTGGGCCTGGCCATCGTCCGCGATGTCGCCGAAATCTATGGCGGATCGGTCTCGCTCGACGAGAGCGAGGATCTGGGTGGACTGCTGGTCACGCTCTCGCTTCCGGAAGCGCCGCAGATCGTCTGACCATTCGTCGAAAATCCCCTTGGCAAGGGCGGCCGGGCGGCTAATGGCTAACCCCTTGATTTCACGGGTGAGGGGCCCTGTCCATGACCAAGAAATTCCTGCTGCTGGCTGCGGCGTCGGCGCTGATTGTCACTCCCGCCCTGGCGCGCAACGGCAAGCCCGCCTTCGCGCCCTGGGGCGTCGACCTCACCGCCATGGACTCGGGCGTGAAGCCGGGCGACGATTTCTTCGCCTACGTCAACGGCGCCTGGGCGAAGCGCACCGAGATCGCCCCGGACCGCACCTTCGTCGGCATCGATTCCGTGCTCAACGACCAGCTCGACAAGGATGTGCGGGCCAT
>DASTCB010000156.1:0-10675 GCA_035711585.1 Sphingomicrobium sp.
TGGCCAGCAGCACGCTTCGAGCCGCCACCGAGCCGGAGCCCCAGGTGGCACGGAATAGCTCGCCTTCAAGGTCCAGCTTGGTGACAAAATCCTCGGCAATCTTCGCACCGTACCGCCGGGCCTGGTCCCTCATGCGGGCGATCAGTTCCTTGCCGGAAATCCCGTCGGGGTAGCCGGCATGGTTGCGGGTGCAGGGAATGGTTGCCGCGCGGCCCTTGCCGTCGTCGACCACCAGCAGGTCGAGGTGGAAACGCGCGAGGTAGATCGCGGCGGTCAGGCCCGCGGGCCCGCCGCCGATCACCAGGCAGTCGATGGGTTGCTCATCCATGGGAAAGCCCAATGCCGAGCCTTCCGCATGGGTTCCCGCTAAGCTAGGGCCTTGAGGCCATGACCTTCCGTGCCACCGTGCTGACTCTCTATCCCGAGATGTTCCCCGGGCCGCTGGGCGCGAGCCTGGCCGGGCGTGGCTTGCAGGACGGTATCTGGAGCCTGGAGGCGCGGAACATCCGCGACCATGCGATCGACAAGCACCGGACGGTCGACGACACGCCGGCAGGCGGCGGGGCGGGGATGGTGCTTCGGGTGGACGTTTTGGCGGCCGCGCTGGACGCGGTGGCCGCCAATGACCCAAAGCCCCGGCCGATGCTGGCGATGAGCCCGCGGGGAGCGCCTCTGACCCAGTCGAAAGTGCGTCAACTCGCTGAAGGCGATGGAGCGATCATCCTGTGCGGCCGGTTCGAAGGATTCGACGAGCGGATCTTTGACACCAGGCCCGTCGAACCCGTCTCGATCGGCGATTATGTCCTTTCCGGCGGCGAGCTCGGCGCGATGGTGCTGCTAGACGCTTGCGTTCGCCTGCTTCCCGGGATAATGGGCGCGGCCTCCAGCGGAGAGGAGGAGAGCTTCGAAGAAGGGCTCCTGGAATATCCGCACTATACCCGACCTGTTGAATGGGAAGGGCGCACGATCCCCGAGGTGCTGCGGTCGGGGGATCATGCGAAGATCGCGGCGTGGCGACATGCCAAAGCGGTCGAAGATACACGGCTAAGGCGGCCGGACCTGATCGAGCGCCATGGGGGCGCATCGCAGGCACCGCCCTCTGGCGCGCGGCGAGAAAAATAAGGTTGTTATAACCATGAACCTGATTCAGATGCTCGAGGCGGAGACGGTCGCCGCCCTCAGCGAAGGCAAGACCATTCCCGATTTCCGCCCGGGCGACACGCTGCGCGTCGGCGTGAAGGTCGTCGAGGGCGAGCGTGCCCGCGTCCAGATGTACGAGGGCGTCTGCATCGCGCGCTCGAACAAGGGCGTGAACAGCAACTTCACCGTCCGCAAGATTTCGTTCGGCGAGGGCGTCGAGCGCGTCTTCCCGCTCTATTCGCCGATCGTCGATTCGATTGAGGTGGTGCGTCGCGGCGCCGTTCGCCGCGCCAAGCTCTATTATCTCCGCGGCCGCCGCGGCAAGTCGGCCCGTATCGCCGAGCGCCGTGACACGCGCCCCGAGAAGGGCACGGAGAGCAGCGAGGCCTAACAGCCTTTCAAGCTCTCAATTCGCTTGAATCGCGGCCGGGCCTTCCGACATGGAGGGTCCGGCCGCAGCTTTTTGGATCGAAGGAAACTGAACTGATGTCATCGGGCTATCGGGTCGCCGTGGTGGGCGCGACCGGCAATGTCGGGCGCGAGATCCTCAACATATTGGCCGAGCGGCAATTCCCGTTGGCCGAGGTGGCGGCCGTCGCCAGCCCGCGCTCGACCGGCGACATCATCGACTTCGGGGATTCGGGCCAAGAGCTGAAGGTCAAGAACCTCGAGCATTTCGATTTCACTGGCTGGGACATGGCGCTGTTCGCGGCCGGGTCGGAGGTCAGCAAGATCCATGTCCCGCGCGCTGCCCAGGCCGGCTGCACGGTGATCGACAATAGCTCGCTTTACCGGATGGACCCGGACGTTCCGCTGATCGTGCCGGAAGTGAACGCGGACGCGATCTCCGGCTATCGGGCCAGGAACATCATCGCCAACCCCAATTGCTCGACCGCCCAGCTGGTCGTGGCGCTGAAGCCGCTGCACGAGGCCGCGAAGATCAAGCGCGTCGTCGTCGCTACCTACCAGTCGGTTTCCGGCACGGGGAAGGGGGCGATGGACGAATTGTTCGAACAGAGCCGCAACATCTTCGTCGGCGATCCCAACGAACCGAGCATCTACCCCAAGCAAATCGCCTTCAACGTCATTCCCCAGGCCGGCGATTTCCTCGACGACGGATCGACCACCGAGGAATGGAAGCTGGTGGTCGAGACCAAGAAGATCCTCGATCCCTCGATCAAGGTCAGCGCGACCTGCGTCCGCGTGCCCGTGTTCGTCGGCCATTCGGAGGCCGTCAACATCGAGTTCGAGAATGAGATTTCGGCCAAGGAAGCCCAGGCCATCCTTCGCGAGGCGCCGGGCGTGATGCTGATCGATAAGCGCGAGGCGGGCGGATATGTGACACCGGTCGAATGCGTCGGCGACTATGCGACCTTCGTCAGCCGCGTCCGGGAGGACCCGACCGTCGAGCATGGCCTGTCGCTGTGGGTGGTGAGTGACAACCTCCGCAAGGGGGCGGCCCTCAACGCCGTCCAGATCGCCGAGCTGCTCGGCCGGAGGCATTTGCAGAAGGCGGCCTGACCTCATCCTTCATGCCAGCGAAGGCTGGCATCCATGTTGAAGTCGCCGTCCGCTTCGGCCAGACATGGGCCTCAGCCTTCGCTGGGGCGACGGGAGGATTGAGATGACTCAAACCATGACCGGCGGCTGCGCCTGCGGCAAGGTGCGGTTCGAAGCGACGGTGGAACCCCACGAGGCCTATCTCTGCCACTGCCGCATGTGCCAGCGGGCGACGGGCTCCGTCTCGATCGCCTTCATCAACGCCAAACTGGATGACGTGCGCTGGGAAGGCGAGCCCGACTGGTACGACAGCTCACCGATCGCGACCCGGCCTTTCTGCTCGAAATGCGGCACGTCGCTCGGCTTTATGTTCAAGCAGGACGCCGAGAAGATGGACCTGACCGTTGCCGCCTTCGACGACCCGTCAGTCTTCACGCCCAAGCATCATTTCGGCGCCGAGAGCATTCACCGCGCCTGGATCAACACCGAAGGACTGCCCGAATATCGCACCGACGAATATCAGAAGCTGGTCGACAAATGGGTCGCCGCGACGGGATGCATTCCGGAGTAGAAGAGAAATAGGCTAGTATCCGCTTTCCACCCATTGCGGACATTGGGGGTCCGCTGGGAAAAGCCACCTTGCAGTCAATCCCCCAAGTCCAGCTCCGATCAACTGCGCGACGATGAACAACGGCACGTCATGCGGCGCGATGCCGGCGAACGTATCAGACAGGCTGCGGGCGACGGTGATCGCCGGGTTCGCGAAGCTCGTGGACGAGGTGAACCAGTAAGCGGCGCTGATGTAGAGCGCGACCGAGGCGGGCACCAACTCGCGCCGGAAGCGCACTGTGCCGAGGATCGTGAGAATCAGGCCGAACGTCGCGATTGCCTCGCCTGTCCATTGCCCGACGCCCGTTCGAGCCTTGACGGACAGTTGCAGGGTCGGCAGGTCGAACATCAGATGCGCTGCCCATGCGCCCAGAATCCCGAATGCCAGCTGGGCAGCGATGTAGGCCGCGGCATCCGCCCGTCGAAGGTCGCGCCTCGATGCAGCAACAAGGCTGACCGCAGGATTCATGTGTGCGCCCGAGATCGGGCCGAGCATGGTGATCAGAACGAACAGGATCGCGCCCGTCGCGATGGTGTTCGCAAGCAGCGCAACGCCATCATTCCCGCCTGAGAGGTGCTCCGCCATGATCCCGGAACCGATCACGCAGGCGAACAAAAAGAACGAGCCGACGCCTTCTGCCGCGATCCGCCGCCCTAACGGCGGCTGGTCAGCCAACGGGCGACTCCGCTTCGCCGATCTCGCGCAGCCGCTTCGTCAGCGTCATCTCGTCGATGTTCTCCAACGGCAATGCCAGGAACAGTCCGATCCGTCGTTGCAGAGCTTGATAGGCGTTCCAGAATGCCGCGCGCTGCCCGTCGCCTTCGATTGCCGCAGGGTCTTCGATGCCCCAATGCGCTGTGACCGGTTTCCCCGGCCAGACGGGGCAAGTCTCACCTGCCGCGTTGTCGCAAACGGTGAAGATGAAATCGATTTCCGGTGCACCGGGTTTTGCAAACTCGTCCCAGCTTTTGGAGCGGAATCCGTCAGTAGGATAGCCAAGCTTCCGAAGCAGGTTCAACGCCGCCGGATGCACCTCGCCTTTGGGGGAGCTGCCCGCCGAGAAGGCGCGCAATCGTCCCGCGCCCTCGTTTAAGATTGCTTCCGCCAGGATCGAGCGAGCCGAGTTCCCGGTGCAGAGAAACAGGACGTTGTAGGAGCGGCTCATGCCGCCGCCTTCGGCAGGCAGCACTTATCTTCACCAAGGCTGTCCGAGAGCGTTCCCAGTGCAGGACCGTCGCCGTAAGTCGTCGCCTCACCATCCGTGAAGAAGGTCTCCCAAACGAGACCGTCAGGATCGGCAATCCAGCTTTTCTCGGACTTCGCATAGCAGCAGGTGGTGCGGCCTTCTTCGAGCACCGGGCGATCAGCGGCTTTCAGTCGGCTATAGACCTCGCCCAACTCGTCCGTGCTCTCGACCTGAACGCCGAGATGCTGGATGCCCTTATTCGAATGCTGGCCCGCCGAGATCGCGAAGTTCACGCGCGGATCGTCGAGCATCCACTTCGCATAGTCGTCTTTCTTGACGGTCGGCTCGGCGGCGAACAGCGTCGAATAGAACCGGATGGACTGATCGAGATCGTTCACCCCAACGTGAAGGTGAAGACGCTTCATGCTCTTTTCCTTTCTTCAACGGGCTCGGCCTCGCTGGCGCTTGTCGAGCACCCCGCGCCGCCGCAGCAATTTTCCATGAGGTAGCCAACGAGGTCATTCATCGCGGCATAGTCGGCCGAGTAGATCAGCGACCGGCTTTGCCGCTCCTGCCGGATAAGACCGGCCTTCGTCAGTTGAGCGAGGTGAAAGGACAGCGAAGAGTTGGGGACACCGAGGGCGTCGGCAATTGCCCCTGCGGACATGCCCTGCTCGCCCGCTTGAACGAGCAAACGGAACAGATCCAGCCTATGCTCTTGGGCGAGTGCGCTGAGCGCGTTGACGACTGTAGGGCTGTCCATCATCCATCCTTTCGACGAGTCTCGAAATATCCGGAAGCGTGATGGGAGTCAACGATATTTCCAGTAAAATCGAAATGTCCGTTTTCCAACGCATAGCAGCCATTGCAATGTAGGAACTGCTTTGCCATCGGCCTGTTGATGGCTCCGGCGTCCCCCATGCACCCGCGACAATCCTCGAAACCCGCCCTGGCACCATTCGCGCTCGCGCGCGCGCGTTGGAATGCGACTTTTGTGACCTTTCGATTTCGCTCAAGGCAGGCGTTGCGCCGGCATGACTGACGTCCAGACCCACCATTGGACCGCGTCCGACGGCATCCGGCTCGCCTGGCGCGAGGTGGGGGAGGGCAGGCCGGTGATCCTGCTCCACGGCCTCTTCTCCGACGCTCATATGAACTGGATCAAGTTCGGCCATGCGGAGCGCATCGCGGCCGAACGCTTCCGGGTCATCATGCCCGACCTTCGCGCCCACGGGCTCAGCGGAAAGCCGCACGAGCAGGTCCATTATCCGCAACTTGTCCTTGTCCGCGACCTTCGCGAACTGATCGATGAGCTCGGCCTGACCGATTTCGACCTTGGCGGCTTCTCTCTCGGTGCGCGGACGGTGATCGAGGCGGTGATCGGCGACGTCCGGCCGCGCCGCGCCATCCTCGCGGGGACCGGGCTGGACGTACTGACCAACTGGGATCGCCGCTGCCGCTTCTACACCGACGCCATCGACCGGTTCGACGACGTCTCGCATGGCGACCCGCACTGGATGGCGGTGCAGTTCATGAAGACCATGAAGGTCGATGGCGGGGCGGCGAAACTGCTGCTCGCCACCATGCGCGACCGCGAGGACAAGCATGAGATGGTCGACGCCTTCACCATGCCGACCCTGGTCGTGTGCGGCGATCAGGATGACGACAATGGCTCGGCGGTCGAGCTGGCCGGCATCCTGCCCAATGCCCAATATGCCGAGATTCCAGGAACCCATATGAGTTCGGTCACGCGCAAGGAGCTTGGCGAGCAGATCGCGCGTTTCTTAGCCGCTTGACGGCGTAGGTTGCCGGTTCCAAAGTTTCACCTACGCGAAAAAAGAACAACCGAATGGGACGAGGACGCCTGATGATGAAATTCGCCGCTTCCGTATCGCTCGCCGCGCTGGCCGTTGCCGGCTGCGCCACCAATCAACCGGCCCAGATGGCCGCGACCGCGCCGACCGAGGCGGCGGCCGCATCGGCACCGGCGGCCAGCGCCGAATATCCGCTGACGCCCGAAGGGGCGCGAGCCTTTGTGGCAGCGGTCGAGAAGGATCTTTTCGACTTCTCGCTGATCTCCAACCGCGCCCAGTGGGTCAATGCCACCTACATCAACGACGACAGCGATGCTGTGGCGGCTTACTTCGGCACGATCGGCACGGAAAAGGGCGTCAAATATGCCACCGAGGCCGCCAAATATGCCAAGGTCGAGGGGCTCGACTTCGACACCGCCCGCAAGCTCGACCTGATGCGCGGCGCGCTGGTGCTGGCGGCGCCGACCGCGCCTGGCGCCGCGACCGAATTGAACGAGCTCGCCACCCGGCTGCAGTCTGCCTACGCCAAGGGCCGCGCGCGCCACAATGGCAAGGTCATCACCGGCGACGTCGCCGAAGAGCTGATGGGGACTCTGCGCGATCCCAAGGAGACGGCGGAGGTTTGGCAGAGCTGGCACGAGACGACCGGCCGGCCGATGCGCCAGGATTATGTGCGCATGGTCGAGATCGCAAACGCCGGCGCCAAGGAGCTCGGCTACGCCGACACCGGCGCGATGTGGCGCTCGCAGTATGACATGACGCCCGAAGAATTCGTGGCGATGTATGACCGGCTGCTCGGTGAACTCGACCCGCTCTACAAGCAGCTCCACTGCTACACTCGGACCAAGCTCAACCAGAAATATGGCGATGCGGTCCAGCCGGACACCGGGCCGATCCGCGCCGACCTGCTCGGCAATATGTGGGCTCAGGAGTGGGGCAACATTTACGATATCGTCGCTCCAAAGGGCGCGGGCGATATCGGCTACAATATCGGTGACTTGCTAGAGGCCAAGAAGAAGGATCCGGTGGAGATGGTGAAGATCGGCGAGGGGTTCTACACCTCGCTTGGCCTGCCGGCGCTTCCGGAAACCTTCTGGCAGCGGAGCCAGATCGTCCGTCCGCGCGACCGCGACGTCGTGTGCCATGCGTCGGCCTGGGATCTCGACAACAAGGACGACCTGCGCATTAAAATGTGCACCAAGGTCAACAGCGACGATTTCGTCACCATCCATCACGAGCTCGGGCACAACTATTATCAGCGCGCCTACAACGAGCAGCCCTATCTCTATCTGAACGGCGCCAACGGCGGCTTCCATGAGGCAATCGGTGATTTCATCGCCTTGTCGATTACGCCGGAATATCTGGTGCAGATCGGATTGCTCGACCGGTCAAAGGTGCCTTCGGCGGACAAAGACATTGGCCTTCTGCTCCGCCAGGGGATGGACAAGGTCGCGTTCATGCCCTTCGCCTATCTGGTCGACAAATGGCGCTGGGGCGTCTTCGACGGCACGATCACGCCGGCCAATTACAACCAGGCCTGGGTCGACCTGAAGCAGCGTTATCAGGGCATCGTCCCGCCGGTGCCGCGGTCGGAGGCGGACTTCGATCCGGGCGCCAAGTTCCATATCCCGGGCAACACCAGCTACGAGCGCTACTTCATCGCGCGCGTGTTGCAGTTCCAATTCTACAAGGCAGCGTGCGACATGGCGGGCTGGAAGGGCCCGCTGCATCGCTGCAGCTTCTACGGCAACAAGGAGGTGGGCAACCGCCTCAACCAGATGCTTAGCATGGGCGCGTCGAAGCCCTGGCCCGACGCATTGCAGGTTTTCACCGGCACCCGCGAAATTTCGGGCAAGCCGATGCTGGAATATTTCGCGCCGCTGCAGAGCTGGCTGGAGCAGCAGAACCGCGGCAAGCAGTGCGGGTGGTAGGGGTTGTACGAGGGGAGCGGTGACCCGCTCCCCTCATCCGTTTAGCCGGGGTTGACCATCCCTGCCTTGATGTCCTGCTGAGCGATCGGGCCGCGCGGGCCCTTCGACTTCTTACCGGTCTCCTTGAGGGTCAGCGCTTCCTCCGCGATCTCCGACTGCTGGCGGTTCATCCGCTCAGCCTTCAGCTCGCTCAACCGGTCCATCCCGCTGCTCAGAGCATCGCCGATCTGGCCGCGGCGCGTCCACAAAAATGCTCCCGCCGCGGCGACGCCGGCAATCCCGGCCGCCAGGGCGGCGGTTGTTCCGGGGTTGTCCCGGGCGGCGGTGAAATAGCCGTTTCCGGTGAAGCGGCCTTCGCTGTCTCTCTTCCTTCTCGCCATTTGAACTCTCCAGTACGCGCCCCCGGGCAACAACGCGCGATCGTCGCCGCGCGTTGCCCTGCAGCGGCCAGAAAGGAGGGAAATGCGATAAAGCGTTACAGTTGGCCGAGCATCGTCTCGGCGCTGGAGGCGCTATATTCACCCGGCGCCTCGACGTTGAGCTGCTCGACCACGCCATCGTTGACGATCATCGAGTAGCGCTGGCTGCGCTGACCCATGCCGAACTTGGACGCGTCCATTTCCAGGCCCAGGCCCTTGGCCAACTCACCGTTGCCGTCCGCGAGCATGGTGATGTCGGACGATCCCTGGTCGTGGTTCCAGCTGCCCATGACGAAGGCGTCGTTAACCGCGGTGCAGGCGACCTCGTCGATGCCCCGCGCCTTCAATTCGCTGGCCTTTTCGACATAGGAGGGCAGGTGGCGGGCTGAGCAGGTCGGGGTGTAGGCGCCCGGCACGGCGAACAGGGCGACGCGCTTGCCCGCGAAATAGTCGCCGCTCCTGACTGGCACCGGCCCTTCCGGCGTCGCGAGGCTCAAGGGAACGTCGGGAATGCGGTCGCCGACCTGGATGGCCATTGCAAAATCTCCTGCCTGAATGTCAGGGCCGCGACATAGGCAGGGTCGATGATCGTCACAAGCCTTGCCCTGAGTGAAGTCGAAGGGGCCGGGGTTGCAGCCAATCGGACCGCAGCGCATTTTGATCATATGGAAACGCCCCGCTTCTTTTCCGGCAAGCTGCTGCTGGCCATGCCGGGCATCGGCGATCCGCGGTTCGAGCGCGCGGTAATTGCGCTCTGCGTCCATGACGAAAATGGAGCGGTGGGGATCGGGGTCGGTCACCAGCGCGCGGGGATCGGCGTGCGCGGCCTGCTCGAACAGCTGGGGCTTGATCCGGGCCAGGCCCCGGACGGGCCGGTGCTGCATGGCGGGCCGGTCGAACCGGGCCGCGGCTTCGTCCTGCACAGCGACGATTGGGGCGGGCAGGATACGATCCAGGTGGTTGGTCTCGGCGCGCTGACCGGCACGATCGACGTGTTGAAGGCGATCGCCGAAGGGAAGGGGCCCAGCCGCTACCTGGTGGCGCTCGGCTATGCGGGCTGGGGCGAGGGCCAGCTGGATGAGGAAATGACCCGCCCGGGTTGGTTCGCGGCCGATGGCAGGCGGGAGATTCTATTCGAGACCCCCACCGCCGAACGCTGGGAAGCGACCTTTAAGGCCGAGGGGATCGATCCGCGACTGCTCGACAGCGGAGGCGGTGCGGCATGAGTTTGCTTTTGGCATGCGCGCTGGCTAGGGGCGGCGCGAACATCTTTCACCGGAGACCGACCCCGTGGCCACCGCCGAAACCCTGACCCGCGATTATATCGTGAAGAACATCAGCCTCGCCGATTTCGGCCGCAAGGAAATCGAGATCGCCGAGACCGAGATGCCGGGCCTGATGGCGCTTCGGAAGGAATATGGCGCTGCGAAGCCATTGAAGGGCGCCCGGATCACCGGCTCGCTGCACATGACGATCCAGACCGCCGTCCTGATCGAGACACTGCGGGAGCTGGGCGCCGAGGTCCGCTGGGCCTCGTGCAACATCTTCTCGACCCAGGACCATGCCGCTGCCGCGATTGCAGCATCGGGAGTCCCGGTGTTCGCCGTGAAGGGCGAGACGCTCGAGGAATATTGGGATTATGCCGCCCGCATCTTCGACTGGGGACAGGACCAGACCTGCAACATGATCCTCGACGACGGCGGCGATGCCACCATGTTCGCGTTGTGGGGCGCACGGGTCGAAGCCGGCGAAACGCTGTTCACCCCGCAAAATGAGGAAGAGGAAATCTTCGTCGCGACGCTGAAGCGCTTCCTCACCGAGCGTCCGGGCTACCTCACCAGGACGGTTGAAACGATCAAGGGCGTCAGCGAAGAGACCACTACCGGCGTCCACCGCCTTTACGACCTCGCCAAGCAGGGCAAGCTCCCGTTCCCGGCGATCAACGTCAACGACAGCGTCACCAAGTCGAAGTTCGACAATCTTTACGGCTGCAAGGAAAGCCTGGTCGACGCCATCCGCCGCGCCACCGACGTCATGCTGGCCGGAAAGGTCGCCTGCGTCGCCGGTTTCGGCGA
>DASTCB010000157.1:0-5773 GCA_035711585.1 Sphingomicrobium sp.
CGCCCGCCACGGTCTCGGCGACTGGGCGAAAAAGCCGATCCGCACCCTGTCCAAGGGCATGGCCCAGACCGTCCAATTGCTCGGCACCCTGGTCCATCGTCCGCAGCTGATCGTGCTCGACGAGCCGTTCGCCGGCCTCGACGCGATCAACCAGCAGAAGCTGGAACAGATGATTCGCGACCAGGCGGCGGCGGGCGTGACCGTGATCTTCTCGACCCATGTCATCGCCCATGCCGAACGGCTGTGCGAGCGGGTGGCGATCATCGCCGAGGGCAAGGCCGTCTTCGAAGGGAACGTCGACGAGGCGCGCGGTCGGCTGCGCCCAATCGTGCACCTGCGGACCCGATCCGATGAAGGGGCATGGAAGGATGCGTTGCCCGAAGAGGCCAGGTTGATCGCCGGCGAATGGAGGTTCGAGCTGCCCAGGAGCGGTCCCGAGCCCCTGCTCAAGGCGCTGATCGACGGCGGCGCCGGCATCGAGACGCTGAGCATCGAGCGGCCCGGGCTGCACGATGCCTTCATCGCCATCGCCGGCGAGGCGGCGGCACGGGAAATGGGCCAAATGCCGGTCGCGGAGGCCACCGAGGAATGAAACTGCCCGAAACCATCCGCGCCGCCTTCGTCATCGCCCGCCGCGACTTCACCGCAACGGTGCTGAGCAAGACTTTCCTGCTGTTCATCCTCGGCCCGCTGTTCCCGCTGGCGCTGGGATTCGGCTTCGGTGGGATCGGCGCCCAGGTCGAGCGGAACGTCAAGCCATCGGCGATCGTCGCCCTATTGCCGGAAGAGGACTACGCCCTCATCCAGTCGGCGCGGGAACGGTTGTCGCCCCTGTTCGAAGAGTTGCCGCTCGTCCAGTTGCGCCGCGTCGAGCCCGAGCCCGATCTTGCCGCGCAGCGCCAGGTGCTGCTCAACTCGAATGAGAATCCAGTGCTCGGCGTGCTCGACGGCAACCTTTCGGCTCCGCATTTCACCGGCGCTGCCGACAGCAACAGCCGGACCCTGAGGCAGCTCCGCGTCATCATCGATGAAGCGCGGCGGATGCGGGTCGAGCAGCCGGTCGAAGGCCGGGCGCTGGAGGTAACCACCATTCGAAGCTCATCGGGGACGGTGGCGCTCAACCGCAGCGTCACCGCGTGGATCGGCCAGACCTTGCTGTTCGTCCTGACCATCCTGCTGGCGGGGATGTTGCTCAGCCAGTTGATTGAGGAGAAGTCGAACAAGGTCATCGAGGTGCTTGCGGCCGCGGTGCCGGTCGACGCCATTTTCCTCGGCAAGCTGTTCGCCATGCTCGCCATGTCGCTGGTCGGGATCGCGGTCTGGACCGCCGTCGGCGCCAGTGCGATCGCCATCTGGTCGGAGCGGGGATTGAGCGGCCTTCCCCCGCCCGCCGTAGGCTGGACCGTCTTCCTGATCCTCGCCTTCGCCTATTTCTCCATGAGCTATTTGCTGATCGGAGCAACCTTCCTCGGCATCGGCGCCCAGGCTTCCACCGTTCGAGAGGTGCAGACCCTCTCGATGCCGGTGACCATGGCCCAGGTGGTGCTGTTCGGCTTCGCCGCCATCGGGGTCGGACGGCCGATGACCAACGAGGCGATTGCCGCCGCGGTCTTCCCGCTGTCTTCGCCCTTCGCGATGCTCGCCCGCGCGGCGGAACTGCCGGCGCTGTGGCCGCACCTGCTCGCGCTGCTGTGGCAGGGGCTGTGGGTGGCCCTGATCCTGAAGTTCGCGTCCGCCATCTTCCGCCGCAGCGTGCTCAAGTCGGGCAAGAGCCGCCGCCGCTGGTGGCAACGCAAGACCGCCTAGGCCAGCGCGTCCTTGGCCGCCTCCTCCAGCTTCGCCATCAGCGCCATGTAGGGGAAGGGTCCATGGCTGATCCGCGCGACGCCGGTCGCCGCCACCTCGGCGTTTGACGGGCAGCCGGGATAAGTCATGAAGTTGACCGGGATGGGAGATTCCCCACACAGGCGGCGGAGCAAATCAAGGTCCCCCAGCATCGGCACGAAGAAGCCGCTGGCGCCCGCGGCGGCATAGGCTTTCACCCGCTCGATCGCTTCGTCCAGCATCGCCGATTCATGCGTTTCCTGCGCGGCCTTGAGAAAAAGGTCGGTCCGGCAATTGATGAAGAAATCAGATCCCGCCGCCGCCCTCGCCGCCGCGATCCTCTCGGCCTGGGCGGCGATGGGATAAAGTCCCTCGCCGCCGACGACCTGATCTTCGAAATTGCAGCCCACCGCACCGGTTTCGACCAGCCGCGCGATATTGCGGCCGACGCCTTCGGGATCGTTCGAATAGCCGCCTTCGAAATCGACCGTGACCGGGACGTCAACCGCCGAGACGATCCGCCGGGCATTGCCGAGCACCAAGTCCATCGGCACTTGCTCACCATCGCCGAACCCGTTGGCCATGGCGACCGAGGCGCTGCCGGTGGCGATGGCGCTGGCGCCGGCCTTGGCAACGGCCTGGGCGCTGCCTGGGTCCCAGATATTGAACAGCACCAGCGGATCGCCGGGCACGTGAAGCCGGGCAAAACGTTCAAACTTGCTCATGACGGCATCGGCCTCCGGTTCGAGCAACTCATTGGAGGAGCGCGGCGAACTGCGCTTCTCAAATCTTGCGGCCAACACCCAAGCTCAGCTTATCGCTGCCCTCGCCGCCTCTTCCAGTTGCGCCATCAGCACGCGGTGCGGGAACGGGCCGTGGCTGATCCGGGCGACGCCGGCCGCGGCCCAGTCCGCCTTGGGAGGCGCACCGGGGAAGGCGATGACATTGAGCGGCAGCGGCACTTCGCGAACCACCCGCTCGATCTGCCTCGAATCGGCCAGCCGAGGCACGAAGAAGCCGCTGGCGCCCGCATCGGCATAGGCCTTGCCGCGCTGGATCACCCGATCGACCAGCGCATCGTCATGCTGCTGGACTTTCAGATAGAGATCGGTTCGGGCGTTGATGAAAAAATCGTCGCCGATCGCGCTGCGGATAGCCTCGATCCGCCGGGCCTGCAGGTCGAGCGGATGCACGCCCTCCCCGCCGATCACCTGATCCTCGAAATTGCAGCCGACCGCGCCGCTCGCCTTGAGCGCTGCGACATTGCGGCCGCCTTCCTCCGGATCGGTCGAGTAGGCGCCTTCGAAATCGACCGTCAGTGGCAGCGGGTCCACTGCCTCGACGATCCGCTTGGCGTTGGCGAAGACGAAATCGAGGGGAACCTGCTGCGCATCCCCGAATCCGCTGGCGTCGCCGACCGGGTGACTGCCGGTCGCCAAGGCCCTGGCGCCCGCCTTCGCCACGGCAAGCGCGCTCCCCACATCCCAGATGTTGTAGAGGATGACCGGATCGCCCGGCACGTGAAGCGCGCGAAAGCGCTCATATTTTTCGGTGTTGCTCATTCGGGCGCTGGTCCCAACTGTTGCCAAAGTTCGATCTTCACCCCGTCGGGATCCATGATCCACGCAAAGCGGCCATAATCCTCGTCCTGGCGGCCGAGGATCTCGATCCCCTTGCCCTCGAGGTCGGCCACGACTCCGTCGAGATCGTCGACGCGCAAATTGACCATGAACTCCTTGCCGCTCGGTCCGAAATAGTCGCTGTCGGCCTTGAACGGTGACAGCAGGGAGAAGCCCTCCGGGTCATCCTTCTTGAACGGGAACATCGCGCCCCATTCGCCCCCGATCCCGAGCTTTTCCTGGTACCAGCCGCGGGTCTTGCCTGGATCGGCGACCTTGTAAAAGATTCCGCCAAGTCCGGTGACGCGGGTCATCGCTGCTCTCCTTCAGGCCGACCGTTCCTGCGCCGTCCGCGCCTTGCAATCAAGGCGGGGCAGAGATCAGACGCGGGCCGGATAGACGGGCCGGATGTCGGTCGGGATTTCCTGCATCGTGTCCACCACTTGCTGCGCCTGCGGGTCGAGCACGGCATATTTCCGAAGCATCGCCTGGACTCCGGCATAGTCGCCATTGCCCTGAAGCCGGACAATGGTTGCAACCAGGTCGCGGATCGCACCGTCGATCTTCGCCTCGTCGATGCGGAAGCGCTTGGCCTGCTCGTCCCAGACCAGCGCGCCCTTTTCGCGCAGGAACCGATATTGCATCGCCGCGCCCTTGCCGTGGGCCTCGCCGATCCCGAAGCGCATCGCCCGGAACAGGCCAGCGACATAGGTGGCGCGGATCTGCTTCTTCTCCGCGGCGGGCAGGACGCCCTTGTCCATCATGTAGAGAATGTTCCAGGCGCCCATCACGTCAGCCTTGGCCTCCTCGAGGCCTGACGCCAGCTCCTTCAGCTCCTTGTCGACCGTGGTCTGGCGGCCATCCACCAGGATCGAGCCCGGCCCAAGGCTGTGCGACAGCTCGTGGAACAGGGTTTCCATGAACATATATTTCTTGGTGACGTCGCCGGCCTGCTCCGGAACCAGCACCAGCGGCGCCATCGGGGCCAGGATCCGGTCGTATTTGGCGCCCAGCACGTTGCGCAGGATGACCTTCTTGGCGCCCTTGGCTTCGCGCACCCGCTCGTCGTTCGGAAGGTTGAAGGCGATCGTCTGGACGCCGGGAACATTGTCGCCGCCGCCCTTGATCTGATCGGCGACCGCGATCGGGGATTCGAACCCGCGCTGGAAATTCTTGTAGCGTTCCTCGACCGGCAGATTGGCTTCCATGCCGCGAAGCTCGCCCTTGTAGACATCAAGCGCCGCTGATTCCCTTGGGTCTTTCAGCGTCAGGAAGGATTCGAAGGCCGTTTTCCGCCCGTAGAGCGTGTCGGTATAGACTTCGTACGGTCCGATCGCGATTTCGATCGGCGTGCCGCCAAGGTCCATCCACGCCAGTTCGGACTGGAAATAATCGTCGGTCCGGAAAGCCTGCGCGCGCAGCGTCAGGAATTTCTTGAGGCTGGCGTTGCTGGTCCGAGCGGCGGCCTGCTCGAGCAGCTTCGCCGCCGGCTCGAGCCACTGCTTGTATTCGACCGAATAAGGTACGGCGACGAGCTTGTCTCCCTGCCGCTTGACCACCGTATAGGGGTCGGTCAGTGCCTCGGCCTCGCCAGGATGGGCGGCCAGGTAGCGATCGAACTCCTCCTTGGTGAGGTCGGCCGGGTAGAAGCCCGCGCCGGCCGGCTTCGGCTTTCCGCCGAAGAAAGGCTCATCGTCGTTGACCGGGTCCCAGGGGCCGAAGAAGGCGTCGAACTTCTCGAGCAGCGCCGGGTCGCTCTTGGCCACGACCTCGGCCCGAAGGCGGTCGTAATCGGGCGTCGACTGGCGCTTGTAGATCTCGCTCATCAGGGCCGAAGCCTGCATCAGCAGGTTCACCACCTCACGCTCCTCGGCGCTCAGGTAGCCGGTATCAACCGCCATATCGACGCGCGCCAGCTTGGCGAGGCCATCGGCCTCGGCGGCCGCACCTTCATTGGTCGCGGAATCGCCTGTTCGCTGCGACATCTCGCAGGCGCCGAGGGTGAGCAGGGTCAGGGCGGAGGCGGCAGCAAGCCAGCGGGTTCTGGTCATGGCATGTCCTTGCGGAGATGGAGCAGCGCGCTCAAACGCCGTTCGACGAATGGCGGAAAATCAGTGCACGAACCGGGCGACGACGTCGCGATATGAGCGGCTGACCTTCACCTGCGCCCCTGAATCCAGCACCAGGAAGCATTCGCCATTGGTGTGCGGCTTGACCTGCCGCACCAGGTCTAGGTTGACGATGGTCGAGCGGTGGACGCGCTGGAAGCGGCGCGGATCGAGCCGCTTTTCCAGGTCCTTCATGGTCTCGCGCAGGATCAGCGTGTTGTC
>DASTCB010000158.1:0-16203 GCA_035711585.1 Sphingomicrobium sp.
AAGAATTATGACCCGCGGGCGAAGGTCATGCAGCAAACCGCCGAGGAAGTGCTGAAGGAATTGAAGCTCAGCGACCCCGTGCTCGACGTCGCGCAGGAGCTCGAGCAGATTGCGCTCCACGACGATTATTTCATCGAGAAAAAGCTCTATCCCAACGTGGACTTTTACTCGGGGATTATCCTCAACGCGATCGGTTTCCCCACGGAGATGTTCACGGCCTTGTTTGCGCTCGCCCGCACCGTCGGCTGGGTCGCGCAGTGGAACGAGATGATCTCCGACCCCGAGCAGAAAATCGGCCGCCCGCGCCAGCTCTACGTCGGCGCGACGCAGCGGGACTATGTCCCCGTCAGCAAGCGGTAAGCGGCTCCAAAACCCGTCCCAATCCCGGAACCTGCTCCCTCGCCAATGGGTTGATTCAGCGTCAATTCAACTAGCGAAGGAGGATGAAATGGCATCGCGCTTTCTGACGCCCTTTGGGGCCCGCGGGTTGCTCGGCCGCGACCCCTTCCTGGACCTTCACCGCGAAGTGAACCGGCTGTTCGATGACAGCTTCCGCAACATGAATGAAGGCCGTGGGGGTGGAGTCACCATGCTCAATCCGCGCGTCGACGTATGCCCGACCGATGACGGCTGGGAAATCACCGCCGAACTTCCCGGGGTCGAAGATGATGACATCGACCTTCGGCTTGACGGCGATTTGCTGACCATCAGCGGTGAAAAACGTGACCAGCGCAAGGACGACCAGAACCGCCTGGTCGAACGCAGCTACGGCAGTTTCACCCGTTCCTTCCAGCTGCCCTTCACGCCGGATCCCGACAAGGTCACGGCCAGCAGCGACAAGGGAATTTTGACGATCAAAGTGCCGAAGGGCGCCGAGCAGGAACGCAGCAGGCGCATCTCCATCAGTGGCGGCAGCGGCAAGGCGATCGAGGGCAAGCCCAGCGGAGGACCGGCGATCGGCAAGGAATGGATGGAGAAATCGGAACCGGAGTCGAAGAAGTCCGACCTTAGCAAGGAGCAGGCCGACAAGGGCCAGGGCGCCCCGGCTTAAGCTGCCGGCAGCACCAAGGTGAAGCGCGCCCCTTCGCCGGGCGCGCTTTGCAATTCTATGTCTCCGCCCATCGACCGGGCCAGCCGTCGCGAGATGGCGAGCCCGAGCCCGATCCCGCCCGGCGTGTCGCCGACCCTCTCGTAGCGTTCGAAGATGCGCTCATGGTCGGCCGGGGCGATCCCCGGTCCTTCATCGGCGACAGTAACCGCAATCATTTCGTGACGCCGTTCGGCGATGACCGCGATCGCCGCGCCTTCGGGCGAGTGGCGGATGGCATTGCCGAGCAGGTTGACCAGGATCTGCACCGCACCGCGCGGCTCGCCGGTGGCGCTTAGCGGCCGTTCCGAACCGAGTTGTTCAATCTGGATCGAGCGCTCCTCCGCGCGAGCCTGGACCAGCTGGATCGCCTCGGACGCGGCCTCGGCCATGTCGACCAGAACCTCCACCTTGGTCACCGCCTCCTGCTCGGTCATCGTGTGGATTACCGACAATAAATGTTTGCCAGCGGCAGCGATGTCTCCGGCATAGGCCGCATAGTCGCTGCGCAGAGGCCCCTCGCTGCGGTCAACGATCCGCTCGGCTGCGGCGATGATCCGGTCGAGCGGCGTGCGGAGCGCCTGATCAAGGGCCGGGTCGAACAATGGCGACGCGGGCACGTCGGCATCGCGAGTCAAGGTCACCGTGATCCGATAGCCGCCAAATCCATCCCCGTTCTGGCGGATGGCGGATCCGGCAAGTTCGACTTCGGTTTCTCCGTCGCCCCGGATTCGTGCCCGCTGCCCGGAGAAATCCTGTCGGCCGACCAGCGAAGTAAGCAGCGGCATGACCCCGTCACCATTGTCGCTGAGAAGGAAATGGCGGGTCAGCGGATCGCCCACCGCCTTGGCGGCATCGATCCCGAGCCGATTGGCGAGTTGCTCATCGAAGTGGGCGATCTTGAGCTCGGCATCGGTCGTGAAGGCCAGCGCCGGCACATCGTCCTCTTCCGGCTGCGGCTCGCTGCCGACCAGGGTCAGTCGCGGCGGCGCCGGCGGCCGCGCTTGCCATCCCTCAATGGTCAGCGTCGCTCCTTCCGAATCCGGTTCCGCCCGAACCCAAAGGTCGAGGTCCTGGTCAGCCGACGCGGCGAGCACGGCTCGCGACAGGGGCACGCCAAGCTTCATCGCCGATCGGGCGACCGCCGCGAGCTGGGGCAAGGCCAGCGTGGCCCCGAGCGTCGATCCCGCCGCCTCCTGCAATCGGAGCAACGGCGGATCGGCCGAAGTCAGCCGTCCCTCGCGGTCGACCCTGCCGGTGACGGGACCAATGTCCGACGGGGCACTAGCCATCGGTTCTTCCCAATGCCTCGCGAGCCGCGCGATATTGCGGGTCGAGCCTCAGCCATTGGCGCTGCTCTTCGACCGCCGCCTCGTCCATTCCATCGAACCGGTCGATGAACCGGTCAACGGCCCCGGACATCGGCTCGAAAGCGGCGAGGATTTGGGCAGCAGTCGAGCGATCGCATCCGGCAAGCCTGGCCAGGAGCATCGCTTCGCCACCGGTGAACAGCTGCCAGGCGTCAGCCTGGTCGATGCCCGCGCGGCGCGCCAGAAGCCCTGCCAGCAGCGCTGCATCGCCGTCCTGGGCCAGGGTGCGGATCATGTCGTCGCCATCCCGGCTCACCGATTCCAGCGCCCGTGCCAGCGCGGCGACGGCGGCGGCCAGACGACGGCCCTCATCATGCCTGGCGAGAAGCGCTCCGGTCGCGGCCCTGAGCGGCTGATCGGCTTCCTCTTCCAGACCCTGGCGAAGGGCTGCTGCAACCGCGTGCACCACCGCCACGGCATCTTCCGCAGCGAGATCGTCATATTCGGCGCCCAGCCGACCGAACCGGTCGCGGCGGCGGCCCCTGGCGAGAGTCAGCGCCATCGCGGCCTCGGCTATTGAAGCATCCTGGTCGGAAATCAGCGCGGCGAGGATGGAGTCCCCGTGATCCGATCGGCCGGACAGCTGCTGTTCATCCGCGCGGCGGAGCAGCAGCTCGACAAGACCCTCGCGCTCGAGCAGGCGGGCGTTGCGCAACTTGCGATAAAGCCCGTCGCGAAAATGCTCCGCCCGAGCGCCCAGGATCGGCGGCAGCCCAGCGATCAGCTCGTCGGCGATCTCGGCAACCAGTCCGCGAAGCATCGCCGCCATCAAGGCGCGCTCCTCGTCGCTCAGCCGGCTGCCCTCATCAAGGAAGAAGTCCGCCATCGCAACGGGCAGCCGGTCGCGCCCCGCGCGTGGGCGCGCGGGATCGACCGGGCGGTCGGCTGCCGATGCAGCGAGCGGCCATTCCACGGGCATCATCGAAGCAACCTATAGAACAGGTGGGGTTAACGCGCAGTCAATCGCGTTGGACGCCGTGCCTTAGGTGCTGGATGACAAAGAAGCTGGCAGCGGCGTAGAGCGCGAGCAGGCCGAGATAGACGCTCCACCAGCCGCCGATGGCGAAAGGGAGGGCCAGCCAAATGGCGGTTCTTCGCGATAAATGCCACTCGGCGGCAGGCACGGCGATGCCTTGGCGTTCGACCCGCCCCGCCTCGGCAAAGGCCCCCGCGCCGAGAGCCGCGATCATCGCCCCCCAACCCGAGCCGTGCCGCGCCTCGAACCAGCCCAGGGCAAGCAGAGCCAGGCCGGCTGCAGGCCAGAGCAGGCGCCGCGACAGCATCGCCGGGCTCAGCGGCCTAAGCCGGAGCGAGGCCAGCCGCTGCGCGACCAGGTCGAGCGGGGTCGACAAAAGCAGGAGCGCAACGGCACCCCAGTGCCAGCCACGCGTGAAGCAGAAGGCGGCTGCAACCGTCATGACCAGGGCAGCCTGGACCAGCCAGGCCGGCTTCAGCTGCGTCTCCATCAGCTTTTCGGTGGCCAGCTCCTCGACGAGCGGAAGGATGTAGCGGCTGACGGCATCCTTCCGGGCGGTGCGCGACGCAACCAGCAGGCGGCGCTCAAAGCCGAGCATGGCCTCTTCGCCGGTCGCGAGGAACGGCCCCCGTCCGTTGCCGGTCGCCGACGGAATCAGCCGGACGCCCGATTGGATGACCCGCCGCAGCAGGGTCGACTGAAGGTCCCAGTCGCCGAGCATTGCCGCGGTGGCGCCAAGCATGTTGGAATCGAGCCGCGCCAAGCCAGCCCAGCGGTGCTCCGCATCGATTCTCTCGAAACCCGAGTGGGCTTCATCATCAGGGACGGTGAGGATAATCCCCTCATCCTCCCCGATCAGCCGCTCGAGGTCGCCCATGTCGGGCGCGATACCATCTCCAAGCAGGATCAATTCGCTGCCAGCCTCGAACCGGCTGACGGCTTCGGTCCCATCGCTGACCGGAATGACCGCGATGCCTTCGCTGCGCAGCCGCTCGAACGCATCGTTGAGCGCCACCGGCAACCGCTCAACCAGCACGATCAACGGAGCGGCCCCCACAGCGGCCAGGCAGCGCGCCTGATATTCGATCAGGGTGCGCCCGGCGAGCGGCAGCAGCGCCCTCAGGCCGCCCGCATCATCCTCCTGATAGGCACCGATCAAGGCGCCGAGCGCCATTGGCTTCTCCCGCGTGGCTGGAATCCCCCTGAGGGCTGGCGACCATAAGCCGCCAAGCCAACATTTCCAGTGCCCACTGTGGCCATTTGTCGCTTTCCCCCCTCAACAAAGGTGGTAAACTCCGAGGTCATGAGCACCAGCCCGCACCGCATCCACAGCGATCCCGGCTTCGGCCGGGAGGTCGAAGTCCCGATGGTCGAAGGTGAGGAGGTTCATGGCGAACCGCAGTTCGACCGAATGAACTGGGCCGAAATCCGCGACGTTCACGGCGTCGCGACGGAGGGCGGGCGGCAAGTCCTCGGCTGGGCGCTATCGGCCATGGCCCTCCTGTGGACCGCCTATACCGCCTGGTCTGCGGGCCGGTCGCTGGCGACCGAGCCGCTGACCAGCCCTCAGGTGGCGCAATGGATCGCGATCCTGGCCGGTCCGCTGGCGCTGATGGGGCTCGTCTGGCTGATGTTCGGCCGCACCCGCCGCAAGGAAGCCGAGCGCTTCACCCGCTCGGTGATCACCATGCGGACCGAGGCCCGGGCGTTGCAAGACGTGCTTGCCGCGCTTCAGGGACAGATCGCCGAAAATCATCGCTCCCTCGGCGTCATGGCCGGCGACCTCATGGGTCTTGGCGACCAGGCCGCGACCAGGCTTGGAACGATCACGGCACAGCTGAATGACGGATCGCGACAATTGGTCGAACACGGCGCGGCGCTGGACCGGGCAGCCGAAGCGGCCCGGACCGACATCGGCGTGCTGCTTGCTGACCTGCCTCAAGCGGAAGACTGCACCCGCCGAATGGCCGACACGCTGCGCGACGCAGGCCGCACCGCAATCGAGCAGGCCGGTCGCTTCGAGACCCAGGTGAACAGCCTGTCGGCCCAGGCGCAGCAGGCGGACAACATTGTCCATGAGGCCTCGCAGCGGCTGCTCGCGAACCTGGCCCAGATCGAAAGCGCGGGAAGCTCGGCCGCCGCAAGCGTTTCGGAAGCCGGTGGAACGACCCGTTCCGAGATCGATGCGCTGCTCGCCCATTCTGCCGAGGCGCTGGCCGAAATCCGTTCCGGCATCGACGCTCAGGCGGCGGCGGTCGGGGCCCTGGTCGCGCAGAGCCAAGCCGGGATCGGCCGAGCAGGCATCGATGCGTCGGAGATGCTCGGCGAGCGGCTGGCTAGCGCCGGCGCCGCACTCGACGGATTGACGGCCCGCATCGCAGAGCAGGAACGTTCATCGCAGCGGCTGATCGCCGGTCTCGACAGCGGCCTTGCCGCGCTCGACGAGCGGTTCATGGACCTCGCCCGTTCCGGCGACGAACGGGCCGGCCATGTCCAGACGGCGCTGGGCCGCCTGCGCGGGGAGCTGGAAAGCCTGTCGGCCGCCACGTCGGCCCAGGATTCAAGCCTCGAAGGACTGGCTGACCGGACCCAGGGGCTGCGCGAGGGCCTCGACGCACTGAGCGAGGTCCTCGTCGCGCAGATGAGCTTGACGCTCGGGGAAGCCGAGGCCGGCGCGGCTCGGCTGCTGGCTTCGGCCGAGGCCGCCCGGCCGCAAATCGAGCAGATGCGCGACGCGGCCATCGAAGCCGAAACACGGATCGAATCCGGGGCTTCCAATGTGGAAACCCAGCAGGAGCGTCTGGCCGCTCTGATGACCTCGGTCGACCTCGGCGTAGGCCAGGCCGAGCAGCGGCTGACCGAGCTCAGCGCCGCGATCGCGGCAGCCAGCGAGGAAGCCGGCCGGCTGTCCAATGAGACTGGTCCGGCGTTGGTCTCGGCGTTGGTGCAAGTCCGCGAAACCGCAGCCCATGCCGCCGAGCGCGCCCGCGAGGCGATCGCCAAGGTGATACCCGAAAGCGCCGACAACATGAGCGAGGCGACTCGCCGCGCGTTGGAGAAGGCGGTGCGCGAGAGCGTCGACGCCAAGCTTGCCGAGCTGGACCAGGTCGCCACGCACGCTGTCGAAACGGCGCGTGAGGCATCGGATCGTCTCACCGCGCAAATGCTGTCGATCGGCCAGAGCGCGGTGGCGCTGGAAGCGCATATCGAGCGCAGCCGCGAGGCCCAGATGAAGGACAGCGGCGAGGAGTTCGCCCGCCGCGTTTCGCTATTGATCGATTCGATGAACTCGGCGGCGATCGACGTCCAGAAGATCCTCAGCGACGAAATCGACGACAAGGCGTGGACCCATTACCTCAAGGGCAATCGCGGAATCTTCACCCGCCGCGCTGTTCGACTACTCGGCGGGACCGAGAGCCGAGCCATCCTCGCCCAATATGAGAGCGACCCCGAGTTCCAGACCGCCGTCAACCACTTCGTTCACGACTTCGAGGCCATGTTGCGCCGGGTGCTGGCCGAACGCGACGGCGGAATGATCGCCGTGACGCTGATGTCGAGCGACATGGGCAAGCTCTACGCGGCGCTGGCCCAGGCGGTGGAAAAGCGGCGCTGAGCGGATCGGGACTGTCCCCGGCAGTCCGGCGTGCCGCTCAGTTATACAAGTCGAGGTCGTCGACCGTAATCCAGCCGAATATGTAATTGGCGACGTAGAGCGCGGTCAGCAGCGCGGCGACGACGGCCGCTCGACCCAAATGCCGCGGCAGGTCGAACCGGTGCGGCGCGCTGTCCGCCTGGCCCGGAACCCGCTCGGCGCCGACCTCCTCATGGGTCTTCACCCCGAACGGGAGCAGGAGGAAGGCGGAGAAGCAGAACATCAGGAAGTAGATCGCGAGGACCGAAGTCCATTTCATATCGCGACCTCGACCAGCATCACCTCGACGATCGGCTTCTTGCCGGTCCACAGCGTCGCGCAGCGGCGGACCGCCAACCGAACGGCCTCACGCACCTGCTCGATGTCGCGCGTGGGCGCATAGGCCTTCTCCGCGGCATCGGCAGCGTCGGCCAGGAAGTCGTCGCGGTCCTCCTCGACCGGAACGCCGAACAGGCGCACCACGGGCTTGCCCGCCATGCGGCCTTCGCCGTCAATCGGCAGCGACACGGCGATCAGCCCGTTGTTGGCGATCCTGCGCCGCTCGTTGATGGTCGATCCATCGGCGGGAAGGATGACATCGCCGTCGAGCACCAGCCGCCCGACCCGCTCCTCGCCGATCTTCTCCGGACCGTCGGGCGCCAGCCGGACGAGGTCGCCGTTGCGCTGGACGATCGCGGACGGAATCCCTTCCGCGATGGCGAAGCGGGCCTGCTCCCGCATGTGGCGCATCTCGCCATGGACCGGAACAAGGATCTCGGGACGAATCCAGCGGTACATGGCCGCCAGCTCCGGCCGGCCGGGATGGCCGGAGACATGAATATGCGCCTGCCGCTCGGTGACCGTGATCACGCCGAGGTCGGAAAGCGCGTTCATGATCCGGCCGATCGCCATTTCGTTGCCGGGGATCTGCTTGGACGAGAAGATGACCGTGTCGCCCTCGCCGATCTTCAGCTCATGCTGGCCGAAGGCGATACGAGCCAAGGCCGCGCGGGGTTCGCCCTGCCCGCCGGTGGCGATGATCAGCACCTCCTCCTTGGGAAGCAGCATCGCCTCGTCGAATCGCACGGGCTCGGGGAAGTCGAGCAGGTAACCGGTGGCCTTGGCGACCTTCAGGATGCGGTCGAGGCTGCGGCCCGCGACCACCACCCGGCGGTTGGTCTCGATCGCTACCCGGCCGATCGTCTCCAGGCGCGCGGCGTTGGAGGCGAAAGTGGTGATCAAAACCCGCCCGCGCGCCTTCATCACCTCATTGCGGAGCGCCTCATGGACGGAGGATTCGCTGCCGGATGCTTCGTTCAGGAAGGCGTTGGTCGAATCGCAGACCAGGGCGAGTACGCCGCGGTCACCGATCTCGGTCAATGTCTCGGCCGAACTGGGATGGCCCAGCACCGGGGTTTCGTCGATTTTCCAGTCGCCCGTGTGGAAGACATTGCCGAGCGGACTCTCGATCAGCAGCCCGTTGCCCTCCGGAATCGAATGGGCCAGCGGGACATAGGTGACCCGGAACGGATCGAGGTCGATCGACCCGCCGCGCTCGATGACCCGGAGCGACACCTGGCCGGTCAGCCCCTCCTCCTCCAGCTTGCCGGCGATGAGCCCGGCGGTGAACGGCGTGGCGTAGAGCGGCACCTTGAGGTCGGCGGCGAGATAGGGAAGCGCGCCGATATGGTCCTCATGGCCGTGGGTCAGGACGATTCCGACCAGATCGTCCATCCTTTGCTCGATGAACTCCAGGTCGGGCAGGATCAAATCGACTCCCGGATAGTCCGGGTCGGCGAAGGTGAGCCCGAGATCGGCCATCAGCCATTTGCCGCGGCAACCGTAGAGGTTGACGTTCATGCCGATCTCGCCCGACCCGCCAAGCGCGAGGAATAGCAGCTCTTCGCCCGGAGTCATCGGACGATCCCGGCCGCGAGCAGGGCGAGACCCTGGATGGTGAGGTCGGGCTCGATCGCATCGAACACGTCCGTATGCTTGTCGAACAGCAGCGCCAGGCCGCCGGTGGCGATCACCTTCACCGGTCGTCCGATTTCATCCTTCAATCTTGCCACCAATCCCTCGATCATCGCTACATATCCCCAGTAAACGCCGATCAGCATCTGCGTTTCCGTGGTCCGGCCAATGACCCCCGCGTTCGTGGGGGCGGAGATGGCGACCCGCGGCAGCTTGGCCGCGGCATTGACCAGCGCATCGAGGCTGAGATTGATCCCCGGGGCGATGATCCCGCCCTTGTAGGCGCCGGAGAAATCGACCACGTCGAAGGTGGTAGCGGTGCCGAAATCGATGATGATCAGGTCGGCCTCGTGCTTGGCATGGCCCGCGATAGCGTTGAGCGCCCGGTCGGCGCCGACATTTTGCGGTTCGTCGACGTCAAGCGCCATCGGCCAGGCAGCGTCGCCCTGTCCCGCGACCAGCGGCTCGACCCCGAAATACTTCTTGGACAGCACTTCGAGGTTGTGGAGCGCTCGCGGGACGACCGTGCCGATGATCACCCCGTCGACATCGCCGCCGCCATAGCCCTCCAGCTCGAGCAACTGGTGCAGCCAGACTGCATATTCGTCGGCGGTCCGCCTGGGATCGGTGGCGATCCGCCATCGGGCCTTGATCTCTCCGCCTTCAACCATGGCGAAGACGAGGTTAGTGTTCCCGGCATCGATCGCGAGCAGCATGGATTCGCCCTTAAGAGAGAAGTTGCGGGCGGGAAAGCCGTCAAGCTGTCGTTTCGATCATCTCGGGCTGCGACATAGTCGCCTGCTGTCTGGCTTTGGCGAGATAGGAATGGATCGCGGCGACCACCTGCGCGCCATCACCGACCGCCGAGGCCACGCGCTTGACCGAGCCGGCGCGGACGTCGCCGACGGCGAACACGTCTTCGCGGCGCAGGATCAGCGCCCGCATGATCCGTTCGCCGAGCGACGCCTCGGCGATTGCGACGCACGCAGCTTGAGCAGGTGAAGAAGCCGGGGTTCGAGCTTTGCAGCTGCGAGGTTCTCAAGCTCCATCAAGACGGTAGACTTCGGGCGCCGCCGCGGCGACGTTCATCCTTAGCTTGCCGGTCATCATGAAGTCCTTCCATGGGGCAGGAAGGCCGAGCCGGCCCGGCCCTCCCTGTCACGAGTCATGCCGTTGCGGGCGTCGCCACGTCCAGATGAACGTCGACCTTTTCCTCCCTAGCCTCCGGTTTCTCGCCGCGGAAGAATGCCAGGAGATCCGCGTTCACGATATCCGGATGAGTCTGGCAGCAGCCGTGCGGCAAGTCCTTGTACGTCTTGAGCATGCCATTTTTCAGCAGCTGGGCCGATAGCGGTCCGGAATCCGCGTAGGGCACGATCTGGTCATCCTCGCTATGAATGACCAGCACCGGCACGTCGATCTTCCGCAGGTCCTCGGTGAAGTCGGTTTCGGAAAAAGCCTTGATGCACTCGTAGCCGGCCTTGATGCCGCCCATCATGGCCTGGCGCCACCAATTCCAGATGAGGCCCTGAGACGCTTGCGCCCCCGGACGGTTGAATCCGTAGAAGGGGCCGGACGGGATATCGAGATAGAGCTGGGCGCGATTGGCCATCAGCGCCGCGCGATAACCGTCGAATACTTCGATCGGCGTGCCGCCCGGGTTCGATTCCTTCTTCACCATTACCGGCGGCACCGCGTCGATCAGCGCGGCCTTGGCGACTCGGCCCGGCTCGGCGCGGGCGACATAGTGCGCCACTTCGCCGCCGCCGGTCGAATGGCCCACATGGATCGCATTTTTGAGGTCAAGCTCCGCCACCAGATCCTCAACGTCGGACGCATAGGTGTCCATGTCATTGCCGGCGTCGGTCTGTTCCGACCGGCCGTGGCCACGGCGATCATGGGCGATGACGCGATATCCCTCGTTGAGGAAAAACAGCATCTGATTGTCCCAATCGTCGGCGCTGAGCGGCCAGCCGTGGTGGAAGACGATCGGCTGCGCCTCCCTTGGTCCCCAATCCTTGTAAAAAATCCGCGTGCCGTCCTTGGTAGTGATGGCGTTCATTCGAGCTTCTCCTCATGCGGGAGAAACGCCGGCGGTCAGGACCGGCTCTGCTGTCTTGCGCTAACGGCGGAGCAAAACGGCGCGTCCCCCCGACACCGGGACCGATCGCAAGGCAGAGATCGCTCCCATCAGCGCAACATGCGGGAGGGCGGCCGGTTCCGGTCAGGCCAACAAAACATCGCCGGCGCGGATGATGTCGATCGTTCCATCGCGTTTGAGCCGCATCGCGCCGTCTGGCTCGATCCCGTCGAAGGTGCCGCTGACCCGCTCGCCAGGACCGCTATGCACCTCGACCGGCGTCCCGATCGGGTGGGCGCGGGCCAGCCAGGCCTGGGCAAACTGCGCCGGATCGGCCGAACGCCATGCCGCCAGCAGCTGGGCGAACTTACCGGCCAGCAAGGGGGCAAAAGCCTGCGGCGCGATTTCCGCGAACGGCTTGACCGCAGCGGTCCTGCGCCCGGCAATGGACGGCGCGCTCACAAGATTGACCCCGAAGCCGGCGACGACCCGGTCGCCCGAGCGCTCGAGCAGGATCCCGGCCAGCTTGGCATCGCCGAGCATCAAATCGTTGGGCCATTTTAGCGACAGGACAGCTGCCGCCGCTTCAATCTCGACCGCCTCGATCAGCGCCAGGCCCGCCACCAGCGCCAGCGACGATGCCGGTGGGTCGCCGGGGCGAAGCTGGACGATGGTTGAGCCGGTGAAATTGCCGTCTATCGATTCCCAGGCACGCCCCTGCCGTCCCTTGCCGCTGTCTTGCCTCAGCGCGACCAGCCAGTCGCCCTCCACCGCCTGGCTGTCGGCGAGCAGCGCCGTGTTGGTCGAGCCTATCCGATCGACAATACGGATTCGCACTATCCCGTTCGTCCTGAGCGAAGGCCGAAGACCGTAGTCGAAGGGCGATCTTCCCCAACATTCATGCCAGCGCCCTTCGACTTCGCGCTGCGCGCTTCGCTCAGGACGAACGGAAAAGGGTTCGTCGCGAAGTGTGTCAGAACAGGCTTCCCGCGGCGTTGCGGGTGATCTGATCCAATGGCCCGATCAGCAGGTAGCCCAACGGCGAGACGAGCAGGGCGGCCAGGCCGATCAGCGCGCCCTCGAGCGCGCCCTTACCCTTGGCGAAGGGCTGCCCCGGCGCGTCGAAATACATCACCTTGACGATGCGGAGGTAATAATAGGCGCCGATCACTGTGCCGAGAATCCCGGCCACCGCCAGCGCGTAAAACCCCTCGCCCACCGCGGCGTTGAACACCATCAGCTTGGGCCAGAAGCCGAACATCGGCGGGATCCCTGCCAGGCTGAACATGAAGATGGCGAAAGCGGCGGCAAGGCCTGGCCGGGACTGGGACAGGCCGGACAGGCTGTCGATCGACTCGATATATTCGCCATCCTCGCCCCGCATCCGCTGCACGCAGAGGAAGGCGCCGAGGGTCATCACCACATAAACGACCATGTAGAACAGGACCGAGCTGGCGCCCTCGGGCCCACCGGCGACCAAACCGATCAGGGCGAAGCCGACATTGTTGATCGACGAGTAAGCGAGCAGCCGCTTGATGTTGGCCTGCCCGTAGGCGGCAACCGCTCCAAGGAAGATCGAGGCCAGCGCGGCGAAGATCATGATCTGCCGCCAGGCGTCGATCGCCGGTGCCAGCGCGTCGAGGCAGACCCGGACTCCGAGCAGCACTGCCGCGACCTTCGGCGCCGAGGCGAAGAAGGCCGTGACCGGCGTCGGCGCACCTTCGTACACATCGGGCGTCCACATGTGGAACGGCACGGCGCTGATCTTGAAGGCCAGTCCGGCGAGCAGGAACACCAGGCCGAACAGAAGCCCGACCGAGCTCGTGCCTTCGCGGGCGAAGGCGGCTGCAACGCCTTCGAACTGGGTGGTACCCGTGAATCCGTAGAGCAAGGAGATGCCGTAAAGCAGAATGCCGGAGGCCAGTGCGCCCAGAACGAAATATTTGAGCCCCGCCTCCGCCGATCGCTCGTCGGTGCGGCGATAGGAGGCGAGCACATAGGCCGACAGGCTCTGCAGCTCGAGGCCGACATAGAGCGAGACCAGGCTGGTCGCCGAGACCATCACCGACATGCCGACCGCGGAGAAGAGGATCAGCACCGGATATTCGGCGCCATGCTCGAAATCGCGCTCAAACCAGTTGTGCGCCATGACGATCGCTACCGCCGCGCACAGGTAGATGACCAGCTTGCCGAAGGCGCTGAAGCCGTCGGCCGCGAGCTGACCGCCGAACACGGCGCCGGCATCCGAAGGTTCCCCGATCAGCGCCACCGCCGAACCGATCAGCAAGGCCACTGAAGCCCAGGTGCAAAAGCTGCTGCCCCGCCGGCCGAGGAAGGCAGCAACCATCATCAGCACGATACCGCCGACGGTCAGGATCAGCTCGGGAAGGATTGGTGCGAGGTTCATCAATGCGCTTCCGCGTGAGCTGGAGTTTGAGGAGCGGCCTTGCCGACGGCCAGATGCGAGTCACCCGCCGGCTTGGCACGCTCCACCCGTTCGAGCAGGCGACCGATGTCGGCGCGCATGGGCTTCAGGAAGCTTTCCGGATAGACGCCCATCCACAGCACCGCCGCAGCGATCGGCCCGAGCAGCCATATCTCGCGCAGGCTGAGGTCCTTCATCGCCGCCGCATCGGCATGGACCAGCCGGCCATAGCAAATGCGCCAATAGAGGTAGAGCATGTAGGCCGCGCCGAGGATGATGCCGGTTGTGGCGACGATCGCCGCCCAGCTCGACACCGCATAGAGTCCGACCAGGCTCAGGAATTCGCCGACGAAGCCGCTGGTTCCGGGCAGGCCGACGCTGGCCATGGCGAACAGCATGAACAGCAGCGCGTAACCGGGCATGTTGTTGCTGAGGCCGCCGTAGCGGGCGATCTCCCGCGTATGCAGCCGGTCGTAGATCACCCCGACGCAGAGGAAGAGCGCACCGGACACCAGGCCGTGGCTGAGCATGACGATCATCGCACCCTCGATGCCCTGCCGGTTGAAGGCGAACAGGCCGAAAGTGACGAACGCCATGTGCGCGACCGACGAATAAGCGATCAGCTTTTTCATGTCGTGCTGGGCCAGCGCGATCAGCGAGGTGACCACCACCGCGATCCCGCTCAACACATAGACGAACGGGATGAACTCGTTCGACGCTTCGGGGAACATCGGCAGGCTGAAGCGGATGAAGCCATAGCCGCCCATCTTCAACAGCACGCCGGCGAGAATCACCGAACCCGCGGTCGGCGCCTGGACGTGGGCGTCCGGAAGCCAGGTGTGGACCGGCCACATCGGCATCTTGACCGCGAACGAGGCGAAGAAGGCCAACCACAGCCACCATTGCAGCGAGGGGTCGAAGTCATAGGCCATCAGCTCGGGAATCGAAGTCGTTCCCGACGTCCAGATCATCGCCAGCATGGCGATCAGCATCAGCACTGAGCCGAGGAAGGTGTAGAGGAAGAATTTGTAGCTGGCCTTGATCCGCTCGGCGCCGCCCCAGATGCCGATGATCAAGTACATCGGAATGAGGCCGCCCTCGAAGAAGATGTAAAAAAGCAGCAGGTCCTGCGCGGTGAACACGCCGATCATCAGCGACTGCATCAGCAGAAAGGCCGCCATATATTCGGGCACGCGCTTGTCGATTGCCCGCCAGCTGGCGCCGATGCAGATCGGCATCAGAAACAGGGTCAGCATGATCAGCATCAAGGCGATGCCGTCAATGCCCAGCGCCCAGGCGATGCCGCCGCCGAGCCGGTAATATTCGACGAACTGCCACTGGGCGCCGTCGGGGTCGTAGGCGGTCCACAACCAGATGCCGAGCGCGAGGCTGACCAGCGTGGTGATCAGCGCGTTCCAGCGCGCGCCATTGGCCGACTGGAACAGGGCGATGATGCCTGCAATCAGCGGCAGGCCGACCAGGATGGAGAGGATCGGAACGCCGCTCATTGCACCCACCAGAAGACCCAGGTGGCCGCGCCGATCAGGCCGAGCAGCATCACGAGGGCATAGCTATAGACATATCCCGACTGGAACCGCGCCGCGACGCGATAGCCGACGCCGACGGCATGGGCCGCGCCGTGCGGGCCGAAGCGGTCGATGATCTGCTCGTCGCCGCCCTTCCAGAACAGGCGGCCGAGGCGCATCGCCGGACGGACGAAGATAAGGTCGTAGAGCTCGTCGAAATACCATTTGTGCATCAGGAACTTGTGGATTCCCGGGAACATGGCGACGAAGTGCGCCGGCGCGCCGGGCTTGGCGATGTAATTGCGGTAGGCGATGGCGAGGCCGATCAGCATCACCGCGAACGGCGCCCATTTCACCCACATCGGCACCTCGTGCATCGCATGCGCCAGATGCTCGTCGAACGAGACGCTGCCGGCCCAGAATGCGGGGCCCTGCCCAGCCTCGATGAAGGCGCCATGGAACAGCTGACCTGCGAAGACGGCACCGACCGCAAGCAGGCAGATCGGCACCAGGATGGTCCAGGGGCTCTCGTGCGGATGGTAACCCCCGGTGCCTTCCTTGACATTGACCTCATGGTCGGTGGCGCTGTCGTGGTCCGCGGCCATCTCGCCCGCGTCCTCATGAACATGGTGGACGGCATGCTGGATATGCTCGCTGCCCGCCCAGCGGGCTTTTCCATAAAAGGTCATGAAGATCAGGCGCCAGCTGTAGAAGCTGGTCAGCAGCGCGGCGAAGACACCCAGCCAGAAGGCGATGGTGCCGGACACATTGCCCGCGGCCCAGGCGCTCTCGATGATCGCGTCCTTCGACCAGAAACCTGCGAACCCGGCGATCCCGGCAATTCCGACACCCGTGATCGCCAGCGTGCCGGCGATCATCACCCAGAAGGTAATCGGGATTTCCTTCCTGAGCGCGCCGTAGAAGCGCATGTCCTGCTCATGGTGCATGGCGTGGATGACCGAGCCCGCGCCGAGGAACAGCAGCGCCTTGAAGAAGGCGTGCGTGAACAGGTGGAACATGGCCGCGCCATAGGCCCCGACCCCCGCGGCGAAATACATAGAGCCGAGTTGCGAGCAGGTCGAATAGGCGATCACTCGCTTGATGTCGTTCTGCACCGTGCCGACCGTCGCCGCG
>DASTCB010000159.1:0-3929 GCA_035711585.1 Sphingomicrobium sp.
TGATGAGTCATAAATTCCCTGTTACGCGTGGGGCCTGGATCAGCCCGCGGCGGCGGCCTTGGGCTGGTCGATCTCGTCCTGGCCGGGGATGGCGAGGCCCGCGATCATTTCGCGCAACTCCTGGCGGGCCGCAATATGTCCCAGCCCGACCTCGCCGATTTCCGCCATGTCGAGCAGGGTGAGCCCCTTGGGAAACAGCTCGCGGTAGATGACTCGCTCGCCGAGGCCCGGGATCACCCGGTAGCCGACGCGGCGCGCAAGCTCGTCCAGCGCGGCGCCGACACGGACGAGGTTATGCGAGCTGATGTGCTGCAGGCGGTTCCGCAGCACCACCCAGTCGACGCTCTTGCCGGTCGCCTTGGCGCGCTGGGTGCGGCTGTTCCAGATCAGCTCGGCGTAGAAGCTGGGCTTGGTCACCTTGAAATTCTCGGGATGCACCTGGCCGATGAGGTCGAGGTCGACGAAGCTGTCGTTCATCGGCGTGACCAATGTGTCGGCCTTCATGATCGCGGCCCGGGCGACGGGATCGTCGCGGCCGGGCGTGTCGACGACGACGATGTCGGCCTGTTTGGACAAGCGGTCGATGGCTGCTTCCAGGCCATCCTCGCTCTGGTCCTCGAGCACCTCATAGGCGGCCGCGGTCAGTTCCTTGCCCAGCCGGCGCATGGTCGCATCGCGGTTCTCGAGATAACGGGTCATGGTCCGCTGCCGCTGGTCGAGGTCGAGCGCGCCGACGCGGTGGCCCGACGCGGCGAGCGCGATCGCGGTGTGCACGGCCGTGGTCGATTTGCCCGTGCCGCCCTTTTCGTTGGCGAAGACGATGAAATGCGGCTGGCCCATGGCCTGCTATTCCCCTTGTGATACCCACAACCGCCCGAATAAGAGCGGCCCCGACGCCAGAGATACCGGAGCCCGGAATCGCATGCAAATAATCCGTGAATCCTTCGCATTGGATCTGGCGCTTTCGCACTTTGTCGGTGACGGCGAGCAAATCGCATTCGTGCCCACGATGGGCGCGCTTCATGAGGGCCATCTGACACTTGTTGCGCGCGCAAAGGAATTAGCCGAGCGGGTGGTAGTCTCGATTTTTGTCAATCCCTTGCAATTCAACGATCCCACCGACCTGGAACGCTACCCAAGGCAGGAAGAAAGTGACCTTGCAAAATTGGAGGCGGCGGGTTGCGACCTGGTCTGGCTTCCGAGCGCTTCCGACCTCTATCCGGAAGGCTTCGCGACTACCGTTAGCGTTGCCGGCGTCAGCGAGCGATGGGAGGGCGAGCATCGTCCCGGCCATTTCGATGGCGTCGCCACCGTGGTCGCAAAGCTGTTGAAAGAAGTTGTGCCAAACGTGGCCCTGTTCGGCGAAAAGGATTTTCAACAGTTAGCTGTCATTCGCCGGATGGCGACAGACCTTGGGCTGTGTGAGAACATCGTAGGTGTCCCGACAGTTCGCGATCCTGACGGGTTGGCCATGTCTTCCCGCAACGTCCACCTGAGCACCGACGAGCGTGAACGAGCCTTGTCCCTGCCCGCAACCTTAAACGAAGCGGCGCGACAAATCCTGGATGGCGAACCAGTCGACAGCGTTCTCGACAAGGCAAAACAGGTGCTGGCCGACGCGGGATTCTCCAAGATCGACTATTTCGCACTGGTCGATGCGGCGACGCTCGAGCCGCTCGACAAACCTTCGGGCGAAATGCGCCTGATTGCAGCGGCGACCATCGGCACCACTCGCCTGATCGACAATATCCGTGTCGTTTCGGCCACAGTCTGAAATCAGGGTCACTGCGGCGTTAACCATTTGTTGGCGACTGCGACCGAATTCTCCGTTTCAACGTTTGGAACTGGGGGTTTTGACATGGCGATCAGTCAGAAGAGTGCCGAATTCTTCCTGCGCAGCCGGATGGCGGACGCGGAGAATGGCAGCGTCGATGCGCTTTATGATCTTGGGGTCAGCTATTCGACCGGCCGCGGCGGCGTCGCCGTCGACCTGATCGAAGCGCACAAATGGTTCAATCTTGCCGCGCTGTCGGGCGATACCCGCAGCCAGGCCTGCCGCGCCGAAATCTCGATCGAGATGACCGCCCGCGAAATTGCCGAGGCGCAACGCCAGGCCCGCGCTTGGCTGGGCGCTACCGGCCAGCGTTACGCGGCTTAAGCAAATCCTCCCTGTCGCGTAGCGATGGGGAGGCGGCAGGCCGCAGGACTGACGAAGGGCCCCTCCACCGCCTCGGCGGCCCCCCTCCCCACGAGGCTGCGCCTCGCAGGGAGGAGCTTTTCCTACCGAATGACCACCGTCACGGCCCGGCGGTTCTGGGCCCAGGCTTCCTCGTTGGAGCCGGTGGCGACCGGCCGCTCCTTGCCCCAGCTGGTTACCACCAGCCGCGAGGTCGGAACCCCCTGCGATACGAGGAAATCGCGCGCCGCATTGGCCCGCCGCTCGCCTAGCGCCTGATTATATTCGCGGGTGCCGCGTTCGTCGGCATGACCTTCGATCGAGGCGCGGACGCTGGGATTTGCGATCAGCCAACGTGCCTGCGCGGCCAGGGTGGCCTGCGAAGCCTGGTCGAGCGAATATTCGTCGGTACCGAAATAGACGGTATCAGAACCCGCCTTGGCGACCAGGTCGGCCTGAAGCGCGGGCAACTCGACCACCTCCAGGCTGCTCGGGTCGGTCGAATTGGGATCGACCGGCGGCGTCACCGGTCCCTGGGGCACCGGCTCGGGCGGCGGCGTGCGCTTGGCGCAGGCGCCGATCGAGAGTGCGATGGCGGTCATGCCGATGAGGACGGTCTTGTTCATGTCTGCTCCTTGGAAATTCCCTGTTCGGCTTAAACGTCGAAATGGCGACTAATTGTTCAGCGGCGACCAGCTGGGGTCCGACCCGCCGACCGGGGTCGGCATGATCCGCGCGGACCCGCCATTGACCGGAACCGCATAGAGCCGCGCCGCGCCGGCGCCCTGCGGCGTTCGATGGAACATGACGAACTGGCCGTTGGGCGCCCAGCTGGGCCCCTCGTCCTGCCAGCCGTCGGTCAGGATGCGCTCGCCGCCCCCCGACGCATTCATCACGCCGATGCGGAATGGCCCGGCGATCTTGGTGAAGGCGATCAGATTGCCGGTCGGGCTCCAGACCGGCGATGCGTAGCGGCCGCCGCCGAAGCTGACGCGGCGCTGGCCGGAGCCGTCAGAGTCCATCACGTAAAGCTGCTGGGTCCCGGAGCGGTCGCTTTCGAACACGATCTGGCGCCCGTCGGGCGAGAAGCTGGGCGAGGTATCCGCGCCCGGCGCACTGGTGAGGCGGCGCGGTTCGCCGCCGTTGACCGAGACGACGTAGATGTCGGTGTTGCCGCCATTGGCCATGGAGAAGACCACATCGCGCCCGTTGGGCGAGAAGCGCGGGGCGAAGGTGATGTGGTTGCCCGGAATCAGCAGCCGCTCGGCGCCGCTCGCGACATCATAAAGCAGCACGCGCGGCCGGCGGCCGATGTGGCTGACATAGACCAGCTTGTCGCCGCGGGGCGAGAAGCGCGGCGTAACCACCGTGTTTCGGCCGATGGTCAGGTAGCGATGGTTGCTGCCATCCGAATCCATGATCGCAACCCGCTTCTGGCGGTTGTTCTTGGGACCGGTCTCGGCGACGTAGACCACCTTCGTGTCGAGGAAGGGCTGCTGCCCGGAGAGGCGCGAATAGACGAGATCGGCACAGCGGTGCGCAGCGCGCCGCCAGTCCGACGCAGCGACGGCGAAGCCCTGATTGGCCAGCATGCGGCCGGCGGTGACGTCATGAAGATAGCAGGCGAGGGTAAGCCGCCCGTCGGCCCGCGGCTCGACATAACCCGACACCAGCGCTGCTACGCCGGCATTGCGCCAGTTGGGAAAGGCAGGATTGGCCGCTTCGTCGACCGAGTATCCGGGCAGGCCGCTCG
>DASTCB010000160.1:0-2930 GCA_035711585.1 Sphingomicrobium sp.
AAAGGCATCCCCAAGGAGCCGCTTGCGGCATTCCTCGAGGACCAGGGCTTCAAGACCATGCTCGCCCGGCTTACGAGCGGCGGCGCTTCGTCGGGCGGCGCCCGGCCGGTTGACGTCATGGCGTCAAAATCGGCCGCAGCACCGCCACTTTCCGGGCCGGAAGCGCAGAATATCGAAGTCGACCGGTCGAAATATGAGACGGTGACCAGCATCGAGGCCCTCGACCGCTGGATCGCCGAGGCGACGGCCCAGGGCTATGTCGCACTCGATACCGAGACCGACTGCATCGACTGCGTCATCGCCCGCTTCGCCGGGATCAGCCTCGCCACCGGGTCCAACCGCGCCTGCTATATCCCGGTCGGCCATGTCAGCGCCGACCTATATTCCGACGCGCCCAGCCAGCTGCCGATGACGCAAGTGCTGGAGCGGCTGAAACCGCTGCTCGAGGATCCGGCGGTCCTCAAGGTCGGCCACAACCTCAAATATGACTGGATGATGTTCGCCAAGCACGACATCGCCGTCGCGCCCTACGACGACACGATGGTCATGAGCTTCGACCTGGACGCCGGCCGCGGGCTCGGCGGGCATGGGCTCGACGAGCTGGCCAAGGCCTATTTCGACCACGAGTGCATTCCCTTCAAGCAGGTCTGCGGCACCGGCGCCAAGCAAATCACCTTCGACAAGGTGCCGCTTGCCGCAGCGACCGAATACGCCGCCGAGGATGCGGACATCTGCCTTCGCCTCTGGCATCGCCTCAAGCCGCGGCTGACCGCCGAGAACGTCACCCGCGTCTATGAGATGGTCGACCGGCCGCTGGTCGCCGTGGTCGGCCGCATGGAGCGGCGTGGGATCAAGGTGAATCGCGATTATTTGGCCAGCTTGTCGAAGGAATTCTCCAAGGAAATCGCCGCCCTCGAGACCCAGGTCTATGAGGCCGCTCAAGGACCCTTCACGATCGGCTCTCCGCAGCAACTGGGCCAGGTGCTGTACGACCGGCTCGGCCTGCAGGGCGGCCGCAAGGGGAAGAGCGGCACCTATTCGACCGACGTCAATGAACTGGAACGGCTGGCCGGCGAAGGCGTCGCCGTCGCCCGGCTGGTGCTCGACTGGCGCCAGCTGACCAAGCTGAGGTCGACCTACACCGACGCCTTGCAGGCGCAGATCAACCCGGAGACCGGCCGGGTGCATACCAGCTTCAGCCTCTCCGGGGCGCAGACGGGGCGCCTCAGCTCCACCGAGCCGAACCTGCAGAACATCCCGATCCGCACCGAGCTCGGCCGCAAGATTCGCGACGCCTTCGTCGCCGAGCCTGGCTACCAGCTGATGAGCGCCGACTATAGCCAGATCGAACTGAGGATCGCGGCCCACATGGCCGACGTGCCGCAATTGAAGGACGCCTTCACCGCCCATGAGGACATCCACGCGCTGACCGCGCAGGAATTGTTCGGAACCGTCGACCGCGACACCCGAGGCAAGGCGAAGACGGTCAATTTTGCCATCCTCTATGGCATTTCCTCCTGGGGGCTTGCCGGCCGGCTGGGCGTGAGTCGCGAGGAAGGCTCGGCGATCATCGCGCGCTATTTCGAGCGCTTCCCGGGCATCCGCAATTATATCGACGAAACGCTCGCCTTTGTCCGCGCCAAGGGCTTCACTCGTACCTTGTTCGGCCGCAGGACTCATTTTCCCAACATCCGCGCCGGCAATCCGAACTTCCGCGCCGGTGCCGAGCGGGCGGCGATCAACGCCCCGATCCAGGGCACCAGCGCCGACCTCATAAAGCGGGCCATGAACCGCATGGACGAGGCACTGGAGAAGGCGGGGCTGGAAGGCGTCCGGATGCTGCTCCAGGTTCATGATGAATTGCTGTTCGAGGTGCCGGACGGGCGCGAGCAGGAGGCGGCGGCGGTCGTCCGCGAAGTCATGGCCACTGCCGCCGAGCCGGCACTGGCGCTGGACGTGCCGCTGGACGTCGAGGTCGGCTGGGGTGCACACTGGGGCGCGGCGCATTGACCGAGGCAGAGAAGCAGGGGGCGTTGACCGCGGATCTGGCGGCGCTGGCGCGCGGCGGCCGGATCAATTTCTTTGGCTTCATCCTGCGGCTGCTGGCGCGCCTGCCCTTCCTGTTCATCGCCGGCCGCATCTACGGCGCGGAGGCGCTCGGGCGGTTCGCCTATGCGGTGCTGATCGTCGAGTTCGCCGCCCAGTTAGCGACGCTGGGGCTGAAGCGCGGGCTCGCGCAGCAGCTGGCGCATACCGAGGATCAGCGGCACACCTGCGTCGTCTTCGATGCGCTGATCGTAGCCGCCGTCGGATCCGCCGTCGCCATGACGATCCTGATGCTGTTCCCGCAGGCCATGTTCCCCAACAGCCAGATCACGGGACTCGAATGGCTGCTGCCGGTGACGATCATCGCTCTCGCCTGGTCGGACATCATGCTCGCCGCGCTCGCCTATCGTCATGACGTTGGCGCCACGGTGCGCGCCCGCGCGATCGTCGAACCCTGGACGATCAGTATCGCCGCTTTCGCCTGGTCGTTCATCTCCACTCGCGACGGCCTGATCATCGCCTACGTGCTGTCGATGGCCGGGGCGCTGATTGCCTCGGTCATCCCTTTCCTGAAGAGCTATGGCCTGCCGCACGACTGGAACCCGGCCCCGGCGGCCCTGTGGCGGATGGCGAGCCGAAACCTGCCGGTGGCCTGCGCCGATGCGGTCGAATGGGGCTCGCGCCGCGTCGACATCGCCATCCTCGGCCTGTTTGTCTCACCGGCGGTGGTCGGCATCTATTACGTGGCCCAGAATGTCGCTTCCCTGCCGGCCAAGCTTAAGACCAGCTTCGATCCGATCCTCGGACCCGTGATCTCGCGCAATATCGCCGCCGGCAATCGCGAGGCGGTGGCGAAGCAGGTCCGCCAGGTCGGCTTCTGGGTC
>DASTCB010000161.1:0-3994 GCA_035711585.1 Sphingomicrobium sp.
GCTTGCCTATACCGGCTATCCGGTGGACGCGCTCGACTGGCTGGATTCGGCCTTTCGCCTCAACCCCTACCCGCCCGAATGGTACGGACCGTGCAAGGGCATGGCGCTGTACATGGCCCAGCGCTACGAAGAGGCGGTCTCGGTAATCGAGGGAAGCAGCCATGCCTGCACCTTGTGGACGGGCATCTATCACGCGGCCTCGCTGGTTCGAATGAGCCGATTGGAGGAGGCTCAAGCCGTCGTGGCGTCCTGCGCGGTGAAACGGCCACATCTGTCGCTGCTGCCCTACGCGTCGCACGAACCCTTCAAGAATCCCCGCGATCTCGATCATCTTGTGGACGCGCTTCGGCAGATAACAAGCCAGCAGCTATAAACTCATATAATGCCGCGAAGGGTGTTCCAGTCTGATCGATATGCGCTAAGTCCGTCCGCCCGCAGGAAGAGCGCGGAATTGCCGCGGATATAGTGCAACCCGCCTGAGCGGGCAGTCGGCTCTTTGAACCCGTCATGCTGCAAGGACGGGGACTCGGGCCGGTTCCGGCATTCGATATTGTTGGCTGCGGGCCCGCAACCAGTCTTCTGGACTCCACGCCGCTTTCGTTGAACGGCTTCTTTGCGGTTGCGCAACCCCGTCGAGGCGATGAGAAGAGCCGGGCCTCGCAATTCGAAGCCCGGCTGTCCCGGATCAGGCGGCGGGCATTTGGCCGAAGCGGCCGGCGTTGAAATCCTCAATCGCTTCGCGGATTTCGGCCTCGTTGTTCATCACGAAGGGTCCGTAACCCACGACCGGTTCGTCGATCGGCTCGCCGGTGAGCACCAGGATCATGGCATCGCCGTCGGCGTGTAGCGTCACACCGTCGCCATCCGTCGATAGGCGCGCGACCTCGGCCTCGCCGACGCCCTTGCCATCGATTGTAATATGACCCGAAAGTACCGCGACCATGCTGTTATGGCCCTCGGGCAGCGGAAGCGTCACCTCCGCACCGGCGTCAAGCCGCACGTCCCACAGGTTGACGGGCGTAAAGGTCCGCGCCGGACCTTTCGTGTCACCGAAAGCCCCCGCGATGATCCGCGCTCTTCCGCCGTCGAACGTGACGGTCGGGATCACGTCGGCGGTGATCGCCTGGTAGGCAGGCGGCGCGCCCTTGTCCTTCGCGGGCAGGTTGATCCACAACTGGACCATGCGGAACGGGCCGCCGGCTTTCGAGAAGCCGGGCGAATGGAACTCCTCGTGGATGATGCCGCCACCGGCGGTCATCCACTGAACGTCGCCCTTGCTGATCGTGCCGCCGCCGCCGGTAGAATCGCGGTGGCTGACCTCGCCGTCATAGACGATGGTCACCGTCTCAAACCCGCGATGCGGATGCTCGCCGACACCGCGCGGTGCCCCTTCGTTCGGCTCGAACATGTACGGGCCCGCATAGTCGAACAGCAGAAAGGGGCTGATCGCCTTTGTATCGCCCTGGTAGCTAAACAGCGAGCGCACGGGGAATCCGTCGCCGACCCAATGACCGGCCCGGTTGTGAATGATGTCGACCAGAGTCTTCATGGCAGTACCTCTCACGGAAAGCCGCCTTATTTGCCTCGCCTCCAGGGCTCGGTCAGGTTTGCTTTAATTAGGCGTCTGTATAAACTATCTGCAAGTACGGTCCCAAAGGATACTGTAAATGGACAAGCAGCTTGCCGACGATACTTCCGGCTGCCCGGCCGAGGTGACGCTGGACTTCCTTGCCGGCAAATGGCGGCCGATGATCATCTACTGGTTGCTCCAGGGCCCGATGCGGTTCAACGAATTGCAGCGGCGGCTGGGCGCCGTGAGCCACCGTACCCTGTCTAAGACGCTCAAGGAGATGGAGGCAGACGCGCTGGTGATCCGTCGTGATTACGGCGAAATCCCGCCACGCGTGGACTATTCGCTCACCCCGCGCGGGCACAGCCTCGAACCCATACTCCGAGAGATGGAGCGATGGGCGCAAGACCGAGGGGAGGCGGCCGAACCAGTATCAGGCCGCTGACACTTTCTCTTGCGGCGTCGTCGGCGCGCGTCGCAGGATCGTGGCGACCACCAGCAGGGCCGCGATGGGTACCAGCGCTTCGGCGGCAAGAACCGGAGCGACCAGCACCGCGAGCGCGGCCACGGGCAGGATCGCCAGCTGCCATCCGGCAAGACGGAAACGGTCCCTGACGACCCACAGCGCTGCAACGTAGATCGCGACGGGGACGGCGACGGCAAAGCTGGCGGTGCGCATGCTGATTTCGGCATGGCCGGTCGCGACGTCGTGGAACACGGCAAAGCCCGCGCCAGTCGCGGCGCCGGCGGCGAAGATCGCGAAATGGCCATAGCCCCAGATCAGTGCGCGGCGAAGCTCGTCGCCGGCGAGGTGGTCCTCCCGGGTGAAAAGGTGGTCCTCCCGGGTGAAATAGAGGCCCCAGAGCGAGAAGGTGATCACCGCAGAGGTCACCGCCGTCAGGATACCATGCGCCCCGGCCGGTGTTCCCGCCTCGTCGAGCCGGAGCATTATGACGATCGCAAGGAAGCATTCGCCCAGCACGATAATGTTCATCAGGCCGTAGCGCTCGATGATGTGGTGGCGGTGCCACGTCGTGGCGCCCAAGCGTTCGGACACAGCAGGAACCGAAAGCTCGCCCGCGAAGCCCAGCACCACCAGCAGCGGGTAGGACGGCGCACTCGGTGGCTGGAACAGCACCAGCGCGACCCAAAAGACCTGCATGAGCACGATGCCCGCGGCATAGCCGAGCGCGGTCTTGCGCCGGGCCGGGTCGCCCCTTGCCGCACCGAGCCAGAACAGCGCCATCGACAGCCGCATGATGACGAAACCGAGGAGCACGAGCACGATCGGACGGCCGGAGAATACGGCCGGTATCCCTGCCGCAATGGTCAACGCGCCGAACATGGTGACCAGGGACAGGATGCGAAATCCCGCAGACCCGTCATCATAGGCCGAGGCGAACCACGTATAGTTCATCCACGACCACCAGATCATGAAGAAAGCCATCAGGAAGCCGGGCACGGCCTGAGCCCAATGCCCATCGGCTATGCCGTGATGCAGGCCGACCGCCGCCGCCGCGATGGCGATGACCGAGGCCAGGTCGAACATGAGTTCCAGCGTCGTCGCCGCACGATGGGCTTCATCCTTGTGTCGTGCGGCCAACTGCAAGAACGGCATCGGCTATCCCCATCTTTAGAGAGCGTTCGTCCCGGCACGTGGCCGGGATATCCAGCGCGAACCTGCCTAATTTGCCACCAACTGCAGCCAAACGATCGTCGCAACTCAAAGAGGAGAGACACAATGGCGGACAGTCGAGACTGGCCCGACATCCCCTATGCGCCGTGGTCGGAGACTAGCCAAGCGCTCCATCTCTATTCCCAGATCGTGGGCAAGTACCGGCTGGCGCGAACGCCCTGGGTCAACCATTCCTGGCACGCTACGCTCTATGTGTGCGCCACAGGCCTCTGTCGGCGGCCCCACGCATATCTCAGCCGATCCCGCTTCTCAGCCGAACCCGCTTTCGAGTTCGCCGAAAGCCAAGCCGCCGTGGTCGGTCAGATAATCCGCCCCGGGGCTGTACCTGCCTATTAGTGATTGCCTTAACCCATGGCCAGGATCAGGCTGCCAGAACCGGAATTCGAGCTGGTTTCGGCATTCGACATTGTTGGCTGCGAGCCCCCGCAACCAATGATGAAGGGCGCCCCAAAAGGGCGCCCTTCATCATTGGTAGGTGGGGCCGGTGCATGGACCTGCCGGTTCGGACCGAGCGGGCCGTCAGGCCCGCGAGCGTCAACGCCGAGCGCCAGCGAAGGCAGTAAATCCTGTCCCCGCAACCACCTTGACCGAACGCCGAAACGCATCGCGAACAGCCGCCCCCCAGGCGGCTTTTTTGTTGTCTCCGCCGCCACCCTGCGCCAGCTCGACCATCGCGGCGACCTCACCCTCGAGCTCCAGCTCCAAGCAGCTTCCGGCTTCACCGCGCC
>DASTCB010000162.1:0-9545 GCA_035711585.1 Sphingomicrobium sp.
ATCGCCCGCGCGCACTGGGGCAAGGGCTTCGCCACCGAGGCGGGGCGGGCGCTGATCGACATCGCCAAGGCGCTGAAGCTGCCGCGGCTGGAAGCCTCGCACTTCCTCGATAACCCTGCGTCGGGCCGGGTGTTGGAGAAACTCGGATTCAAGCCGACCGGGCTCAGCGCCGAACGCTACAGCTGCGCCCGCGGCGGCGAAGCGATGGCGAGGCTTTACCGGCTGTCGCTGATGGCCCGCGGAGGAGTCGAGGCGATGGCGGCCTAAGCCGCCCGCCTCACCTTCTTCGCGCTCTCGATGCCGAGCGCGGCCTCCGCCTCATACTTCTTGATGAGGTGGCGGTCGTCCTCGTTCCATGGATGGAAGCCGGGCAGGAAATAAGCGACCCAGGCGCTGAATATCTTTCGCATCATGCCCGGCCGAACCCACATGTAACGGAGCAGGCCGAACCAGGCCTTGGGCCCGGTGATGCCGTCCTGGCGCAGCAGCTCGATCGCGCCGAGCGTGCGGTCCAGCGTGAAATTGCGGGTGGCGATCAGCATGATCTGCGCCTTGACCTTCCACCGCTTGAACCGCGGCCAGTGGCGGGTGGCGTGGCGCCAGGTGTCGCAAGCGACGCCTTTATGCTCGATCTCCTCGATCGCGTGCCAGCGCCACATGGCGGCCGCCTCCGGCTCGGCGGGGTCCAGGTGCCGCGGATCCCTGAGCAGCTCATGGGCGAAAATGGCGGTGAAATGCTCCAGCGCCATGGTTGAGGCCAGCCACGCGATCGGCGGCTTGGATTTGACGAAGGCGAGGCGAGCCTCGATCCGCTCCTCCAGCGGCGTCAGGTCGTAACCGCCGTCGACCGCCGCCTTGTTGAACGCGGCATGCTCGCGGCTGTGTATCGCTTCCTGGGTGGTGAAGCGCTTGATCTCCTCGGCCAGCTTGGGCGGCGCGCCGTCGCGAAACAGCCGCACGCTTTCGACGAAGAATGTTTCGCCCTTGGGGAAGGTCGCCGACAGCGCGTTGTAGAAGGCGGTCGCGTAAGGATCGCCGCCATGCCACCACCGGCCCGGCTTCGCCTCGCGGGCGAAACGCCGGTCGCGCGGGGTGATGACGAGGTCCGGCGGAGTCGCACTTGCGGCGGCCATGATTACACTCCAAGCATCACGTGAAACCACCTTAGAGGTTTACTGACATAAATGTCAATAAACTTGCAGCTTCGTAAGCGGCTGTCCCCCGCGGAAAGCCGGGCGGCAGCGGTCGCGGCGGCGCGCCAGCTGCTGCGCGACGAGGGCGTGGCCGCGGTCACGCTGAAATCGGTGGCCGCCAGGATCGGGCGAACCCATGCCAATCTGCTGCATCATTTCGGCAGCGTGGCCGGCCTTCACCGCGCGCTGGCCGAGGACATCGCCCGGACCGTGTCGGCCTCGATCACCGAGGCGATCGGCAAGCGCCGCCGCGGCGAGGCAAGCGAACGCGACGTGGTCGACGCCATGTTCGACGCCTTCCACGCCGAACGGGTCGGCGAGCTGATCGGCTGGATCGCCCTCACCCGCCAGCGCGAGGCGCTGGAGCCGGTGGTGGAGACCATCCGCGCCATCGTCGAGGACTTCCGCGCGGCTGGCGACACCAGGCCGATGGACCGCGTGACGCTCGGACTTGTGCTGATGGCGATCGGCGACAGCCTGGCCGGCGACGAAGTTGCGGGGGCCAGCGGCCTGCCGCGCGAGGCGGTGCGCGACGATGCGGTCGGGCTGATCAAGGGGATCATCGGCGATCGGTCGCCGCCGCATCGCTGAGCAGCCGCCAGGAACATCAGGAACCCGCGCTTGCTCCGCGCCGTTGTTCCGGACGGCCGAACGGCGCCTCCCGCGCCCAGGGCAAAGAGGCGGAGCGATGGGCCGAAAGCGGCATTCCATCAAGGTGCAGGAGAACCACGGCCCGGCCGGTTCGGAGGGATTTTTCGCCGAGTGCCTGCGGCTGCTGACCGACGCGGGCCACCCGTTCCTGGTCGCGGGGACCTTTGCCCTCACGCATCACACAGGAATCGTTCGTCCGACCAAGGACCTCGACGTCTTCTGCAAGGCGGGCGACTGCCCGCGTATCCTGTCCCGCTTCCAGGAGGAAGGCTATCGGACCGAGGTCGAGGACGAGCGATGGATTTCGAAGGTCTTCGAGGGCGAGCACTACATCGACATCATCTACAATGTCTCGACCGCGGTCGTCCCGGTCACCGACCAGTGGTTCGAGCGTGCGCCAACGACCGAGCTGTACGGAACGCAGGCGCTGGTCACGCCGGCGACCGAATTCATCTGGTCCAAGATGTTCATGCAGTACCACGACCGCTACGACGGAGCGGACGTCGCCCACATCATCCTCAAGAAACATGAGGAGATCGACTGGGAGCGGCTCCTGGCCGGCGTCGAGCTCTATTGGGAGGTGCTCCTCATGCACCTCATCAACTTCCGCTTCGTCTATCCGAGCGAGCGCAACCTCATCCCGCGCTGGCTGTTCGACGAGCTGATCGGGCGCCTGCGGGCGCAGGCGGACGTGCCGCCCTCGACCGTCCGAATGTGCCGCGGGCGGCTGCTGTCCCCGGCCGACTATCTGGTCGACGTCAGCGAGTGGGGCTTTGCCGACATGGTCGGCAGGGCCGGGAGCGAGCAATATGGCTGAGCCGGGCAAGCTCACCCTCGCCGCCATGGGCGACCTCCACGTCGACCAGGCCGACGAACATCCCTACCGGGAGCTGTTCACCGAGATTTCGGACAAGGCCGACGTGCTGGCGCTGTGCGGCGACCTCACCAATTTCGGTCGCGTGCGGGAGGCGGAAATCCTCGCCGAGGACTTGCGCGCCGCGACCATCCCGGTGGTCGGAGTGCTCGGCAACCACGACTTCGAATCCGGCCATGTGAAGGAGGTGGCCGAGATCCTGCGCGACGGCGGCATGACCCTGCTCGACCAGCAGGCGGTGGAGATCGCCGGCGTCGGCTTCGCCGGGGTCAAGGGATTCATCGGCGGCTTCGGCCGCGGCGAGCTGGGCTCGTTCGGAGAACCGGCCATCAAGACCTTCGTCGAGGAGGGCCTCAACGAGGCGCGCAAGCTGGAGAATCAGCTTCGAACGCTGCGCACCGAGCGCGCCGTCGTGGTGCTGCATTATTCGCCGATCGCCGACACGGTGGAGGGCGAGCCGCTGGAGATCTATCCCTTCCTAGGCTCCTCGCGGCTGTCCGAGCCGATCGACCGGTTCGAGAATGTCCGCCTGGCGGTGCACGGCCATGCCCACCGCGGCCGGTACGAGGGCAGGACGATGCGCGGCGTTCCCGTCTACAACTGCTCCCTGCCGGTGCTCGAGGCGCTGTTCGGCCGGCGGTACGCGCTGCTCGAGGTCTAGTGGCGGCTAGCGGAGCCTGACCCCGAGGGTCAGTGACAAACGCTGCCGTCCCAATTCACTTCACTCTGCTGCGGCTCCAGACGACGGTTGTGTAAACCTGGCTCACAACCGGGCGGCCTTGCGCATCGAGCGCCGGAGCGAACCGTGCCCTTTTGCGGAAGAGACGACATGTCCTTGCATCGAGCCCGGCATCGCCGCTGCCGCGCACGGCAGCGCAATTCGAAACGCGTCCGCGACGGTCGATGGAGACTTGCAAGGCAACGGCTCCCTGATACTGGCCCCGGCGATTGTCGGCGTCGGTGGGGCCGCCGCCAATCCATTGGGCGGGGGTGCGCACTGGAATGACCGTGCTTCCAACCATCGTGACGGGTGCAGCCGCGATCGCCGGTGCGCGAGGACGTGGCGGGGTCGACGAGATTGCCCGAGCACCGGCCGCTTTGGTCGGTGCCGACGGGGCCGCCGCTGCGTGCGTAATTCTCGTCGGCGTGGAACTGGCACCTGGCGGGACATCAGCCATGTCTCTTGCGGCGAGATCGCCCGGGCCTTTTGCGGTCCCTTCATCGTTTGCGCGAATAGCGCCGGAATGCCGCCCGATCCCATCGGCCTTCGCAGGCGAGTCAGCAGGAAGCGCAGCGGGTTGGCCGGGATTCGATGCGACGACACTCAAATTCCCAGGATCCCGATCAACAAGAGCCAGTCCGGCCCCGCCTGCAGGGCCCGTACGGCCGGGCGCTGGTCTTTCTTCACTGGTGGACGATTGGATCCCTGCCAGCGGGAAAAAGAGCGCCAGCCCCAGGCAGGCCACGACAGTCGTAGCCGTACCCCAATTTCTTGCGGAGGCCCGCTCGTTGTCGTTGGGTATCGGAATAAGGTCTGGCTGGGTCGGATTTTCAATGAAGCGCTCAGCACCCTCGGCGTCCGGTTCGGGCGCCGTCGCCAGCGTGCAGCCGATCAAGGTTGCATCAGTCGGAAGCCCAACGCCCGGTGATCGAGTTTCGGGTGCCGGCGCATTGAGCTCCTTTGCCGGCAGAACCAATTCATCCGTCGCCGGATCATCGGCGGTCATGGGCAGCGCCGCCAGCCGGGGAGATCGGCGCAACGACCTATCATAGGTTCGCCGCTTCACCGGATCGGCAAGCATGGCATGAGCATCCTTGATCTGGCGTGCCCTCAACCATTGGCGGTTCAGCGGCACGCCGACCCGATAGCCTTCCCCGTCAATCAGTTGGCGGAAGGCCCAGTTGATCTCCTCGTCAGTGGACTCCGGCGACACCCCCAGAACGTCGTAATCCGTGTCACCGGGCTGTCTCAAGCGGTTCATCGGACATTCTCCGCCAGAAAGCACAACATGCCAAAGATATCACAACACAGCCGGATCTGGACCTGTGAAGCTGTCGGCAACCTCCTGACGCTGCCTTTTCGCCTTATTTGTCGTTAAGGGCGGCGCCATGCATTTTCTCGACCAGGCCAAGATCTTCATCCGCTCCGGCGCCGGCGGGCCGGGCGCGGTCAGCTTCCGGCGCGAGAAGTTCATCGAGTTCGGCGGGCCCGACGGCGGCGACGGCGGCAAGGGCGGCGACATCGTGTTTGAAGCCGTGCCGGGCCTCAATACGCTGATCGACTTCCGCTATACCCAGCATTTCCGCGCGCCGCGCGGCAAGGGCGGCGCCGGCTCCAACATGACCGGCGCCGGCGGCAATGACCTCGTCGTCAAAGTGCCGGTCGGAACCCAGATATTGGCCGATGACGAGGAGCGCACCTTGCTCGCCGACTTCACCGAGGAAGGGCAGCGGATCCATTTCCTGAAGGGCGGCGACGGCGGCCGCGGCAACGCCAGCTACAAAAGCTCGACCAACCGCGCGCCGCGTCAGCATGGCACCGGCTGGCCGGGCGAGGAAATGTGGGTCTGGCTGAGGCTCAAGCTGCTGGCCGATGTCGGGCTGGTCGGCCTGCCCAACGCCGGCAAATCGACCTTCATCAACGCCGTCACCAACGCGCAGGCCAAGGTCGGCCACTATGCCTTCACCACGCTTCGCCCGCAGCTTGGCGTGGTCAACCACAAGGGCCGCGAATTCGTCGTCGCCGACATTCCCGGCCTGATCGAAGGCGCGGCCGAAGGCGCCGGGATCGGCGACCGATTCCTCGGGCATGTCGAGCGCTGCCAGCTGCTGCTGCACCTGGTCGACGCCAACGACGAGGATGTGGCCACCAGCTACCGGGTCGTCCGCGACGAGCTGGAGGCCTATGGCGAGGGACTCGCCGACAAGCCGGTGGTGCTGGCGCTCAACAAGATCGACACGCTCGACGACGAGCTGACCGCCGCACTGTCCGCAGAGCTTGAGCAGGCCAGCGGCAAGAAGATATTCGCGATCAGCGCGGCCGGCAAGACGGGTCTCGAGCCCCTGCTCGACGCGCTGATCGACCGGCTCCATCATGAGCGGGTCGAGGACGAGGGCCCGGCCGAGCCGATCGAATGGTCGCCGATTTGAAGCTGGCGATTACCGGAGCGACCGGGTTCGTCGGCGGGCGGCTGCTCGAGCTGGCGCTGGAAGCGGGCCATGAGGTCCGCGCCCTCACCCGCCGGCCGCAGCCCGACCGCGACGGAGTGACCTGGGTCGCCGGAGCGCTCGACCGCCCCGACAGCCTGGACAGGCTGGTCGAGGGCGCCGACGCCATCATCCACGTCGCGGGCGTCATCAATGCCCCCGACCCGGCCGGGTTCGAAGCCGGCAATGTCACCGGCACCGCGACGATGATTACCGCCGCCGAGAAGGCCGGAACCAAGCGCTTCGTCCATGTGTCGTCGCTCGCCGCGCGGGAGCCCAAGCTGTCGATCTATGGGGCGACCAAGGCCGGATCCGAGGCGCTGGTGTCGGCATCGTCGATCCCGTTCGCCATCGTCCGGCCGCCGGCGGTCTATGGCCCCGGCGACAAGGAGACGCTCGAGCTGTTCAGGATGGCGAAGCACGGTTTCATCCTGCTGCCGCCCGAAGGCCGCCTGTCGCTGATCCATGTCGATGACCTCGCGCGCCTGCTGCTGGCACTCACCTCGTCCGTCTGTCCGGATGAGCTGCTGGTCGAGCCTGATGACGGCCGTCACGGCGGCTGGACTCATGAGCAGTTCGGCAAGGCGCTTGGGCGCGCGCTCGGCCGCCCTGTCAGGACCCTTTCGACCCCGCGCCCAATCCTGGACGCCTGCGCCCGCATCGATCGATGGGTCCGCCGCGATAAGGCCAAGCTGACCGCCGACCGGGTGGCCTATTTCTGCCACCCCGACTGGATGGTCGACCCCGGCAAGGGCGCGCCGGAATCCTTGTGGAGGCCGCAGATCGGCACCGGAGAGGGGCTGGCGGATACGGCGAAATGGTATCGGGAGAATGGGTGGCTGTAATTCTCCTCCCCAGCAATTGCTGGGGGGACCGGCGTAGCTGGTGGAGGGGTTCTAGACGCAGGCGCCGAAGAACCCCACCGTCAGCCGCTGCGCGGCAGCCACCTCCCCTCGAATTCGAGGGGAGGAGAATTGGCCCTAAAACCTCAGCAGGCCGGTCAGGTCGAGCACCACCGCCACCGCCGTCACTAGCATCCCCACCAGGAACATGGTGAAGCTCCAGTAGAGCCAGCTGAACTTGTCGTCGCGCAGGACCTTGCCATGATCGTAAAGGTCGGCGGTCAATCGGCGGTAGGTTTCCTCTTCCGACGAGAGCACCTTGATCATCTCGTCGATATAGTCCTCGCGCCGGGCGTTGGTGTAGCTGCCGAAGAAGAGGATGTTGATCTTTTCGGCGGGGATCGGCTCCTTGGCGACCGGCAACCGGTTGGGCCGCACCGTCAGCACCCCGAACACGGTCGCGACGAAGGAAAACAGGGTCAGTACCAGGATCGGCAGGCTCGCCTTTCCCTCGGCGATGTCGCCGATCGAGATGGAGAAGACGACGAAGCTGGCGCCCATCAGGATCGACGCCTTGGTGTCGGCCATGCCGCTGAGGGTGATGTTGGTCGCATTGGCCGCGACCAGCAGGTTGTGAACTTCCTTCGGGAAGACCGGATCGTCCGGGCTGACTAGCTTCGGCTCGCTCATCGCCAATACCCCCTGTGTGGCCTGGCCCAAGCAACCCGCTTTTGGGGCCGGACGCAAGCGCCCATTTTTCGGTTTAAGGGATGCCGTCTCGACCGGCCATCTGGCCGCCGACGAATGTTGGACGGCGGCGCCTGAGCCCCGGCGCCGCCAGAAGCCGGTTACCTCGCCCGCTGGGCCTGAGGCTGCGACTGGTAGGTCGAAGGCCGCTTCTGCGCCACCATCGGGAAGGTCTCGCCGCCGTGGTAGGTGACGGTTCCGCACATGAAGTCGCCTTTGGCCGACAGCCTGCCGTCGAACAGGACATCGCCCTCGCGGGAGGCGACAACCATGCGGATGCTGTTTCCGGTCAGGGTGATGTTGCGCAGGACAACCGGCGCGGTCCTCGCCGGCGCGAGCGATCCGCCATATTCGGCGCCGACGAAACCGATCGACATCAGCCCGAAGCTGGCCGTTCCCCGGGGAACCATCAGGAAATCCCAATGGCCGTGCAAGTTTGGAGCCTCGCCGCCCGCCGCAGCGGCTCCGGCGTCACAGGTCACCGCGATCGACGTTGCCGGCTGCGCCGCGACCGCCGCAGGGGTGACGAAGGCGGCGGCAAGGGCGAGCGTCATCAGGTATTTCATCTTCATTTCTCCATGTTGGACAGGTTTTGGGGCGCGGGATCGCGCCGGCTGCGATCGACATCCACCGGATACCGCTGCATCGACAAGCCGGGATTTCGCCAATAGCCTTCGCTTTTTCGCCAATGTGGGAAGCATGCAGTTCACGCAGCGCCAAGGGCCTTTCGGAGGGAGATGGAGGCCATTGCTGGCCGCGATTGCGGTGGGCCTGCTGCTCGGCTTCCTGGGGCCCTTCGGCTCCTACCCGGCCTTCCCGACCGCGACCCGCTACTTATTCTGGCTGGGGCTGACGGCGACCGGCGTGGTGGCCGCAGTCGCGGCGGACGCCGTGCTGCCCCGAACAAGGCTTCGCGCCGGCCTGGTCCGGATCGGAGCCGTCGCCCTGGTCTCCGCCATGCCGATGACCTTCGTCGTGGCGTGGACCATGTCGCTTGTTCAGCCGGGGCGCGTCTTCACGCCCCAGCAGCTGCCGGCCCTGTTCGCGGCGGTCGCGGCCGTCCAACTGCTGGTCGTTTACGCGGCGACGAGCACCGCGCCCGCGTCCGATGAGGCCGAGGCGCCCGGCCTGCCGGAACCTGGGGCGGAGGCGATTCCCGCTGCCTTTCCGGCCGCCCTGCTGAGCAGGCTGCCGGCCGGGATCGGAAGCGACATCATCGCCCTGGAAACGGAGGATCACTATCTTCGCGTGCATGCGGCCGGAGGGAGCGCGCTGATCCTGATGCGGATGGCCGATGCGGTGGCCTTGCTCGACCCGCGGCTGGGTGCCCAGGTCCATCGCCGCTGGTGGGTCGCCCAGGCGGCGGTCGCGGGCGTTCGGACGGAGGGACAGAAGCTCTCCCTCCGCCTGATCGACAATAGCCTGGTGCCAGTCGGCAGGACCTTCGCCGCAGCAGCCAGGGCAAGGTTTGCTCATGCTCGCAACTTCGGCCCGCAGGCCCCGGGAACTACAGGTTGATGGCCGCCAGCCCGAGCCGCTCGGACTTGGGCGTTGCGCAATTTGCCGCGCGGAGCAGGAAGGGCCGGTTGGGCAGGGAAACGATCAGGTAGGTTGCCCCTGCATCGGTGCAGGTCGGATGGGCGAAGGTCGGCTCTGCCCAAGGACCGGTGTCGGCCAGGACCGCGAGCCACTGCTGCTGCTGATCGGAAGTGAGCGGGCGGAAGGAGCCCCCGTTCTCGGCCCGATACCAGATGCCTCGTTCCAGGAGGAGCAGGGCCGCGATGGGCGGCGGGGGAGCAGCGCCCGGCGGTGGAGGTGGCGGCAGCCCCTGATAGTGGCGGCTCAGGACGTAGGCCCCGGCCGACAGGGCCCGGTTGAGCGCCGCGGAACCGAAACGCTCGACAATGGCCGCCTCCAGGTCCGTCTTGACCTGCTGCGCGCTAAAGCCTGGCGGCAGATTCTCGACATGGTCGGTCGGGCCGGACTGAACCGGGGGCAATTCCCGAACGGTCGTCGGACTGCAGGCAAACA
>DASTCB010000163.1:0-2340 GCA_035711585.1 Sphingomicrobium sp.
CTGGGCGGCGGCCGTGCGCTGCTGCGACTGCAGCGAATATTCGTCCTGGGCCTCGCGGCTGACGCCGTAGCGCTGGGCAACCGTCTCGGCCGTGCCGAGCATCGGCATGTAGACGTCCTTGTGCATGGCGATAAGCGACGGATCGCCGCTGATCCGCATTTCCGGCGTCTGGACCATGCTGATCGAATCCTGACCGCCGGCGGCGACGATGTCCATGCCGTCGACGATGACCTGCTTGGCGGCTGTCGCGATTGCCATCAGCCCGGACGCGCACTGCCGGTCGATGGTTTGGGCGCTGACGGTCACCGGGCAGCCTGCACGAAGCGCGACCTGGCGGCCGATATTTCCAGCCTGGGTGCCCTGCGTCAGCACGCAGCCCCAGACGACATCGTCGATTTCACCCGCCTCAATACCGGCTCGCTCGATGGCCGGGGCGAGCGACAGGGCGCCGAGGGTCGCGCCCGGCGTCGCATTGAACGCCCCCTTGTAGGCCCGACCGATCGGCGTTCTGGCAGTGGAGACGATAACGGCTTCGCGCGCGGCCATTGAGATTCTCCTAAAGGATGAGCAGGCTGAGCCAGTCGGCGGTCAGCGCCGGCTTCTCGGTAACGTCGATGTCGACCATGACATTGTGATGGACGAGCAGCTGGCCCAAGGACTTTTCCTCGACATTGGTGAGCGTAAAGATGCCGCGGACCCGCGCGCCGACCGGGACCGGGGCAAGGAAGCGGATTCGGTCGAAGCCGTAATTGACCGCCATCTTCAAATTGTCCGGAACCAGCATGACGTCGAGCGCCATTCGGCTGAGCAGCGACAATGACAGGAAGCCATGCGCGACCGTTCCGCCGAACATCGTTTCCTTGGCTGCATTCGGATCAACGTGGATGAATTGCCGGTCCTCGGTCACGTCGGCGAATTCGTCGATCCGCTTCTGGTCGATGGTAATCCAGTCCGACACGCCGACCTGGGTGCCGATGCGCGAATGGAGTTCCTCGAGGGTGACGATTGGCATGGCGCGTCGTAAGGCGCGTACGTCAGGCCCGCAAGGCTAGGGCTTCAATGGGGGCGCGTAGGGCATGACGAACGAGCCGTCAGGCGCGGCCGTGTATGTGGTCTGGGTTGGGTAGGCGAGGGCGAGGCCGCGCTCCGCCAGGGCGTCGAGCAGGAGAGTGATGATCGCCGCCTTGTGCCTGGCAAGCGTATCCGGCTCCTTCGACTTGTCGTCATAGACGCACTCGCAGTCGATGCCGCTTGCCCCGAGATTGATGGGAATGCAGCGCACCAGCTTGCAACCGCGCTGGGCCTCTACCGCCGGCCGTGCGAGGTCTCCAAGTTCCTTCAGGGCCGCCGGCGGCACTTGGTAGACTAACGAGAAGAGCAGAGTCTGCCGCCGCTGGGAGGCCTCGTTGAGGTTGTGGATCTCGTTCTCAAGCAGCTTGGTGTTGGCCATCACCACCTGCTCGCCGGTGAGGGCGCGCAGGCGGGTCGTCTTGAGGCCGATGCGCTCGACCGTCGCCGTGGTCGTACCGTAGCGCACCGTGTCGCCCTTTCGAAAAGGGCGATCGAATAGGATCGAAAGCGCCGCGAATAGGTCTGAAAAGATGCCTTGCGCGGCGAGGCCAATGGCGATGCCGCCAATGCCAAGGCCGGCGACCAGCGCGGTGACGTTGACCCCGAGATTGTCGAGGATGACGATGATCGCCAGCGCAAAGAAAGCGACGCTGACCAGCACGCGGATGATTGCCGTGGCATTGGCGAGGGTCGATTCGGCATGGCTGCCGACCCGTCGCGCGATCATCGCCAGCACCAGCTCCCGCGCCCAGATTGCCGCCTGAAACGCGAAGGCGATGATGAAGGCGATGTCGACCAGTCGCTGGGCGCGGGCGGGTGGCATTGCATAGGTGATGACGATGTCGATTGCGGTGACCACCATGAAGGTGATTCCGGTCTTCGCGAGGACCCGGCCGATGACTGTCCGCCAGCCGATGCGCTCGGCCATATGCTCGCGCTCGACCATTTGGCGACCGACGAAACGCGCGACCAGCATCAGCGCGACGATGCCGAGCGCCACCAGCGCGCCGACTCCGACCTGCTCGCGGTGCGCGATCAACCAGTCCACCACACTTTCGGTATGGGGGATGGGGTCGGGGATGCGGCGCGCCATGACCGGCTGATGGCCCAAAACATCGCCGCCGATCAAGCCGCAGCCCGCTTCCGCTTCCGCCGCCTCGTCCTCTTCAGGAACTCGAGAAAGCCCACCTCGGCGCTGGACAGCCATTTGCGCTCGCGCGGCCGTTCCATGCCGCCGAGCGGATCGCGCGGGTTGTCCTTCGTCGCCTC
>DASTCB010000164.1:0-78870 GCA_035711585.1 Sphingomicrobium sp.
TTGAAGGCAAATCTGCGAAGTATCTAGTCGCGGTTCCCCTCGCGTGGGCCTTCATGATCCGGGCTTCGCATGCCGGGTTTGCCGATCCGCTTTACGATCTCCTCAAGGGCGGTTCGGTAGGTGACCGACCAGTTTTCAAGGGCTCCGACCTCGCCGGCACGGTCGCAAGGCACCCGATGCATCATCTGGGCGGCTTCTTCGCCAGGTCCCGCCCCTTCCTGCCCGGCGACTTCGTCACCACCGACAGCGGCACCGGCCTGGTCCATATGTCGCCCGACCATGGCGAGGATGATTTCGAGCTGTGCAAGGCCAACGGCATCGACCCGGTGTTCGCGGTCGAGGCGGACGGCAAATATCGCGAGGACTGGCTGTGGCTCGGCGGCCAGGGCAGCGTCATCAACCCCAAGTTCAACGCGCCTGACGGGCCGATCTGTTCGGACCTTCGCGAAGCCGGCGCGCTACTCGCCGCCTCGTTCGACTATCAGCACAGCTATCCGCACAGCTGGCGGTCCAAGGCCAAGGTCATCTACCGCTGCACCCCGCAATGGTTCGTGGCGATGGACCGCGCGCTGCCGCCCGGCCATTGCGCAGCCTTCTTCCAGCAGCGCTGGGAGAACGAGGGCGGCGCGATCGCTCCGCCGGCGAGCAGCGGCCCAACGCTTCGCCAGCTGGCGCTGAATTCCATCGCCGCGACCCGCTTCGTCCCCGAGAAGGGCGAGAACCGCATCCGTTCGATGGTCGAGGGGCGGCCCGACTGGGTGCTCTCCCGCCAGCGCGCCTGGGGCGTGCCGATCGCGGTGTTCGTCGAGAAGAAGAGCGGCAAGCTGCTGGTCGATCATGAGGTCAATCAGCGGATCGTCGCCGCGATCAGGGCGGAAGGAGTCGACGCCTGGGACGAAGCGCGCGCCCAGGACTATCTCGGCAACGCCTACGACGCCGCCGACTATGAGCAGGTCACCGACATCCTCGACGTCTGGTTCGACAGCGGCTGCACCCATGTGTTCGTGCTGGAGAGCGGCCATTGGCCCGAGCAGCGCTGGCCGGCCGACCTTTATCTCGAAGGCAGCGACCAGCACCGCGGCTGGTTCCAGTCGTCGCTGCTGCAGAGCTGCGGCACCCGGGGCCGCGCGCCCTACGACCAGCTGCTGACCCATGGCTTCACCATGGATTCCAAGGGCATGAAAATGTCCAAGAGCCTGGGCAACACGATCAGCCCGCTCGACCTGATGCGCGATTATGGCGCGGACATTTTGCGGCTGTGGGCGCTGTCGGTCGACTTCACCGAGGATCATCGCATCGGCAAGGAGATCCTCGCCGGTGTCGGCGACCAGTATCGCAAGCTGCGCAACAGCTTCCGCTATTTGCTCGGCGCGCTCGACGGGTTCGGCGAGGAAGAGCGGCTGCCGGTTGCCGAAATGCCGGAGCTGGAGCGCTACATGCTGGCGCTGACCGCGGAGCTCGACGCGCGGCTGCGCAAGGCGGTCAATGACTATGACTTCAACGACTATGTCCGGGCGCTGACCGATTTCTGCAACGAGGATCTGTCGGCCTTCTTCTTCGACATCCGCAAGGACAGCCTTTACTGCGACGCGCCCTCGGATCCGAAGCGGCAGGCCTATCGCACGGTGCTCGACACGCTATTCCACGCGCTGGTTCGGTGGGCCGCGCCGGTATTGGTGTTCACCAGCGAGGAGGTGTGGGGCACCCGCTATCCGGACGCAGGCAGCGTGCATTTGCTCGAATGGCCGCTGATCGACACCGAATGGCGCGAGGATGAGGCGCTGGTCGCCAAATGGACCGCGCTCCGCAGCCTTCGCGAGACCGTGACCGAGGCGATCGAACCGCTGCGCCGCGAAAAGGTCATCGGCTCCAGCCTCGAAGCCGAAGTGACGGTGCCAAGCGACGCCGACCCCGCGCTGCTCGCCGAGCTGTTCATCGTCTCGTCAGTCAGGCGCGGCGAAGAGCTTAGCGTGACCAAAACTGACAAGCATAAATGCGGCCGCTGCTGGCGTCTTCTGCCGGAGGTTGTCGAGGACGGCGACCTTTGCGCACGGTGTGAGGGGGTGGTGAATGGGTGAGCCGATTCAAATCCTCCCCGGAACGGGGAGGTGGCAGCCGAAGGCTGACGGAGGGGTCGATTGCGCCGCCTTCGGCCCCTCCACCATGCTTCGCATGGTCCCCCTCCCCGTTCCGGGGAGGATTTTGCGATGACCAATCGCTTGCAGGCCTATCTCCTCGCCTTGGCCATCTTCGTCGCCGACCAGGTCAGCAAATGGTTCGTCGCGGGCCCGCTCGGGCTCCAGCTCGAAGGCCAGAATATCGACCTGCTGCCGATCTTCGACCTGACGCGCGTCCATAATTTCGGGATCAGCCTAGGCCTCGCCCAGGCCCAGAACGACACGCAACGCTGGATCCTGGTCGCGATTACCGCCGCGATCGCCCTTGGAGTCGCCTGGTGGATCCGCAAGGAGGAAGCCCGCGGCGACCAGCTGGCGCTGGCCATGGTCCTGGGCGGAGCGCTCGGCAATATCGTCGACCGCGTCCAGTTCGGCTATGTATTCGACTTCCTGGACCTGCATTTCGGCACGTTCAGGCCCTTTTATGTCTTTAATGTCGGCGACGCCGCGATTAGCATCGGCGTGGTTATCCTGTTACTCCGCGCTTTCTTCATCCGTGAGAAGGCGCCCAAAGGAATGAATGAACATGCGTAAGGCTTTTCTCCTCATCGTTCCGGCGCTGGCCCTGGCCGGCTGCGGCGTCTTCACCGGCAAGCGCGCCCAGCTCGACGAGTTCGCAGTCGCCCGCAACGCACCGCTGGTCATCCCGCCCGACTTTACGCTGACCCCGCCGGTCGCCGGCACCGTCAGCATGTCGGCGCAGGAAGCGCAGACCCAGGCAATCGAGGCCCTGTTCGGCGGCCCCGCCCCGCGCAGCCAGACCGAGACGTCGATGCTCGAGCGCGCCGGCCGCGACCGCGCCTCGATCGGAATCCGCACCACTGCCGGCGACCCTGACACACGGGTGGTCGACAAGGGCCAGGCGACCCAGGCGATCCTCGCGGCCCAGCCGGCCGACACCGAGATCGCCTCGGCCCAGACGCCCCAATAAGCGGCGAGAAAGGGGGAGCATGAGCTCGGAGACTCTGTCCACAAGATTGGTCGAGATCGAGGCGATGCTCGACCGTTCGCGCCGCCGCTTCGAGGAGGGCAGCCGGCTGGTCGAGGAAGCGCATGCCGCGCTTGCCGAAATCCAGCAACTGCTGATCGGCACCCCCGTTCGCCTCAGCCCCGAGGATAATGAGGAAGCCGCCTCGCGCCTTCTCGCCAGCCTCAAGGCGTCGGGAAGCGAACTACCGGAGACGCTGTGCGGCGGCCGCCTGGCGGTCGATCCGGTCCAGCGGCTGATCCGAATCGACGGCCATCCGATCGGCATCACCGAGATGGAATATCGCGTGCTGGAGCTATTGGCCTTCGCCCGCAACAATGTCGTCACCCGGCAGATGCTGCTGAAGCATCTCTATCGGCGCGCCGACGACCAGCCGCAGCCGAAGATCATCGACGTGTTCATCTCCAAGCTTCGCAAGAAGCTGCGCTCGGCTTCGGGCGGGGCGGAGTTCATCGAGACGATCCCGCAGCGCGGCTGGATCCTGCGCGACCTGGAGCCGGCTGCAGCGGCCTAGGAGACCGTTTCGAATCCGGTCCGAGACGCGGATTTACAAAAGATTCACCGCCCTGTGGCAAACGGGCGGAATGATTCACTTCATCCCCGAATCGCCCGAGACGGCGCAGGAGATGCAGGGCGCCGAGGCTCTTGGCCCGTACGCCGAGGCTGTCGCACGCCTCGCGTCGATCCGCCAGGCGCTGGCCTGCGTCGAGCAGTTCGCCGGGGATGCGCCGTCCGATAGCATGGCCGAAGCCAAGCTCGCCGCCGGCTGGCCCCAGGCCTCGCCGGCCAAGCAGCGGGTCTACGATAGCCGCTCGGCGCGGGTCGCGGCCGCCGCCGCCGCCGCGCTGGAAGTGCTCGCCGCCCGGCATGAGGCTGGAGCCGAGCCCCACGCCGCCGCCATCGCCCGCCTGAAGCGCGAGCTCAGCGACGGCGTCGATTCGATCGACCAGCTGTTCAGCCTGTAAATTCCCGCACTGCTCCAAAGCCGCTCATCTTGAGTAGCCATTGAGCCTCTACTCAGGACGAACGGACATGGGTGGCCGTTCTAAGCCGGCCCTCGCTCTTTCGGCGTCCCGGGATCGGCGCCCCATTCGCTCCAGCTTCCGTCGTAGAGCCGGCCGTTCCGCCCGCCGAGGCGGTGCGCGGCGAAGATCAGGCTATTGGCGGTGACGCCCGAGCCGCAGCTGGCGATGAACGGTGCTTCCGGGTCGACCTTGAGCTGCTCGAACGCCCCGCGCAGCTCGCCCTCCGACTTGAGCGTCCCGTCGTCGCGGTAGAGCGAAGCGAAGGGCAGGTTCCTGGAGCCGGGAATATGGCCGGTGCCGACATTGGGCCGCGGGTCGGGCTCGGTCCCCTCGAACCGGGCGCGTCCACGCGCATCCAGGATCGGCGCGCCTGGTCCGGCGAGGATCATCTCCTTGGTCACCACGTCGCCTCGCCGCTCCCGGGCATCGAACCGCGCCTCGCGCGGCCGGGCCTCCCCGCTCTCCACCGGCCGCCCTTCCGAGCGCCACTTCTGCAAGCCACCGTCGAGGATCGCGACCCGCTCGGCGCCGAAATGGCCGAACATGAACCAGCCGCGCGCCGCGGTGCGCAGCAGGCTATTGTCATAGACGATGATCCGGTCATCGCGACCGACGCCCAGTTCGGTCATCGCCCGGCCGAACTCGGCGGCGTTTGGCAGCATGTGCGGCGCCGGGTTGGACTTGTCGGCGACCTGGTTGATGTCGAGGAAGCGCGCTCCGGGGATATGCGCTTCGAGGAACTCGGCCCTCGGATCGCGGCCGTCGGCCGGCATGAAGGCGCTGGAATCGACGATGGCAATGTCCGGTTCGCCGAGGTTGCTGGCCAGCCAATGGGTCGAAACGAGGGTATCCATCCTTGCCTCCCGTCATGGCGAGCCCCGCAGGGGCGCGGCAATCCAGTATAAGTGGATTGCCTCGTCGCTACGCTCCCCGCAATGACGTAATCCGATGAACACCGAAATCAAACTGCACCCCAGCTGGGTCGAAGCGCTCAGGCAAGAGTTCGACCAGCCGTACATGGTCGATCTGAAGCGCTTCCTCCTCGCCGAGCGCGAGGCGGGCAAGCGCATCTTCCCCACCGGCGGCAACTGGTTCCGGGCGCTCGACCTGACTCCGCTCGACAAGGTCCGGGTCGTGATCCTCGGCCAGGATCCCTATCATGGCCTGGGCCAGGCGCACGGGCTGTGCTTCTCCGTGCCCCAAGGGGTCCAGCCGCCGCCGAGCCTGGTCAACATCTTCAAGGAGCTGAAGAGCGACCTCGGCATCGAGCCGGCGCGGCACGGCTTCCTCGAGCATTGGGCGAGCCAGGGGGTGTTGCTCCTGAACAGCGTGCTGACGGTGGAAATGGGCCGCGCCGCCTCGCACCGGGATCGCGGCTGGGAGCGGTTCACCGACGCCGTGATCCGCGCGGTCAACGCCAGGCAGGAGCCGGTCGTGTTCATGCTGTGGGGCAGCTATGCGCAGAAGAAGGCAGCCTTCGTCGATACGGCCAGGCACCTGGTGCTGAAGGCGCCCCACCCCTCGCCGCTTTCCGCCCACAGCGGCTTCTTCGGCTGCAAGCATTTCTCGCAGGCCAACGCCTTTTTGACGGAGCGCGGCCAGCGGCCGATCGACTGGGCGTTGCCCTAAGCGGTGGCGGCCGAGTAAGAGGCGCGCCATGTCCACCACTCCGAAGCATCTCGGCAAAACCAGCCCTTTGCCTGCGTCCCCGGACGAGGCCGAGCTCGACTATGTGGCAAATCCGCGGACGGGCGCGCTCTACCTGGTGCGGTTCGCCGCTCCCGAGTTCACCTCGCTCTGCCCCGTCACCGGCCAGCCCGACTTCGCTCACCTGGTGATCGACTATGCGCCGGGCGAGACCATCGTCGAAAGCAAGAGCCTCAAGCTGTTCCTAGGCAGCTTCCGCAACCATTGCGGCTTCCATGAGGATGTGACGGTCGGCATCGGCCAGCGGCTGTTCGAGGAAATGCAGCCGCAGTGGTTGCGGATCGGGGGCTATTGGTATCCGCGCGGGGGCATTCCGATCGACGTCTTCTGGCAATCTGGAGAGCCGCCCAAGGGGCTGTGGCTGCCGGAGCAAGGCATCGCCGCCTATCGGGGACGCGGCTGACCCAGGTCGCCATCCTTGGCGCCGGATCGATCGGCTGCTTCGTCGGCGGCTGCTGGCAGGCGGCGGGACTCGACGTCACTTTCATCGGCCGTCCGGGCTTCGCCAACGATATCGACGAACATGGGCTGACGCTCAGCGATTACAGCGGCTGGCGGCAATCGATTCCACCCGATCACGTCGATTATCGCCTATGGCCGGAAGCGCTGGCCGAGGCCGACGTCATCGCCCTCACCGTCAAAAGCGGCGGCACCGCCGACGCCGCGAAGCAGATTGCCGAGCATGGCCGCAAGGGCGCGACGGTCATCAGCCTGCAGAACGGAATCAGCAACGTTGACGTGCTGGAGCGCGAGCTGGGCAGCGACTTCGCCATCGTGCGCGGCATGGTCCCTTACAATGTCGCCTATCTGGGCCGGGGCCACTTCCACAAGGGCGTTGCGGGCGACCTCGTTGCCGACGATCGCTCGGAAACCCGCGAATTGGCGGAGCGCATCGGTCCCGGCCCGGCTACGCTTCGACTGTCAAGCGACATGCTCGGCATCGCGTGGGGCAAGCTGCTGATCAACCTCAACAATGCGGTCAACGCGCTTTCGGGTGGGACTCTGATAGAGGAACTGCGAGAACGCGATTATCGCCGCGTCGTGGCAGCATCGCAGCGCGAGGGTCTGAAGCTGCTGCACGAGGCGGGGATCGAGCCGGCCAAGGTTGGCACGGTCGGACCCAGGCTCATGCCGGCAGTAATCGGCTCGCCGGACTGGCTGTTCAACAATGTCTTCCTCAGGAAATGGAAGATCGACGCCAAGGCGCGTTCGTCGATGGCCGACGACCTTGCCGCAGGGCGCAAGACCGAAGTCGATTACATCAATGGCGAGCTGGTGCGGCTGGCCGACCGGCTCGGCACCGATGCGCCGGTCAACCGCAAGGTCGTCGAGCTGATCAGAGTGGCCGAGGCAGGCGCCTCGCCCTGGCCGTCCGCAGCCCTGCGCCGCGAGGTGTTAGGCGGCTAGCGGCCTTGATGCGCCCCGCCGCGTCCAGGCATACAGCGCGACGATCAAGGCTGCGAACAGCGCAATGCCGGCGGACGTTTGCCATGGCGCCTCCTCGGTCAGCGCCAGCACTTCTGGATTGTCCGATCCGGCGACTAGCCCCGCGAAGACAACGTTGAACAGGCTGTCGCCGACGATGAACCCGGTTGCCGTGAGCACACCGAGCCGCTCCGCGAAGCCGGGCTCTGACTGGCGCTCTGCCCAGCGGTTATAGAAATGGCCGATGATGGCACCGGCAACGACCATCGCCGTAACGGCGACAGGCAGATAGATTCCCATGCCGACGGCCAGCGGCGGTAGCGCCCAGCCGCGCTTTCTCGCGCGCAACGCTTCATCGACGATCACGGCCGTGACCCCGATCAGGGCGCCCAGGCCGATCAGATTCCAGTCGAGCGTTCCGCCAAGCACGCCCTGCGCGATGGCGGAAATCAGCGCCGCCTGCGGGGCTGCCAAAGCGTCCGGCCCAGCGCCTGGAGCGCCGACAAAACCGAAGCTTTCATTGAGGATGTCGAGGATCGGCGGGATTACGACCGCGCCGAAGAGGACGCCTAGCACGAGCGAGAACTGCTGCCGCCAGGGCGTCGCCGCGACCAGCTGGCCGGTCTTCAAGTCCTGGAGGTTGTCATTGGAAATGGTCGCGACACCGAAGATGATCGCCGTGACGAACAAGGCGAAGGCCACCAACGATTGGGTCGCATCGCCTTCGGCGCCGGGGAAGAGCAGCGCGAGGACGATCGAGATCCCGAGCACCGACAGGATGCCGACGCCGGAGATGGGGCTGTTCGAGGCACCGATGAGGCCGGCCATGTAGCCGCACACCGAGGCGATAACGATGCCGGCGATCAGCACGTAGATGATGCTGGAAATCAGTGTCGCGCCGGGATTGGTGGCGATCGGGTCGGCGCTTGCGAAGGCATAAAGCAAAAGGCCGATCGGGATCATCGAAACGGCGATTACGCCGCCAACGATGGTGATCGGAATGTCGCGCTCGGTCAGCGGCAAGTTCGCGCCTTCGCCTGCCCGGCGGGCGCGATTGGCGGCCAATGCTGCGACGATGCCCCGGGCTATCGGACCAATCACCTTGAGCAAAGTCCAGACTGCCGCGACGCCGATTGCACCCGCGCCGAGGAAGCGGACCTTCTCACGGAAGGTGGCGCCGACGAAATCGGCAAGCTCCGTGCCCGCCGGCACTCCGCCAGCGGTGAAGATCGGTAGCAAGACGAGAAGGCCGATGACGATGCCGGCGAGCATCGCCATGCCCACCGCGAGGCCGACGAGATGGCCTACGCCGAGGTAAGCGAGTGACAGCCCGGCGCTGAGCGTCGTCGCGCCGGCGCCGAGGTGAAACGTCGTGGTGACCTGCTCGGCGACGAAGCGGAACCTGCTGAGCAGGGGAAAGGCTGCGCCGGCCAACGAGCCCAAGATCATCGCCTTGAGGCCGCGGCGGTTCTCCTCGGCCCCGCCAACACCGGCCCCGACCTTGAGCACCTCAGCCGCGGCGACGCCTTCCGGGTAGGGCAGGTCCGAGCCCGTCACCAAGGCGCGACGCAGCGGCACGCTGTACATCACACCCAGGATGCCGCCGACCGCAATCACCGCCACTGACATCCAATAAGGGAAACCCGTCCACCAGCCGACCATCACCAGGCCAGGCAGCACGAAGACAATCGCCGATAAGGTGCCGGCCGAAGAGGCGATCGTCTGAACGATGTTGTTTTCCTGAATGGTCGCATCGCGAAACGCCTTCAGCACCGCCATGGAAATGACAGCGGCTGGAATCGAGGTGGCGAACGTGATGCCCGCGCGAAGGCCCAAATAGACATTGGCGGCAGTGAAGATGACGGTCAGCAGCGCGCCGAGGATGATGCCCCGGAGCGTAAGCTCCCTGATGCCGGTCGCCGGCGCGGCCACGGTCGCCATATTATTCCCCCAGATGCTCGTTCTTTCCGGCAGGCGCTGGCAGCTCCTCCCGCTCGAACCGTATGACGGTGTCGTAACGATTGAGCATCAGCCGGTCACCCTCGATTTTCAGCGGCTCGCGATTGAAATTGTGGGTCTTGAACGCGCCCTGCATCCGCGTCGCGGTGAGATAGATGGTCGTGCCGTCGCTCGACCAGTTCCCCTCCGCCGCTTCGGACACCGCGCCATAGTCGAGCTGGTACTGGAACTTGCCATCCTCATCGAGTTGCAGCGCTGCGCCGACCTCGATCTGGTGGGTCGTGTAGAAGCCAGCAGGCGAGACCGCTTCGGCCAGGGCGAGCAAAAACGCAGCAAGGATCATTCCCAACCTTTCTCAAGGAAGCGCGTGGCGAAGGCGCAGTGCAGCGCGACGCCCTTGGGCAGCACGCGTTCGTCGATCATCATCGCCGGGTTGTGGAGCGGAGCGCGCGCCCGGGCCTCCTCGCCCTCCGGAGCGACGCCGAGGAAGGCCATCGCGCCCGGAACCTTTTCCAGCACATAGGAGAAATCCTCGCCGCCCATGTTGGAGGCAGGAAGCTCGATGAAATCCGCGCCGGCCATCTCGCGAACCAGCGAGACCGCGCGCGGATCGTTGACGGTCGGCGGATAGCCCGGCTCGACGATGACCTCGGCGGTGCAGCCGTGGGCCACGGCGACATGGGTGCAGATGCGTTCGAATGCCTCGCGCCCCCGCGCCCGGCCTTCGGATGACAAGGTCCTGAGCGTGCCCGTCAGCTCGACCGCGTCGGGCAGCACATTGTGCGTCGCTCCGGCGTGGATGCAGCTGATCGACAGGACGATCGGGTCGGTGACCGGAGTTCGCCGCGCGACTTCGGATTGCAATGCGAGCACCACCTCCGCCGCGACCGGCACCGGATCGATCGCGTCGTGCGGCATGGCGGCGTGGCCGCCCTTTCCTACAATGCGGGCCCGAAGCGTATCGGTCGACGCCAGCATCGTCCCGGCGCGACAGGCGACCGCGCCGTGCGGCAGGGTCGGCCAGATGTGCAGCGCAAAGGCGGCGTCGGGCAACGGGTCGCCGAGCAGCCCTTCCTCCAGCATGATCCGTGCGCCGTGATGGCCTTCCTCGCCCGGCTGGAACATGAACAGGATTCTTCCAGCGATCCGCTCGCGCTGACCGCACAGGATTTTTGCTGCGCCGGCCAGCATGGCCGAGTGGCTGTCATGGCCGCAGGCATGCATCTTGCCGGCCTCGCGGCTTGCAAACTCCAGACCTGTCGCCTCGTGGATCGGCAATGCATCCATATCCCCGCGAAGCAGGACCGACCTGCCGGGCGCTCGACCCTCCAGCACCGCGATGAAGCCGCTGGTCCTGTCGCTTCGCCTGATGGTCAGCGGGAGGCCGGCGAGCGCGGCCTCGAGCTTGTCGCGGGTTCGGGGAGTGTCCAGCCCGAGCTCCGGCTCGGAGTGGATTGCGCGGCGCAGCGCGATCAGTTCGTCACGGCCGGCCTCGGCCGCATCGGCCCATTTGGAGAATTGCTCCATTCACCCAGCGTAGCTGCGCTGGCCGCCGACCTCAATTGGCCATCAGGTCGCGGTAGCGCTCTTCGCTGGTCAGCCGATAATCGTCGATGTCGCGCTGCGCATTGGCGGTCGCGGCAGGACGTTTGGTCCCCATTCCAACGTCGAATGCGACCAGGGCATTGGTCAGCGCCTGGGCCTCGGCCGAACAGGCGGACTTGACCGCCGCCGAATAGGCATCGACCGCCACCTTCGCAGTCCGCTGGTTGGATTCAAACGTCTTCAGGCATGCCGCGAACGCCTTTCGCGGCGCGTCGATCGACGATGGATTTGGCGCCGCCAAGGCGAGCGCCAGCACAAACGTGATCATACCCGTCCCCTCTACGGACATATCAACGTTTGAGCAGAATGACTTATCCCTACGGAAAATCAACCGTGACGAAAGAATCCAGCCGATCTTCAGTCGATTGTGACCCCCGGCGGGACAGGCGAGCTGTGGCGGCGGACCACCTGCCAGCTGTCGCCGAAGCGCACCCAGACATCGGTCAGAAGCACACGCTCGTCGATCAACTGGCCGAGGTAGCGCACCTGCCATTGCGCATCGACGGTGGCGACGATGGCATTTTCAAACGCGACGCATTCGGTGACGCGCACCTCGAGGCTGGCGATGTCCATCCGCTTCAGCGCCTCGATCCACTGGTCCAGGTTGACCGCGACCGATCCCGTCGAGCGGATTCCCACCAGCTTGAACTGCGGGTGGATGAGCCGCTTGAGCGCGTCCTCGTCCTTGGCGATGAGGGCGTCGCGCCATTCGCGCTCCAGGTCGCGAACGTCCATGCAGGGTGCATCAGCGGCCACGGAGCAGCCCTCCGAAAATCCCCCGCAAGAGGGAGTTGCCCAGCTGACGCCCGATCGAAGAAGCGATCGAGCGGCCGGCGGACTGCATCATCTTGTCAGCCATGCTCGGTTTGGCGGCCTCCCTGGCACGCCGTGCCTCCTCGCGCGCAATCTCCCGCTGGCGCTGCGCTTCCAGCCTATCCTCTTCCCGCTGCTGCCGAGCCGCCTCCTTTTCGGCCGTGGCCCGTTGGCGGGCGGCCTCCTTGTCAGCGATCGCCTGCTGACGGGCGGCTTCGGCTGCGGTCCTTTCCGCTTCGCTCTGAGCCTTGGCGGCGGCGGCGGCAGCAGCAGCCTCTTCCCCTTTCGCCTTCAAAATCTCCTCGGCGCTGTCGCGGTCGAGCAGCGCGTCATATTTAGCGCCGATCGCGTCAGTCTGGAGGAGGATCGCGCGCTCCTGCTGGGTCAGCGGTCCAACCCGCGACCGCGGCGGCTTGATCAGGGTCCGCTCGACCGGCGACGGCGCGCCATCGGGCAACAACAGGGACACCAGCGCCTCGCCGATCTTGAGCTCCGTGATCGCGCTGGTCACATCGATTTCCGGATTGGGGCGGAACGTCTCCGCCGCCGACTTGACTGCCTGCTGGTCGCGGGGCGTGAAGGCGTTGAGCTTGTGCTGAACGCGATTGCCGAGCTGCCCCGCCACCTTGTCGGGGATATCGATCGGGTTCTGGGTGATGAAATAGACGCCGACGCCCTTGGACCGGATCAGCCGGACCACCTGCTCGACCTTTTCCTGGAGCGCCTCCGGCGCATCCTCGAACAGCAAATGCGCCTCGTCGAAGAAGAAGGCCAGCTTCGGCTTGTCCGGATCGCCGACCTCCGGAAGCAGCTCGAACAATTCGGAGAGGAGCCACAGCAGGAAGGTCGAATAGAGCCGGGGGCTCGACAGCAATTTGTCGGCGGCGAGGATGTTGACGATCCCCTTGCCGGCATCGTCGAGCTTGAGGAAATCCTCGAGGTCCAGCGCCGGCTCGCCGAAGAAATGATCGCCGCCCTGGGCGCGGAGCTGGAGCAGCGAGCGCTGGATGGCGCCGACGCTGGGCTTCGACACATTGCCGTATTCGAGGGTCAGTTCCTCGGCCCGCTCGCCGATGCTGACCAGCATCGCCTGCAGATCGTCGAGGTCGAGGAGCATCAGCCCCTCCTTGTCGGCGACGTGGAAGGCGATGTTGAGAACGCCCTCTTGCACCTCGTTGAGGCTCATCAGCCGGGCCAGCAGCAGCGGGCCCATCTCGCTGATCGTGGTGCGGACCGGATGCCCCTGTTCGCCGAACAGGTCCCAGAACTGGGCCGGATAGCCCTGATAGGTCCAGCCGCCGTAGCCGATCTCCGTCGCGCGCGACGCAAAGGCCTCATGCGGTTTTGCGGTGGGGGAGCCCGGCATGGCGAGGCCCGCGACGTCGCCCTTCACGTCGGCGACGAACGTCGGGACTCCAGCCTCCGACAGTCCTTCGATGATCCCCTGCAACGTGACCGTCTTGCCAGTCCCGGTGGCGCCGGCGATCAGCCCGTGGCGATTGGCGCGCTTCAGCTCGAGCTGCTGCGGTTTCGCACCCCCCGGGCCAGCGCCAATGAGGATGCTTGTGGGTTGGGTCGCCATCGAGTTGCTGCACTCCTTAAGCCCGGGCGTCGAAGCCTAGGCCGAAGGAGTGTTCGCAACAAGCCGAGTCGTTAGCTGCCCGAAATATCCACCCCGACAAAGGCCTCCGGCGCCTGTCCGCGCTTGACCAGCAACAGGACGCTGGTCCGCCCGGCACGACGAGCCACATCGACCGCGGTCAGCACCTGCGCCGGCGTCGTCACCGCCTGGCGATTGACCGAGAGGATGACGTCGCCGCGGCGTATCCCCTTTTCGCCGGCGTCGCTGCCCGGGCTGACGGACGTGACGACCACGCCGCGCACATTGGCCGGGAGGTTGAGGGCGCGGACGATCTGGGGGTTGAGCGATTGCAGCGACAGGCCGAGCGCGGTCCCGGGCGCAACCGGGCTTTCCTCGGCAAGGGCCTCACCGTCAGCGCCGCCACCGGCCTGGCGAGCCAGCTCCTCCTCCGTCGGCCGCTGACCGACCTGGACGTGCAAGGTCTGCCGCCGGCCGTCACGGATGATCTCGATCGGGACGCGCATTCCGACGGACGAATTGGCGATCAGGTAGCTGACCGTTTCGTCGGGCGTGACCTCGCGGCCGCCGACCCGGACGATCACGTCGCCCTGCTGGACCCCGGCGCGAGCCGCCGGCTCTCCCGGAACCACCGAACGAACGATTTCGCCCCGTTCCTTGGGCAGGCCAAGGCTTTCGGCGATATTCTCGTCGAGCGGCTGGAGCCCGACGCCGAGATAGCCGCGCTCCGGTCGCTGACCGCGGCGCAGCGCATCGATGACCGGCTTCGCGGCCTCGGCTGGGATGGCAAGGCCGATGCCGACGCTGGCGCCGGTCGGCGAGATCAGCGCCGAGTTGATGCCGATGACATTGCCGGCCATGTCGAACATCGGGCCGCCGCTGTTGCCCATGTTGATGCTGGCGTCGGTCTGGATGTAGCGGTCATAGGCGCCGACCCCGGTGATCCCGCGATGCAGCGCCGAGATGATGCCGGCGGTCACGGTACCGCCCAGGCCATAGGGATTGCCGATCGCCACCACCCAGTCGCCTACGCGGGCCTGGGCGGAATTGCCCCAGTTGACATAGGGCAGGTTGGAACCCTCGATCTTCAGCAGCGCCAGGTCCGACGCGCTGTCGCGCCCGATGATGCGCGCCGGGAATTCGCGGCGGTCGGACAGGGTGATGGTCACGCTGTCGACCGTCCCGGTTCCGTTGACCCCCTGGATCAGGTGGTTGTTGGTGACGATGTAGCCGTCGGGCGAAATGATGAAGCCCGAGCCAAGCGAGCCGGCCTCTCGGGTCGCAGGGTTTTCCTGTCCCGGTGTTTGTCCTTCGGGGGCCTGCCCGCCGAACCGACGGAAAAATTCCTCGAACGGGTCCACCTGCCGGCGAACCGGGACACGCTGCTTGGTCGAAATGTTGACCACGGCGGGAGCCAGTTTTGCCGCAAGTTCGGCGAAGGACGTTGGCGCCCCCGCCCTCGGGACAATGGCGGACGGCGCATTCTGCGCCACCTGCGCCCCGGCCTGACCGGTCGCAACGGAAAAAGCGGTACCCCCCAGTAGCAGGGCCATGGCGACCCCATAGGCGTAGCGCACGGGTCGAAACTCCTTTGTCGAACTCATTCCTCGTCCTCGCTTGACTTCGCGATTCATGCCGCGACGCTAGGTCAAGCGCATGAACTCGAATTGAACAGGGCTGGCCCCTATCGTCCAGTAAATTCCTTCAAATATTCATTGTTTGGCGACAGAATGATGTTGGTCTGTCCCGCCTTGCCCTCGCCATCGGGCAGGAAGGTCGTCTGGTAAGACTGCATCGCCCGATAGAAGTCGTAGAATTGCGGATCCTTGCCAAAGGCGCCGGCATAGATGCGGGCCGCCTCGGCATCGGCCTCGGCGCGAATGATCTGCGCCCGTTTCTGCCCTTCGGCGATGATCGAGCGGGCCTCCTGCTGGCGCGCCGTCCGCATGCTTTCATAGGCGGTCTCCAGCGGCGTGCCGCTGGGCAGGTCGGCCTTCTTGATGCGCACGTCGACGATCTCGACGCCATATTGACGCGAGATCCGGTTGAGGCCCGCGCGGATATTCTCCATCGCGCCCTCGCGCTCCGGGGACAGCAATGACGCGAACGGACGCTTGCCAAGCTCATTGCGAAGCTGCGAGCCGAGGATCGGCTTCAGCGACTGCTCGACATTCTCGACCGACCGCGCCGCAAGATACATGCGAAGCGGATCGACCACCCGGTAGCGGGCGAAGGCATCGACCTCCAGCCGCCGCTGATCGGTCGACAGCACCTGCTGCTTGTCCATGTCGAGGTCGCGCACCCGCTTGTCGACCCAAACGGTCGATTCCGCGAACGGGAGGCGCCAGTTGATGCCAGCCTCCTTCCCGCCAAGGATCCTGTTGGCCTCGCCGAACCGGACAACCACCGCCTGGCTGGTTTCGCTGACGATGATCACGCTCGAATAGAGGGTAATCAGCAAGAGGAGGCCGACAATGGCGGCTGCCACTGGATGGCGACGAATGGATTCGGTCATCGCGCGGCTCCCTGCGGCGTGCTGCGCCGGACTTCATTGAGGGGGAGGTAGGGCGTCACGCCCGGAGTCTCGACGATCGTCTTGTCGACATTGCGCAGGATGCGCTCCATTGTTTCGTAATACATGCGACGGCGGGTCACTTCCGGAGCCAGCCGGTACTGCTCATAAACCTTGTCGAACGCGGTCGCCTCGCCCTGGGCGACCTGCCGCAGCTGGAGGGCATAGGCGGTGGCTCGATTGACATCCGTCTTGGCCTGCTGCTGGGCGGAGGTGACCTCCTTGAAGGCCTCGTTGACGGCGGCGGGCGGGTCGGCCTGCCTGACCGCCACGCCCTGGATTGTCACGCCCGAGCGGTAGGCATCGAGTGTCTGTTGCATCTCCCGCTGGACGCGGGCCTCGATTTCGCTGCGGGCGACACCCATCGCGTCCTGCAAGGCGACCTGCGAGACGATCTGGCGCATGGCGCTTTCCGCCACCTGCCGGATGGTTTCCTCCGGCGCCGCCAGCTCGAACAGAAATTGCTCGGGATCGCGGATGTTCCAGCGCACCTGATAAGCGATGTCGATCAGGTTCTGGTCGCTGGTCAGCATCAGCGTTTCTTCCGCGGCCGACCCGATATCCTCGTTGCGGATCTCCTCGACATTGACCTTCTGAACCCGATCGATCGGCGACGGCAGGGTCAGGCTGATGCCCGGCGCCAGGGTGGAGCTGTAGCGACCGAAGCGGGTCACCACTCCCCGTTCTCCCGGGGCGATGAGATGCATGGAGGTGAACACCAGCCAAAGGGCCGCCACGCCAATCGCAGCCCACAGCAGGATCGAGCCGTTCGGACGGCCGCCGAAGCCGAAGCCGCCTCCGCCGCCACCGCCGCCAAGGCGGCTACGGCTGCGCTGCAGGAACTCGTCGAGCGAGGTCACCGGGTCGCGGCCAGCGCGGCTGCGCTTCGGCGGCTCCCCCCAGGGGCCCGTGGGCTCGTCGCCCGGAGGCGGCTCATTGTCCCCCGAGCCCGGAGGCGCACCCCAAGGCCCCTTGGTGTCGTTAAAGAGGGCGCGCCCGCGCGCTGCCCACCCCGAAAGCATCGTCATGTCACCATAATAGGTAGGCTTCGGCCAAAAAACAGTGCCGTCGGTCGAAAAGCCTACTAAGGGCGCGCCATGAGTGAAGATGTGCTGACGGCCCTCGACCAGCTGCCTGATGCCGATCGGATTAGGTCGCGACGGCTGACCGGGGGCGTCGCGACCATCGTCGCGGATGCCAGTGGCCTCACCCCCCGGCAGCGGGAGGCACTGGAGGAACGGATAAGGCAAGCCGCTGTTGCCCTGCCGGGTGTCGGAGAGGCCCGCGTCGCCATGACCGCGACCAAGCCGCACCGCACGCTGGTCGCGGTCGGTTCCGGCAAGGGCGGCGTCGGCAAGTCGACGCTGACCGCCAACCTGGCCATCGCCCTGGCGCGGATGGGCAAGAGGGTCGGACTGATCGACGCCGACATCTACGGCCCCTCCCAGCCGACGCTGTTCGGAGCGCATGACAAGCCGCAGGCAGAGAAGGAGAAGCTGATCCCGGTCGAGGCGCAGCACGGGGTGAAGCTGCTGTCGGTCGGTCAGCTCGTCCCGGCCGGCCAGGCATTGGCCTGGCGCGGGCCGATGGCGTCGAGCGCGCTCAACCAGCTGATCGAAGGAGATTGGGGCGCCACCGACCTCATCCTGGTCGACCTGCCGCCGGGAACGGGGGACGTTCAGCTCTCGCTGGTCCAGAAGGCCCGGCCGGCGGGGGCGGTGATCGTCTCGACGCCGCAGGACCTATCGCTGATCGATGCGACCCGGGCGATCGACCTGTTCGGCAAGACCGGTGTCCCGGTCCTCGGGATCGTCGAGAATATGGCCGGCTACCAATGCCCGCACTGCGGCGAGACCAGCGATCCCTTCGGCCGGGGTGGAGCGGAAGAATCCGCCAAACGGATCGGGGTGCCCTTCCTGGGGCGGCTGCCGCTGTCCCTCAGCCTGCGCGAGGCGTCGGATGCCGGGCGCCCGCCGGCGGCCGAGGACGGGCCGGCGGCCGATGCTTTTGCCGCAATTGCCCGGCAATTGCTGAGCGAGTTGGAGAAAGTCGGGGCCTGAAGCATTTAGCGGCTGAGGAGTGCCAGAAATGCCGCTGACCAGGGACGAGGATATCGTCGAGCTGCTTACCAATGTGAGGACGATCGCGCTGGTCGGTGCGTCGGATCGCCCCGACCGCCCGAGCAACGGGGTGATGAAGTTCCTGCAGGACCATGGCTACCGCGTCATTCCGGTCAACCCGACCATCACCGGCGAGCATATTCACGGCGAATATGTCTGGCGCGAGCTTGGCCAGATCGGGGAGCCGATCGACATGGTCGACATCTTCAGGAAGAGCTCGGCGGTCGGGCCGATCGTGGACGAGGCGATCGCGATCGGGGCCAAGGCGGTGTGGATGCAGCTGGGGGTCATCGACGAAGCCGCCGCCGGCAGGGCCGAGGCCGCCGGGCTGAAGGTGGTCATGAACCGCTGCCCCAAGATCGAAATCGTGCGGCATGCCGTTAAAAGAGTGGATAATTCAGTAGCTTGACTCCGGGTTAGCGAAAGCGGAGGTTGGGCCGGGACAAACGGCTCAAGGGGATCGGCCGTACCTTCGAGGGGGCTCAACCATGCAGAAATCCGGTTGGTGGCGGGCTGGCGCCGCCGCGCTCGCTTTTGCAGTATCGGCCGCGGCAATTGCCGGAAGCGGTCACCAATGGGGCAATTACCTGTGGGAAGAGAATAGCGAGAAGCTCCAGCTCGAATTCGCCTACAGCTTCGCCAATGAAGGCGTCTGGGCACCCTACTACCGCGCCGCGCTGGCCAAGTGGGAGGTCAATGTACGATCTCCACTGGATTTGACCGACCGCGGCAGGGATTCGGGAACCGACCCGGCCACTTGCGCGGCAAAGCAGGGCATCGTCCTCGTCTGCGCCGCCGCCTACGGACAGACCGGCTGGGTCGGGATCGCGTCGATCGAGACCGAAGGCAACTACATCCGGCTGGCAACAGCCAAGTTCAACGATACCTATTATGCCACTCCGTCCTATAACAACGACGGTCAAAGGCAGTTCGTCGCCTGCCACGAGATCGGCCACACATTCGGCCTGGGCCACCTCGACACTTCGTTCAACAACCGAAACAAGGGCAGCTGCATGGACTATACGTCCAACCCCGTCGGCCCGCCCGACAACCGCAGCCCGGGCACCGTCGATTGGGACGTGTTGAACTCGACCACCATGTACGGCGATCTCGTCATCGGCAAAGGCAAGGGCGGTGGCGGAAAGCCCGGCAAGGCCACCGATCCGTTCGAATTCCGGACCGTTGGCGACGCTGCGCCGGGAGCTGCGCCCGACAACCGGCGCTACCCGTGGGGAATCGCCGTCGGGTTCGACGATGAGGGTCGGCCGGTCGAATTCCTCGAGGATCTCGGCAGGGGCCGGACCAGGCGGACGTTCATCACCTGGGTCCGCGGTCATCGGCCAAGGCCGCTCAACTAGCCAGGCGCTGGCCAGTGGTTGCCGTTCGACTGCCCTCGGCAGTCAAGCCGAGGCAACCACCATCTCAGGCACCAGCAAGGTCGGGCTGTCGATGCCCCGGCGGAAGCGCAGGTCGCCGGCCGGCTCCAGCATGGCGAACATCTGCCTGAGGTTGGAGGCGATGGTGATCTCCGCCACCGCCGGCCCGATCTCGCCATCGCTGATCAGGAATCCGGCTGCGCCGCGCGAATAGTCGCCGGTCACCCCGTTGACCCCGTGACCGATCAGCTCGGTCACCAATATACCCTGCTTGATGTCCGCAATCATTTCCTCGCGGCTGCGCTGGCCGGCGGCGATATGCAGGTTGGCCGGACCGGCCCCCGGCGAGCCGGACACGCCGCGCACCGCATGGCCGGTCGGAGGGATGCCGAGCTGGCGAGCCGCGGCGCTGTCCGCCAGCCAAGTGGCCAGGACGCCGTCTCTGACCAGGTCGAGCGGCTGCACCGGCAGCCCCTCGCCGTCAAAGACGCGGCTGCGAAGGCCGCGCTTGCGAAATGGATCATCGCGGATGGTAATTCCGGGAGCGAATACCTGGGTTCCGAGCGCATCGAGCAGGAAGCTGGCCTGCCTTGCGATCGCCGAGCCGCTGATCGCGGCGATGAAATGGCCGAGCAAGGTGGTTGCAACGCGCGGGTCGAACAATATGGGCATCTTGCCGGGCTTGATGCTCACCGGATTGAGACGCGCGACCGCGCGCTCGGCGGCACGCCGGCCAATCTCCTCGGGCGCTTCGAGGTCGGCCAAGTGGCGCGCCGAATGCCAGGCATAGTCGCGCTGCATGGTGCCGCCCTCGCCGCCCACGACGCTGACCGAATTGCTGTAGCCGGTCGCCTGCGTTGAGCCGCAAAAGCCGTGGCTGGTGGCGATGGCGAAGATCGAAGCCGAGGACGAGGCCCCCGCTCCACCGGAATTGGTAATGCCCTTGACCGCACGGGCCGAATCCTCGGCAGCCAGCGCGCGCTCCCTGAGATTAGCGGGGTCGGGATCGCCACCATCGTCGAGGTCGAGGTCGATCGGTTGCTCGCGGAACAGCAGCTCCTCCGGCGCAAGCCCCGCGAACTGGTCCTCGGGCGCCTCGGCGGCCATCGCCAGAACGCGCTCAACCAGCGTTTCGAGCGCGTCCGCGGACAAGTCGGAGGAGGCGACCGTTGCGTTGCGCTTGCCGAGGAACACGCGAAGGCCGATCTCCTCACCTTCGCTGCGATGGACATCCTCGAGCTGGCCGAGGCGGACGCTGACCCCCTGCGACCGGTCGCCGACATAGACGGCATCCGCGGCGTCGGCGCCCTTCTTGCGCGCGAGATCGACAAGCGAGATGGCCCGTTCACGGGCGGCGGCGGATTCGAGCATGGCGGTGCGGTTAGGCGCTCAATCGACCGACGACAAGCCGACCGCGAGGAAGCCAAGGAACAGCAGCAGCCCGGTGAAGCGGTTCGAGCGGAACAGCGCCAGCGCGCCCGCCCCATCCCTGGGATCGGCCTGCGCAACCTGCCGGGCGAGGTGGGCCGCGGCCGGGAGCAGCGCCAGAAGCGCGACCCAATCCGGGCGAACGCTCCAGATTGCCGCCGCCCAGCCGGCCAGCGCCATTGCATAGCAGATTCCGACTCCGAGCTGTGCCCTATCGCCCAGCGCCCGAGCGCTCGATTTCACCCCGACCAGTTCGTCGTCCTCAATGTCCTGGATGGCGTAGAGCGTGTCATAGCCGTTCACCCAGAAGATGCTGCCCAGCCACAGCAGCAACGCGGGCTGCGCGAACTCCTCCGTCACGGCCGGCCAGCCGACCAGCGCGCCCCAGCTGAACACCAGCCCGAGCCAGGCCTGCGGCCACCAGGTGATGCGCTTCATGAATGGATAGGCCGCGACCGGGAAGATGCTGATCAGCGCCACGCCCTGCGCGACGCGGGGAAGCTGGAGCAAAACGATAAGGCCGACCAGGGACAGGGCGACGGCCAGCAGCCAGGCGTTCCTGAGCGACACTCGACCCGAGGCCAGCGGGCGGAGCCGGGTCCGCTCGACCTGCACGTCCAGGTCCTTGTCGACGATGTCGTTATAGACACAGCCGGCCGAGCGCATGGCGAAGGCGCCGAGCAGGAACCAGAGGAACAGCGGCCACTCCCCGCGGACCCCGGCCAGCGCCACGCTCCAGGCGCAGGGCCAGTAGAGCAGCCATGTGCCGATCGGCCGGTCGATGCGCATGAGCGAGGCGTATGGGCGCATGCGCCTCGGCAGCGCGCCGATCAGCCCGGTCCGCTCACTGTCGGGGACGAGGTCGGTTTGCGGGGTTGTCATCCGGCAATCGCCTGCAGCCGGAGTCGAAGGTCGTCGAACGAAATGCCCGCCCATTGCGCCCCCAAAGATTCTTCCGGGAATAGAGCGAGCGCCTCGCGGGCTCGTTCCCTGGCGATGTCAGCTTGGCCGTTCCTGCTTCGAATGATGGCGTCGGCCGCCAGCGCCTCCAGCCCGGCCAGCGACCATTGGTCGGCAATCGACAGCGTCAGCTGCTCCAACGCATGACCGTAAAGGATCCCGCGGTCGAAGAGCGCGATCAGAAAAGCCTGATCGATGCCTGCCGTCGACCGATGAAGCGGTTCCCGCCGCTCGGCATCGATGGCAATGTTGTACGCGTCGATCGCCGCATCGATTTTGCCCTGTGCGGTTCGCGCGATTGCCAGGTAGCAGCAGGCGCGCGGGAGCTCGCTTCCCTCGGCCAATGACACCGCCCGTTCCAACAGCTCTTCGCTCTTCTCGGGCCGCGACGAAAGGAGCGCATAGCCCTGCAGCGACAAATATTGCGCCCGGTTCGATGGGCGGGCGCGCGCAAGCCGCGCCTCAAAGTCGGCTGCAATCTCTTCGTTCCAGTTCGTCCGCCGGTACCAGTCGGTCATGCCGCCTCGGCGCGGTCGAGCCAGTGAACCAGCGCGGCAAGCGAGGGCAGCTCAATGAAGCGCGGATGGTCGGCCGGCGCGGGCCGCTGCTCATGGCTCCAGCCTAGCGGCTGGGGGATATAGGCCGCCCAGGCACCAGCCTCCAGCGCCGGCAGTATGTCGCTCCGCATCGAATCCCCGGCCATCATGGCCCGGGATGGCTCGGCGCCGTAGCGATTGAAGATGCCGGAAAAGGTCGACGGGCCCTTGTCGCTGACGATCTCGATGCCGGTGAAATGGTCGCCGAGCCCGGATGCGGCCAGCTTCGCTTCCTGGTGGAACAGGTCGCCCTTGGTCACCAGCACCAGCCGCGCCCGGTCGGCCAGCGCGGCCAGTGTATCGTCAATCCCGTCGAACAGCTCGACCGGATGGGCGTGGAGCGACTTGCCGGCCTCGAGGATGTCGCGGATCACCGAAGCGGGCACCTCATCGCCGCCCAGCTCCAGCGCTGTCTCGATCATCGACAGGGTGAAGGCCTTGGCGCCATAGCCGTAGAGCTTGAGGTTGCGAATCTCGCAGGCTTCGAGCGACGAGCGGGCGATGCCGGCGTCCGCGAAGGGTTCCAGCATCCGCACCAGCGCGTCCTGCGTCGCGTGGAAGAAGCGCATGTTGTGCCACAGGGTGTCGTCGGCATCGAGGCAGATCAGGTCGATGGGCATGGAATCGCACTAACCAGAATCGTCATTCCCGCGAAAGCGGGAACCCAGATTTTCTCAATTTTTACTGGATCCCCGCTTTCGCGGGGATGACGAATTTGGGATGGTCCGAACGATGCAGATTCGACGCGAACGGCCAGGCGACGAGGAGGCGATATCGTCGCTCATCGCCGCGGCCTTCGCCCATGCCGAGCATAGCGATGGGACCGAAACGGCGATCGTCGAGCGGCTCCGCAAGGCCGGTGCGCTGACCCTCTCGTTGGTGGCCGAGGCCGGCGGCGGGCCGGTCGGCCACATCGCCTTCTCGCCCGTCACGATCGATGGCGATCATCGCGGCTGGTTCGGGCTTGGCCCGGTTGCCGTTCGGCCGGATCGGCAGGGCGGCGGCATCGGATCGGCGCTGATCCGCCAAGGCCTGGAACGGTTGCGATCTTTGGGGGCGGCAGGCTGCGTGCTGGTCGGCGAGCCGTCCTTCTATGGCCGTTTCGGCTTCGCGGCGGACGACAGGCTCCGCTATCCGGGCATCCCCGCCGAATATTTCCAGCTGCTCAGCTTCAACGGCGAAAAGCCGAGCGGCGTCGTGGCCTATCACCCGGCCTTCGGTTAGCGCGCGAAGCTACAATTGCTTGAAGTTGAACAGTCCGTTGAGGACGAAGATGGCGATGCCCGCGACGCATGACGCCAGCACCCGCGCAATCAGATAATGAAAGCCGGCGATTTCCATCAGCGCCCAGAAGGTCGCCAGCATCAGCAATGTGCCGATGCCGACATTGATCGCATAGTAAAGATAGCCTTTTGCCACTCCGCGACGGGTGCCAGGAAACACCCATTCCCGCTCCAGGACATAGGCCAGCGTCATCGGCAGCAGGAAGGCGATGATCGCCGCCGGCATGTGCGCGATGCCGGCCAACTCGACCAGTGACCAGAGAATCGCCAGGTCGAGCGCGAAAGCGATCGTGCTCGCGACCGTGTGCCGGCCGAACATGCGCACTGTCCGGCCATCGATCGCGGACTTCCCCGCGTCCTTCGCGGATTCAAGCATGTCGGGAATCGTCTGTCCTCCGGGAATAGCCGGGCACCAACCACTAGGCATGGACAATTGTTGCCCGAAGGCTTCGCCGCTATGCGCGGGAAATGCCCGCCACCCCAGCATGGCCGCCGAAAGGCCTTCCGCGTCTTTATGTCGAGACGGGGCCTGGGGCCGGCGCGCGATTCGAATTGGACGCGGCCCAAGCCAACTATCTCGCGAATGTCATGCGGCTGAAGGAAGGCGGCCAGCTTCTCGTCTTCGACGGCGCAACGGGCGAATGGCTGGCGGAGGTCGCCGAGGCAGGCCGGAAGCGGATGACGCTGGCGGTGCTGGAGGCGACCAGGCCGCAGGAAAGCGTGCCCGACCTGTGGCTGGCTTTCGCGCCGGTCAAGAAGGGCCGGGTCGACTGGCTGGTCGAAAAGGCCGTCGAGCTGGGCGTCGCGCGGCTGATGCCGGTCGTCACCCAGCGGACGATCGTCGACAAGCTGAACCTGGAGCGGATGCGGGCCCATATCGTCGAGGCGGCCGAGCAATGCGGGCGCACCGCCCTGGCGGGCATCGACGCGCCGGTGAAGCTGGATGCGCTGCTGAAATCTCGCGACGTCAATCGGCGGCTCTATTTCGCCGACGAGAGCGGCGGCGAACCGGCTTCGGCTGCGTTCCAAGCCGGCCCGGCGCTGATCCTGACCGGCCCGGAAGGCGGCTTCACTCCCGAGGAAGCAAGCGCCGTTCGTGCCGCGCCCAACGCGCAGGCCATCAGCCTCGGTCCGCGTATCCTGCGCGCCGAAACCGCCGCCTTGGCGGCAGTGGCAGCCTGGATGTCGGTCGCCGGGGACTGGCGATAAGCGAGGCTATCGAAACCATAAATCAAAGCTGCTGGCGCGGTTCGGAACGCATCGCTAGACGCGTTTCGGATGACAACCCGAACCGACCTGTCGGCGAGCCCGCTGATCGAGAGCCGCGACGACTTGCTGTCCGTCTTCAAGGGCGGCGAGAAGGCGCGCGAGCAATGGCGGATCGGCACCGAGCATGAGAAGTTCGTCTATCGGCTGGACGATCATCATGCGCCCAGCTGGGACGAGCCCGGCGGAATCCGCGACCTGCTGCTCGGCCTGACCGAGTTCGGCTGGCAGCCGGTCGAGGAGGAAGGCAAGGTCATCGCCCTGACCGGCGTCGACGGGACCATCAGCCTGGAGCCGGCGGGACAGCTGGAGCTGTCGGGGGCGCCCCTCAGCAATCTCCACGAAAGCTGCGCCGAAAGCGGCCGTCACCTGCAGCAGGTCAAGGCGGTAGGCGATCGGCTCGGCCTCGGCTTCCTCGGCCTTGGAATGTGGCCCGACAAACGGCGCGAAGACCTGCCGATCATGCCCAAGGGCCGGTACGGCATCATGCTCCGGCACATGCCGCGAGTCGGCACGCTCGGGCTCGACATGATGCTTCGTACCTGCACTATTCAGGTTAATCTGGACTACTCATCCGAAGCCGACATGGTGAAGAAATTCCGCGTCGGCCTGGCCCTTCAGCCAATCGCCACGGCGCTGTTCGCCAACTCGCCGTTCACCGACGGCAAGCCCAACGGCTACAAAAGCTTCCGCAGCCATATCTGGGAAGACACGGATCCGGCGCGGACCGGGATGCTGCCGTTCGTGTTCGACGAAGGCTTCGGCTATGAACGCTACTGCGACTATGCGCTCGACGTGCCGATGTATTTCGTGTTCCGCGAGGGGCGGTACATCGACGTCGCGGGAGAAAGCTTCCGCGATTTCCTCGACGGCAAGCTGCCGGCGCTGCCGGGCGAAAAGCCGACCGTCGCGGACTGGACCGACCATCTCTCCACCGCCTTCCCCGAGGTGCGCCTCAAGAGCTTCCTCGAGATGCGCGGCGCCGACGGCGGCCGCTGGGGCCGCATTTGCGCCCTGCCCGCCCTGTGGGTCGGCCTGCTCTACAGGCAGTCCTCGCTCGATGCGGCCTGGGACCTTTGCAAGCACTGGACGATCGAGGAGCGGGAGGCGCTGCGCCACGCCGTTCCGCGCCAGGCGCTGGATGCTTCGCTCCCTGGCGGCGGCACGGTCCGCGACATGGCGCGAGAGGTGCTGGACATCGCCTCGGAGGGGCTCAGGGAGCGGGATCAGGTCAATGCCGCCGGGGACAATGAGGGCGGCTTCCTCGATCCGTTGCGCGACGTGGTCGCCAGTGGCAAGACCTTCGCCGACCGGCTGCTCGACCGCTACCACGGCGATTGGAACGGCGACGTGAGCCATGTCTACGAAGAGTTCTCCTTCTGATCGCTGTGGCGGATTGGGCGCAACATGCGCGAAAAATTCACGTAACGCCGCCGTCACATTGACTCCGATGTAAGCCCGCGTAGAGGCACCGGAAGCATCGGGGCGGGGCATTTTGAGAGGCCGCGCCCGCTGGCCTTTTCAGGAAAGACAGAGATGCTCCGCACCACCCAGACCTCGCTCTTCGCGCTGGCTACCGCCTGCACCTTCACCGCCGCGACTCCGGCCACGGCCCAAGTCACCGGCGATACAGACACTCCGGCCGCGGACGCGACGCAGCCGTCAGCCGAGCCGACGGAAGGCGTTGCCGACATCGTCGTCACCGCCACTCGGCGCAGCGAAAACCTGCAGGACATTCCGCTCTCGGTGGCGACGGTCAGCGACGAGACGCTGGCGGTGGTCAATTCGGGCGGCGCCGACATTCGCGGCCTGTCGGGCCGGGTGCCCAGCCTCAACATCGAAAGCTCGTTCGGCCGCACCTTCCCGCGCTTCTACATCCGCGGCCTGGGCAACACCGACTTCGACCTCAACGCGTCGCAGCCGGTCAGCCTGGTCTATGACGATGTGGTCCTTGAAAACCCGATCCTGAAAGGCTTTCCGGCGTTCGACGTCGACCGGATCGAGGTGCTGCGCGGGCCGCAGGGCACCTTGTTCGGCCGCAACACCCCGGCCGGCATCGTCAAGTTCGACACGGTCAAGCCCGGCAAGGGCCGCAACTATGCCAAGATCAGCTACGGCACCTATTCCACGATCAACGCCGAAGGAGCCGTCGGCGGAGAGCTGAGCGACACCATCGCCGTTCGCCTGTCGGGCCTGTGGCAGCACCGCAACGACTGGATCGACAATCTCAATGAGGAAGGCGGCAACGACCTCGAGGGCTATGATGATATCGCTGTTCGCGCCCAGATCCAGTTCAAGCCGACCGAGGAACTGACGCTCCGGCTGACCGGCCAGCTGCGCGACCTGGACGGCGATGCCCGCATCTTCCGGGCCAATGCCTTTGAGCGGGGAAGCAACAAGCTGGTCGGCCTCGATGGCGGCGACTTCGAGCGCGACGAGGTCAACACCGACGGAACCAACTTCCAGAAGCTAAAGACCCAGAATATTGCCGGGACCATCGAATATGACTTCGGCCCGGCCACCCTCTATTCGGTCACCAGCTACTGGCACGGCAAGCTCGAGAGCCGCGGTGACATCGACGGCGGCTGCACGGTAGATTGTGAAACTACCGGTCCAGGCTTCATCCCATTTTTCGCGGAAAGCCAGGACAATGTCCCGGACCTTGATCAGTTCACCCAGGAAATCCGCATCGCTTCGAACAACAGCGGCGGGCTGGGCTACCAGGCTGGCATCTTTTACTTCAACGAAGATCTCACCATCGAGACGCTCGACTTTGGACCGGTTGATGCGCTTGTACAGCCGCCTGGGTTCGGCACGCCGACCGCCACGAATCCGTCCGCGATCGTCAACCAGCACCAGGATTCCGAAGCTTGGGGCATCTTCGGGTCGCTCAACTATGCGTTCGACAATGGTCTGACCTTACAGGCCGGCGCGCGCTGGAACCATGACAAGAAAAAGTTGGTTGCCGAGCGCGAGTTCGACATCCGCCCGTTCTTCATCGGCCTTGGGCCGGTCGGCGAAACCACGACCAAGGTGAAGGACAGCGTCCTCACCTGGGATCTCAGCGCGATCCAGGAGCTCAATGAGGACGTCAACATCTATGCCCGCATTGCCAAGGGCTATCGCGCCCCGGCGATCCAGGGCCGCATCTTGTTCGACACTGAGGTGACGACGGCCGATAGCGAGAACACCATGTCGTATGAGGCAGGCGTCAAGACCGTCCTGTTCGACCGCAGGGTGCGCTTCAACCTCACCGGCTACTATTTCAAGACCAAGGATCTGCAGCTGTCGGCGGTCGGCGGCGATACGAATGCCAACCTGCTGCTCAATGCCGATGCCGTGAAGGGCTATGGCTTTGAGGCGGAGCTGGAGGCACGTCCCATGGCCGGGCTGACCCTGACCAGCGGCGTCAGCTACAATCACACCAAGATCCACGATGAGGATCTGACGGTGGAAACCTGCGGGGCGGTGCGCGTCGACACTCCGCCCAATTGGTCGCTCTGCACGGTTCTCGATCCCATCCTCGAGCCCGCCGGCCCATTCTCCTCGTCGGTAGTTTCAATCGACGGCAATTCCCTGCCGCAGGCGCCGAAGTGGACCGTCAACTTCACCGCCGGCTACGAGCATCCGGTCGGGCCGGGCTCTGTCTACGTCTTCACCGACTGGTATCACCGGTCGAAGGTCAACTTCTTCCTCTATGAGTCGGTCGAGTTCAGCGACGACAAGCTGCTCGAGGGCGGCCTTCGGATCGGTTACAAGACCGACCGTTATGACGTCGCGGGCTTCGTCCGCAACATCACCAATGACGAGAGCGCGGTTTCGGGCATCGACTTCAACAATCTGACGGCGATGGTCAACGAGCCGCGCATCTGGGGCGTCGAAGTCGGAGTGAAGTTCTAAATCCTCAACGGGCGGCGTTTGCGTCAGGCAATCGCCGCCCGACTTGCGTCCGCCTGCGCTTGCGGCATCGCCACGCATCGGCCATCACCGTGGGAAGCCTCACGGGAGCATGGATGCCGGATCGCCAAGCACAGCTGTTGTTCGTCGTCGGCTCGGACGAGCCGCCGGTCATGACGAAGGCAGGCCATCCGAAATATAGCGGGTGCACCAACCTTCACCGGCTGTTCGACAAGCGCGAACCGGTCCACATCCTGAAGCTCGACAAGCACGCCCTGCGCCAGCGCAAGCGGCCGGAGCTGCATCCCTATCGCTGCATCGTCAACTTCATCACCGATCCGGATCAGAACCCCCGCACGCTCGACAATCTCAAGAAGCTGCTACGTGAATATCAGGGCAAGGTGATCAACCCTCCCGAGGCGGTGCTCCGGTCGAGCCGCGACCAGGTCGCCCGGCTGCTCGACGGCATCCCGGGTCTGGTCGCGCCGAAGACCATCCGGGTGCGAAATCCCAAGCCCGACCTGGTGACGGGTGCGATCGAGCGCGCGGACATGCGGTTCCCGCTGATCGTCCGGCTGGCCGGCACTCACACCGGCCTGATCCTGGGCCTGTTCGACAATGTCGCCCAGCTGCGGGCGGCGCTCACGGAGAATGGCGAGCACATCATCACCGAGTTCGTCGATTATCGCAGCGATGACGGGATTTACCGGAAGTATCGCGCCTTCTTCTTCGGCGAGCGAGTCATCCTTCGTCACATGCTGGCGTCAGACCAATGGACCGTCCACGCCAAGGACCGGATGGGCTTCATGATCGACCGGCCGGAGCTGCTCGCGGAGGAAGCGCCGCTGTTCGACGAGCCCGAGGGCGCCTTTCCGCAACCGATCCGTGAGACGCTGAAGCTGGTCCGCGACCGGATTCCGCTCGATTATTTCGGAATGGATTTCGGTATCGATCGGGACGGACGCGTCGTTCTGTTCGAAGCCAATGCGACGATGAACTTCTTCCCCTTCGTTTCCGACGCGCGCCTCGATCATGTCCGGCGATGCTACCAACCGGCCAAGGATGCCTTTCACGCAATGCTGGGCTGTCCCGAGCGCGGCTCGTTCGCGTTCGGCACGCGCCTGGCAATGGCGCGATGAGCCTGCCACTAGCCAATCCGTCCGTGGAGCGCGACTTGCTCGCCCGTGGCATCGAGTCCGATTGCACCTATTTCGAGATGGGGGCGCAGCTGGAGCAGCTAGAGGGGGCGACGGTAGCGTGGATGCCCGGGCTCACCCGGTCGCCGGCGGCGGCGGTTGTCCACCGCGTCGATCCCGAGGCGATCGCCAGCGGCGGAGCAGGCTGGATCGCAAGCGCCGAAGCGGCGATGGCGAATGTCGGCGCGGCATTGTGCCGGATTTATCTCGACGGCCGCCATAAGCTCGCCGACGACATGCTGAGGAATGCGGGTTATGCCGCGCGAGACGAACTGATCTTCGTCGATGCCTTGCCTGAATCTTCGATCAATCTCACGCTTTGCCCGGTTGCGACCGACGCGGATTGGGCGGAAAAACTAAGCTTCCACAAGGCGGCGGGCGGAACGCCGGACGGTCATGGCAACGGGCCTGCGGACTGGGTCGAGCTTGAACGGCGCAAGTGCAGCGCGGGAATGGAGGCGTTCCTCGCCAGATTAGACGGAGAGGTGGTGGGCGCTGTGGGCGCGATCTGGTGCGACAAGTTCGTGAGAACGAAAAACCTGGTCGTTCACCCCGACCACCGCGGGAGGGGCGTCGCCCAGGCCATGCTTGGCGGCATCACCGCCCTTGGCCGCCGGCGCGGAACTCCCGAGCAGTGCGTGGTGGCGGTAAAAGGGGAGAAAGGTGAGCTTCTCTATCGCAGACTACAAATGCCAATGATCGGATATCAGGTCGAATGGTCCAAGCCGATCGCGGGGGGTGCACGGTGAACGCAATCAGCCCAATCAATATGAGCTTGCGTGAGGGTTGGAATCGCCATGGATGGGCGCATGTCCACGCCATCGTCAGCGAGGAGGAATTGGTCGAGCTGCGCCGGGAGGCGGCACGGCTATGGGCCGACCAGAGTCATTTCAGTGTGCGCGGCGCAGTTCCCAATTCCCGCACTCGCAGCGACCGGCTCGATCCGTTCATCGACCTTTCGCCGCTATTCGCTGGCTTGGCCCGAGACCCTCGCTTGCTCGCCGCGGTCGGCGATTTGCTGGGCGGCGAACCGCAGCTGATGAAGGACAAGTTCATCTTCAAGCCGGCCGGGACCGGAGGCTATGAGGCGCATCAGGACGGAGCCTATTGGCAGGGCATGGGGCTCGACCTGGGCCGGTTCCTGACGGCCTTCCTGTTCCTCGATGACGCCACGAAGGAAAATGGCGCGGTCGAATGCACATCCGGCCAGCATCATGGATTGCTCACCGAGCATGGCGTCTTGGCCGATCCGACCGACGAGCAGCTCACTTCCTTCACGACGTTGGAAGCCGAGGCCGGCGACCTGCTGCTGGTCCATTCATTGACGCCGCATCGCAGCGGACCCAATCGAACGACCGCTATGCGTCGGGCACTGGCCTTCACTTACGGGGTTGATGAACGGCCGGACCTCTATTCGATGTACCACCAGTTCCGACAGGGAAACCGAACCTGATGCCTCGCGACCGACTGACATTATATCCCGAAGTCCAGCCCTATCAGTCGGGGATGCTCGACGTTGGCGACGGTCACCAGCTCTATTGGGAGCGGTGCGGAACGCCTGGCGCCAAGCCGGCGGTCTTCCTCCATGGCGGCCCCGGCGCGGGGATCAGCACCAACCACCGCCGCCAGTTCGATCCGGCCAAATATGACGTGCTGCTGTTCGATCAGCGGGGCGCGGGCAAGTCGACGCCCCATGCCCATCTGGAAGCCAACACCACCTGGCACCTGGTCAAGGACATCGAGCGGCTGCGCGCAATGTGCGGCGTCGACAAATGGATGGTGTTCGGCGGCAGCTGGGGCTCAACCCTGAGCCTGGCCTATGCCCAGAGCTATCCCGAGCGGGTCACCGAACTGGTGCTGCGCGGAATCTTCCTGTTCGGGCAGAGCGAGCTCGACTGGCTCTATCGCTACGGAGCTTCAGAGCTCTACCCGGAGGGCTGGGAGGAGTTTCTGGCCCCCGTTGCCCAGGAAGAGCGCGGCGACCTGGTTGCCGCCTATCGCCGGCTGCTGACGTCGGACGATCATGCCGTCCAGCTCCGGGCAGCCAAGGCGTGGAGCAGTTGGGAGGGCCTGACCGTCACCCTGTTGCCCGACCCGGAAATGATCGCCGAATTCACCGAAGACCATCACGCCATCGCCATCGCCCGGATCGAGAATCATTACATGCTGCACAGGGGCTGGCTCGAAGAAGGCCAGCTGCTCAAGGGAGCCGAGAAGCTCCGGGGGATTCCGGGAGTGATCGTCCAGGGCCGGCACGACTGTTGCACCCCGCCGCGCGCGGCGTGGGAGCTGAAGAAGGCCTGGCCGGAAGTCGAGCTCAATATCGTCCCGGACGGCGGGCACCTCTACAACGAACCGGGCATCCTCGACGGCCTGATTCGCGCGACCGATCGCCTCGCGTCCCGCTGACGATGGCTGCTGAACCAAGCACTCCCCTCGGCCGCGTCGTCGCCGCCAGCATGATCGGCACGACCATCGAGTGGTATGACTTCTTCCTCTACGGTTCGGCCGCCGCCCTGGTGTTCAACCGCCTGTTCTTTCCGGAGTTCGACCCGCTTGTCGGCACCATGCTCGCCTTCGCGACCTATGCGCTTGGTTTCGTCGCGCGGCCGGTCGGAGGCATTGTCTTCGGCCATTATGGAGACCGCATCGGCCGCAAGAAACTGCTGATGCTGAGCCTGGTGCTGATGGGCGTCGCGACCGTGCTGATTGGCCTGCTGCCGACCTACGGGCAGATCGGCATTTGGGCGCCCATCGCTCTCATCGCCCTCCGACTGGTCCAAGGTTTTGCTGTGGGCGGCGAATGGGGCGGAGCGGTGCTGATGGCCGCGGAGCACGGGGATGCGAAGCGCCGTGGCTTCTGGGCGAGCTGGCCGCAGGCGGGCGTCGCCGCCGGCAGCCTGCTCAGCGCCGGCATGCTGGCGGTCATGGCGGCTGTGATGACGGAAGGCGAGTTCCTCGATTGGGGCTGGCGGATACCATTCCTGCTATCCGCAGTGCTGGTGGCTGTCGGCTGGTACATTCGGCAGCAGGTGGCCGAGAGCCCGATGTTCCAAAAGCAACTGGAGGAAGCCGAACATCCGCCCAAGCTGCCGGCGCTCGACGTCGTCCGCCAGCAGCCCAGGGCCATCCTTCTCGGCTCCGGCCTCCGGGTCGGCGAAAACATCAGCTATTACATCCTCACCGTCTTCTCGCTGACTTATCTGGTCGACGTCAGCCACGAGAGCCGCAGCCTCGCACTCAACGCCCTGCTGATCGGCGCCGCAGTGCAATTCGTCGCCGTTCCTTTGCTGGCCCATGCTTCCGATATCGTTGGCCGACGGCCCGTTTATGCGGCTGGCGGTTTCGGGCTCGCGGCCTTTATCTTCCTGTTCTTCCCAATGCTGGCGAGCGGCAGCAACGCTGTGATCGTCGCCGCCATCGTCATTGGTCTCGTCCTCCACGCGACCATGTACGCTCCGCAGGCGGCCTTCATCACCGAGCTGTTCCCGACCCGGGTCCGCTATTCGGGAGTCAGCCTCGCCTACCAGCTGACCTCGATCGTCGCCGGCTCGCTGGCGCCGATCATCGCGCTGTGGCTGTACAAAGAATATGGCTCGGCGACGCCGGTGGCGATCTACGTCGGCATCGCCTGCGCCATCAGCGGGCTGTCGGCGCTGCTGGCGAAGGAAACCAAGGGCGTCGAGCTCGACTCGATCCGCTAGGCTTTCGGCAGTCTCTGCTTGGCCTGACCCCAGCCTGACAGCAACTTTGAGCCGGCTCGATCCAGCAACTCGTCGGCATCGCGGATCGAGAAGGAAGCGCCTGACTTGAACCGGTCCAGCTCCTCCCAGGCGATCGGCGCAGCGATCGGCGCGCCCTCCTTGGCCCGGGCCGAATAAGGCATCACCGCGGTCGCGCCGCGCTGGTTGCGCAACCAGTCGAGAAAAATTCGGCCCTTGCGCTGGTTCTTGCGGATGTTGGCGGTGAAGGTTTCGGGCTCGGCCTCGGCGATCGCGCGGCTGAAGCGCTCCGCGAAGCTCTTGACCTTCGGCCAGTCCGCCTTCGCATCGAGCGGCGCGACGACATGGATGCCCTTGCCGCCGGTCAGCAGCGGGAAGGTCACCAGCCCGAGGTCGGCCAACAGGTCGCGCAACCGCTCCGCAGCGGCCTTGACCTTGTTGAAGTCGAGCCCCTCGTCGGGGTCGAGGTCGAACACCAGCCGGTCGGGATATTCGAGCTTCTTCGCCAGGCTGCCCCAGCCATGGAACTCGATCGTCCCCATTTGCACGCAGGCGAGAATTCCGCGCGCGTCCTGCACGTAGAGGTAGTCCTGCACCTCGCCGTCGCTTTCCTCGACCGGCACATGCTTCACATGCGGCCCCATCGAGCCATTGTCATGCTTCTGGAAGAAACATTGCTTGGCCCGGCCCTGGGGGCAGCGGATCAGGCTGATTGGCCGTTTGGCCGTATCGACCAGCATCAGCGCCTCGATCGCCGCGTAATAATCGGCCAGTTGACCCTTGGTCAGGCCCTCGCCGGGATAGATGACCCGGTCCTCATTGCTGATCTTGATACCGAACCGTTCCGGCGAGGCAGCAGTCTTCTTCGACTTGGCGGCCTTGGACAGCTTCTCGGGCTTCTCCAGCACAACCTCCCTGGCCGGCTTGTCCTCACGCAAGGCGATGAAGCTCGGGTGGCGCAGGATGCCATCGGAGGTGAATTCGGTATAGGCCACCTCGCCGACCAGCTTCGGTTCGATCCAGTGCGACCCGCGCCGGGCGGAGCGCGGAACCTCAAGCGGGGGTTCATCGACCCTCATCGGTCGCATCCGGTCGCTGAGATCGTGGATCATCTTCGTGTCGAAGCCGGTGCCGACCTTGCCGGCATAGCGGAGCTTACGGCCTTCGCGGACGCCGAGGTGGAGCGAGCGGAAGCCGTGGCGCTTGTCGCTTTCCTGCCAGCCGACGATCACGAACTCCTGTCGCTGGATGCATTTCACCTTGAGCCAGTTGCGGCCGCGGTCGCCCTTGTACGGCGCCTTGGCCTTCTTCGAGATGATCCCCTCGCCGCCTTCCTTGCAGATGGCGTCGAACAGTTTCTCCCCCTTGCCGACGACATGATCGCCGTAGAGGATTGGCGCGCTCGCGCCCTTGAGCAGGGCGGCGAGCCGCTCCTTGCGTTCGAGATTGGGCAGCTTGGTGATGTCCTCGCCCTGATCGACCAGCAGGTCGAAGGCGTAGAAGGCCAGGTCCGCCTCGCCGCCCTTGAGCGTCGATTGGAGAAGCTGGAAGCTGGGCTTGCCCTTCTTGTCCAGCGCGACCGCCTCGCCGTCGAGGAGGCAGCCAGCCGGAAGGTTGGCCGCGGCGCGGACGATCGAGCGAAACTTGTCGCTCCAGTCATTGCCCTTCCGGGTCCAGGCGGTCGCCGCGCCGTCCGCCGTCGCGATCAGCAGCCGGTAACCGTCATATTTATACTCGTGCAGCCAATCGTTGCCGCTCGGCACCGAATCGACGAGCGTGGCCAGCTGGGGCTGCTGGAAGGGGGGCGGCCCGATCCCGGCCTTGCGCTTGGCGCGGCCCGTCTTCCCCGTCGCCTTGCGATTGCTATGCCAGACATCGGCACCCGCGGCGATCTCCGCCATGCTGCGGTCGGTGGTGACGCTGGTCACGCAATGCGCGACCAGCGCCTCGCCCTCCTCCGGCTTGGCGTAGCCGTCGTCGACCTTCTTCAGCATCCACGGCTCTTGGCGCTCGCCGGGACGGGGCTTTAAGCGGAACATCACCCATTCACCTTTCATCCGCTCCCCCTCCAGGGTGAAGTGGAGATGGCCTTCCTCGATCGTCTTGCTGGGGTTCTTGCCGGGCTCCGGTTCCCAGTGGCCCCTGTCCCACAGCATGACGGTGCCGCCGCCATATTCACCCTTGGGGATCACCCCTTCGAACTCGCCATAGCTGAGCGGATGGTCCTCGGTCCGGACCGCGAGGCGCTTGTCGTCGGGGTCGAGCGATGGCCCCTTGGGCACCGCCCAGCTCTTCAGCACGCCATCGAGCTCAAGCCGGAAATCCCAGTGCAATCGGGATGCGTCATGCTTCTGGACGACGAAGCTATGACCTTTGCGCCTGGCCTTTTGGCCGCGCGGCTCGGGAGTCTTCGAGAAGTCGCGCTTGCGGTTGTAGGTCTCGATGTCGAGCTTGCGGCTCGGCATGCCCTAGCCTCGGCGCCCGCCCGCGGCCCGCTTGGGAGCAGCCTTCTTGGTCGTACGCCGGGCGGCGGGTTTTGCGGTCCCCTTCTTCACCCCCGGCTGGGCCCTGGGCTTTTCGTCACCGAGGCTCTTCTTGAGGGCAGCCATCAGGTCGATGACGTTGGAACCCTTGAGCGGTCGCTCGGCCTCGTCGTCCTGGATAATGCGCTTGCCCTTTTTCTTCTGCTTCTCGGCAATCAGCTTCGTCAGCGCGTCGATATAGCGGTTCTCGAACTCTCCAGCGTCGAAGTCGCGGGTCTTTTTCTCGATGAGCGTCTCGGCCATTTCGAGCAGGTCGGGGTCGGGCTTGGCATCGCCGATGTCCCGGAAATAGCTGGAAGACTTGTTGACTTCATCGGCGTAGCGAAGCGTCTCCAGCACCATGCCGCGGCCGCAGGGCTTGAGGCTCACCACATATTCCTGGCCGCGCATGGCGAGCTGCCCGATGCCGACCTTGCCGGTCTTCTTGAGCGCGTCGCGCACCACGACAAAGGCTTCCTCGGCAAGGTCGTCGGCGGGAGTCACATAATAGGGCTTGTCGTAATAGATGGGGTCGATGTCAGCCAGCTTGACGAACTGGGTCAGCTCCAGCGTCTTGCGGCTCTCCAGCTTGACCTTCTCGATCTCCTCGGGGTCCAGCAGCACATATTCGCCCTTCGAAACCTCATAGCCCTTCATGATCTCGTCCTTGTCGACGGGACCGATGCCGGGAACGACCTTTTCGTAGCGGACGCGCTGGCCGGAAGGTTCATGGACCTGATGGAAAGCGATCGACTTGCCGGTCTTGGTCGCCGGATAGATTTCTACCGGGATCGATACCAGTGCCAGCCGGATCTGACCGCGCCAGGAAGGACGGGCAGCCATGGGTAAGTCTCCTCAAGATTCGTTCGGCGGATTCAATCGACGGAAGGAAGAGTCGTTCCTTGGCGCTGCCCGATAGCGCCACTACATTGGCCGGTGAGGGAGGCTCCGCCGATGAATCCAGCGATCCACGCCGCGATTATCGCCGCGACACATCAGGAAGGAATCGAGAAGAAGATCGAGGGCCGGCTCAAGAAGGCTCGGGCGCTGGGACCGGCGAGCGCGATCGCCCTGGATCTCGAAGGCAAGGACCGGGATCTGATCGACCATGCCATCGTGGCGGGCACCGTCAAACGGACGTCCGACGGTCGGCTCTACCTCCATGAGCAGGCGGTTGCCGACCGCAAGGAAGGCCAGGGCTTCATGGTGGTCTTGATCGTGCTGGTGATGGGATCGCTTATCGCCTCGGCCGCAGTTCTGGCTACATCGGCCGGCGGCTAGGCATTGACGCGGCGCGCTTGCCGATGGCAAAGGCCGCGGGCTCAGGCGCCAAGGGCGGGTGTAGCTCAATGGTAGAGCAGCAGCCTTCCAAGCTGAATACGGGGGTTCGATTCCCCTCACCCGCTCCATATCCGAACCGTGCGGGGCACGGTTCGGATATGGAGCGCCCGAGGCTTTAGCCGAGGGGCGACTTTGGCTCCCGGTCACCACGCCGCCGCTCTAACAGCGACGCCGGTTGACAGCGCTCTATAGGGCCGCCACATGGCGCGCCTGCCCACACCTGGAGAGGTGGCCGAGTGGTTAAAGGCAGCAGACTGTAAATCTGCCCGCGCAAGCGTACGCTGGTTCGAATCCAGCCCTCTCCACCATTGCCGCGCGCACGCCTGTCCCCCAGACAGGCGAGCACGGCAATTCCGCTGAAGCTACGGCTGGCAAGCCAGCGCCGCGATCCTGCGGAGGCTGTGCGACGAAACATTTAGATCACATTCGGAATAGGCAAAAAAAGCCAGCGCGCCGGCCCGCCTCGTGATGGCCCTATCAAACACTTCATCCATTTCGGACCAACCGCCTTCTCGCGTGAATGGCCCAATTCTCATAAAAATTTGAGCATTTCCGCGGTTTCGACTATGAGAATCGAGGGGGTGAAAGCGTTGTTGCACATATTCCATGCTCGGAAGGAATGATGGTGCGCGTCATGGCTGCCGATCGCGTCGAGGAAGTCGCCATCACGATAGACCCGGATTCTCCGGTCGCCCGACTCAGCCCCGGGCAGATCGAGTGCCTGCTGCTGGTCGACAGGCACCACAGCAGCAAGGAGATCGCCGCCCGGCTTGGGATTTCTCCGCACACGGTCGACCAGCGGATCCGAGGCGCTCTCGACAAGCTGGAAGTGGAACGCCGGGGCGAGGCGGCCCGGTTGGTCGCGGCCGCTCTGTCGCCCGACGATCCGACATATCAGCGGTTGATACATCAATCGCCGCACATCGACCCCACTGCTCTGTTTGGACACCAAGAAGGCACGGTCCGCACTCAGATTCGGCACGCAGACCGCGCAGGGGAGGCCAGTCCTCCCGGTGTCAAAACCGAGCAGAGACCGGTTGGGCTTGGCTCTCCCCTGCAACTGCCGTTCGCAACGAGGAGCCACCCCAGCAATGAGATGAGCGTCGGCCTCCGGCTGGTCTGGATCATCCTGATCGCAATGGGGGCAACCTTTTCGGCGGGCATGTACCTGGCCGGACTGGAAAGCCTCTCCAGGATGATCAGCGGCTAAGCCGCTCTCTCTCTCTTTCATTGCTGACCACGGCCCGGCGCGGGATGCCCGCGTCCAGGGGAGAAGAGTCATGCGCAAACAGATAATCGAATCCGCCGCTTTCGAAGTCGCCACCCAGACCCGCGCCGTCGAGGACGCCATTGAGAGCGCCCTCGCCGAAATCGCCGAGCTGCAAAGCCGGATGATCCGCGCCCGCGCCGTCTTCGGCATCGCCACCGCCACGGGACATGAGGCCTTCGAGCAGTTGGCGGTCGCCACCCAGAGCCTGGTCAAGGCGCGCGGCGGAATGGCGAATTGCCACCTTACGATGAAGGAAACGGCTCAGTTCGTTCCCGGTCTCCGCACCGTCGGCTTCGGCGATGCCCAGGAATGCCCGCCTCAGCAGGGCGCGGCCCGGCCCGACCTTCGCGTCGTCGGCTGAACCGGAAGGGTTGACCGGACCGCGCATCGCGTGGTCCGGTCATCTGCACCATGCTTGGCGCAACAATTTTCATTCCGCTGCTGATTGCCGTCTGCCTCTACGCCGTCTGGCGCGGGGGTGCGGACGAGCGGATCGTGGCGATCACCTGCCTGGCGGGCACGGCGGCGACATTGCTCGCGGTGTCGCCGTTGCATCAACGCTATTCCAGCATCGAGGGAGGGCTGATGCTGGTCGACCTTGCGGTCCTGGCCGGATTCATCACGGTTGCCCTTCGCTCGAAGCGCTTCTGGCCGCTGTGGGTCGCCGGGCTGCAGCTGACCACCTCCATTGGTCATATACTAAAGGGCGTCGACCAGGACCTGCTGCCGAGGGCTTATGGCGCGGCGCTCCAATTCTGGAGCTATCCGATCCTGATCATCCTCGCCGTCGGCACCTATCGCCGCCACCAGCGCCTGCGCCGATCGGAGGCGATGGCTCCCTAGCGCGGCTGTCGCGGCGCGACTATTCATCGGCCCATGGCCGATCCCCACGCCATTGCCAGCGCAATCCTGGATGCGATCGACGAACCGGCGCTGATCGTTCGCGACGGCATCGTCGCGTCGGCGAACAAGGACGCAATATCCCTGCTTGGCGCCCGCATTGTCGGTCGCGATTTGCGCTTCGCCATCCGTCACCCGCTGGCGCTCGACACGATCCAGTCCGGCCCGGCCGCCGATATTGAGCTGATCGGCATCGGGTCTGCAGAGCGACCTTGGCAATTGAGCGTCCGTCCCGTGCCGGACGGCACGCTGATCCGCCTATCCGACCGATCCGCAACCAGAGCCGCCGAGCGGATGCGCACCGATTTCGTGGCCAATGCGAGCCATGAGCTTCGAACGCCATTGGCGACGATCATCGGCTATGCAGAGACCCTGGCGGACGAGGGCGCCGTTGACGAACAAATGCGAAGCAAGTTCGGCGGGACCATCCAGTCGGAAGCCAAGCGCATGCTGCGCATCGTCGAGGACCTGATGAGCCTGTCGCGGATCGAGGCCGACCGTTACCGCGCGCCGGAAGACAAGGTCGATATGGCCGAGGTGGTGCGTATCGCGCTCGAACACGCAGTTTCGCTAGCGGAGGGGCGCGGATGCCAATTGGAGGCTTCAATCGAACCCGATGCCCCACCGGTCCTGGGTGATTTCGGGCAGCTGCTCCAACTGACCGACAATCTGATTGCCAATGCGATCCGCTACGGCTGCAGCGACAAGTCGTGCATCGCCCGGATTTCGCTTCATGCCAGGGATCGACAAGTGATCCTGAAGGTCAGCGACGAGGGTGAAGGCATCGCGTCGGAACATCTGCCCCGCCTCACCGAGCGCTTCTATAGAGTAGATTCCGCGCGAAGCCGCGAATCAGGCGGCACCGGCCTCGGCCTCGCCATCGTCAAGCATATTGTCGAGCGCCACCGCGGAACCCTGGACATCCAGTCGGAGCCCGGCCGAGGCACGGAAATCAAGGTATCCTTGCCCGCATCCTGATCGGGCCGAAGCGCTGTCACGAAACGGTAATATCGTTGTCACAGGGACGCGACGAACCCGGCGCTAAGAGCGCCCATCTGTCGGCATGGGCCCGACCCCATCGGGGAGTTGATGATGAAAAAGATGCTCGTTGCGCTGCCGCTGGTGGCGCTGGTCGCGGCTTGCGGCGGAAGCGGTTCGGGCAGCGGCGGTGCCGCCGCGCAGCTCAAGGTCGTCGGTTCCTCGACCGTCTATCCATTCACCACAGCGGTGGCCGAAGAATTCCAGCGGGCGAACCCGGGCATCAGCGTCATCGTCGAATCGACCGGCACCGGCGCCGGCATCAAGCTGTTCTGCAGCGGCATCGGCGGGCAATCGCCCGACATGGTCAACGCTTCGCGGCCGATGAAGAAGAGCGAGTATGACAGCTGTGCCGTGGCCGGCGTGAAGGATGTCATCGAGGTTCCGGTCGGGATCGACGGGCTCACCCTGATCCAGGCCAAGGACCAGCCGCCGCTCAACCTGACGGTCGAGCAGATCTACGCGGCGCTGGCCGCCACCCCGTTCAACAAGGGCCCGAACCAGGCGCAGACCTGGCAGGACGTCGATCCTTCGCTTCCGGCCATCAAGATCCGTGTGCTTGGCCCGCCGCCGACCTCGGGCACCCGCGACAGCCTGGCCGAGCTCATCCTCGACAAGGGCTGCAACACCGATCCGGCGATGAAGGCTCTCAAGGAAAGCGACGAGAGCAAGCACAAGGAGGTTTGCACCAAGATCCGCGAGGACGGCGCCTACGTCGAGGCGGGCGAGAATGACAATCTGCTGGTGCAGAAGGTTTCAGCCGACCCCGGCTCGCTCGGCGTGCTTGGCTACAGCTTCCTCGAGGAGAATGCCGACCGCGTGTCGCCGGTATCGATCGCCGGCGTGGCCCCGACCGAAGCGACCATCAGCGACTTGAGCTACCCCGGCAGCCGCCGGCTATACCTCTATGTGAAGGGCGAGCATGTCGCGGCCAAGCCGGCGATCAAGCAGTTCCTCGAGGCCTATTCGAAGAGCTGGGGCGCTGGCGGCTCGCTCGCCAAGCGCGGGCTGGTTCCGCTCGCTCCCGCAGAAGGCGAGGCCGCAACCGCCCAGGCGACCGCGCTCACGCCGCTCGACCCGGCCGCGCTCAAGTAGGGATCGGCGAGCGCCATGTCGCTCAGCATCGCGCTCGTCGCAATATTGTCGGTCGCCGCCGCCGCTGGCCTGTTCGCCCGCCATCGGGCGGTTGGGCTGCGCGGCGGGGGCGTCCGGCTCAACAGCCTGCCAAACTATCACGGGCTCTACGTCGCCATCTGGGCGGCGCTTCCGGCGCTGCTGGCCCTGGCGGTCTGGGCGCCGGTACAGACCGGCCTGGTCGACCAGACCGTGCTGGCCTCGCCGGTCGGTCAGCAACTGCCCGACTTCGACCTCGCGCGCGATTCGATCCTGACGGAGGCGCGCGAGATTGCGGCGGGCGATCGCGAGGCCGGCTTCAATCCCGAATCGACCGAGCTGGCCCCGATCTACGCGTCCGCGAGCGCGCGCTATGCCGCCATCGGCGGTGGAATCGGATTGCTGATCGCATTGGCCGGCGCATTTTTCTCGATGCGGCGGATCAAGGTCGACTTCCGCGCCCGCACCGGAGTCGAGCGCTGGCTGATGGGGGTCCTGCTCGGCGCCTCGCTGATCGCCATCCTGACCACGCTGGGGATCGTCCTCTCGCTGCTGTTCGAGAGCCTGCGCTTCTTCAACATGGTCAGCCCGACCGAATTCCTGTTTGGAACCAGTTGGAGCCCGCAAACCGCGATCCGGGCCGACCAGGCCGGCTCCTCGGGTGCGTTCGGGTCGATACCGCTATTCTGGGGCACGGCCTTCATCGGCGCGATCATCGCCATGATCGTCGCCATTCCGCTGGGCCTGATGTGCGCCATCTTCCTGACCCAATATGCGCCGCAACGGGTCCGGGCCTGGCTGAAGCCGATCCTCGAGATCCTCGCCGGCGTGCCGACGGTGGTCTACGGCTACTTCGCCGCGCTGACCGTCGCCCCGCTTATCCGCGATTTCGGAATCGCGATCGGCATCAGCTCCGCCTCGTCCGAGAGCGCGCTCGCCGCGGGCCTGGTCATGGGCATCATGATCATCCCCTTCGTCAGCTCGATGGCCGACGACAGCATCGCAGCCGTCCCGCAGGCGATGGGCGACGGCAGCCTGGCGCTCGGCGCCACCAAGTCGGAAACGATCAAGAAGGTGCTGCTGCCCGCCGCCCTGCCGGGCGTGGTCGGTGGCGTCCTGCTCGCCGTCAGCCGGGCGATCGGCGAAACGATGATCGTGGTGATGGCCGCGGGCCTCGCCGCCAACATGACCATCAACCCGTTCGAAAGCGTGACCACCGTCACCACCCAGATCGTCCAGCTGCTGACCGGCGACCAGGAATTCGACAGCGCCAAGACGCTGGCCGCCTTCGCGCTCGGCCTCGCGCTGTTCATCATCACGCTGATCCTCAACCTCATCGCCCTGTTCGTGGTCCGCAAATATCGGGAAGCTTATGAATAGCGTGACCACGTCCCGCTGGACCGGCGACGAAATGCAGAAGCGCGTCGCCAGGCGCTACGCAGCCGAGCGGCGCTTCCGCTTCTTCGGGCTTGCGGCGGTCGGCCTGTCGGTGGCCTTCCTCGCCTTTCTGCTGATCACCATGGCGTGGAAGGGGCTGGGCGGATTTACCCAGACCGAGGCGAAGCTGACGATCGACTTCCCGCGATCCGACCTGTTCATCGAGGAGGCGGCGCTCAGGGGCCCGCAGGCCCAGCAAGTCGTTGCCTCGTCCGGGCTCGAAGGCGTGCTGGAACAGGCGGCGGTGGCGCAGTTCGGCGAAGGCGCTGGCGAGCTGTTCGGCGGCGCCAGCGCCCGCGAACTGGGCGAGCAGCTGATCGCCAATCCGGACCTGCTGTCCCAGAAGTCCGATCTGTGGCTCCCGCTTTCATCGAAGGGCGATGTGGCGGCAAAGGGTGACGGCGATCCGGCGCTCGAGAGGCTGGTCGCCAAGGCCGAAACGAAGCGGACCTTCAACGGCGGCTTCCTAACCGCGTCCGACGCGACGGACCCGTCGGTGGTCGGCGTGTGGGGAGCCCTCAAGGGCAGCTTCCTGACCATCTTGGTGACCATGGCGCTGGCTTTCCCGATCGGGGTGCTCGCCGCCCTTTATCTGGAGGAATTCGCGGCCCGGAATCGCTGGACCGACATGATCGAGGTGTCGATCAACAATCTCGCGGCGGTTCCGTCAATCATCTTCGGCCTGCTCGGGCTCGCCGTGTTCCTCAACTTCATGCACCTGCCGCGCTCGGCGCCGCTGGTCGGCGGCCTGACGCTGGCGCTGATGACCATGCCGGTGATCGTCATCGCCGGGCGCAACGCCATCAAGTCGGTGCCGCCCTCGATCCGCGACGCCGCGCTGGGCGTCGGCGCATCGAAGATGCAGGTCGTGTTCCATCACGTCCTGCCGCTGGCGCTGCCGGGCATCCTCACCGGCACCATCATCGGCATGGCCCGTGCGCTCGGCGAGACCGCGCCGCTGCTGATGATCGGCATGCGCGCCTTCATCGCCTCGCCGCCGCAGGGCATCACCGAGCCGGCCAGCGTCCTGCCGGTCCAGATCTTCCTCTGGTCGGACGAGGTCGACCGCGGCTTCGTCGAAAAGACCAGCGCAGCCATCATCGTCCTGCTCGTCTTCATGCTGCTGATGAACGGGCTGGCCATCTATCTCCGCAACAAATTCGAACGCCGTTGGTAGGCAGAATGAAAATGATCGACACCATCGTCCCCACCCCGACCGACGCCGAGGAACCGGCGGTCGTCGACGGCCCGGCCAAGATGAGCGCCCGCAAGGTCGGCGTCTTCTACGGCGACAAGCAAGCCCTGAAGGATGTCAGCGTCGACATCCATGACGACAAGGTCACCGCCTTCATCGGTCCGTCGGGCTGCGGCAAGTCGACCTTCCTGCGCTGCCTCAACCGGATGAATGACACCATCGCCGGAGCGCGCGTGGTCGGCGACATCGGGCTGGATGGCGAGGACATCTACGCCCCCAGGATGGACGTGGTGCAGCTCCGTGCCCGGGTGGGAATGGTGTTCCAGAAACCGAACCCTTTCCCCAAGTCGATTTACGAGAACGTCTCCTACGGGCCGCGCATCCACGGTCTTGCCGCCGGCAAGAGCGAGATGGACGCGATCGTCGAGAAAAGCCTCAAGCGCGCCGGCCTGTGGAACGAGGTCAAGGATCGGCTCCAGGAGAGCGGCACCGCCCTTTCCGGCGGGCAGCAGCAGCGGCTGTGTATCGCCCGGGCCATCGCGGTCGACCCGGAAGTGATCCTGATGGACGAGCCCTGCTCGGCGCTCGACCCCATCGCCACCGCCAGGATCGAGGAGCTGATCCACGAGCTGCGCGGCCGTTACGCGATCGCCATCGTCACCCATAATATGCAGCAGGCCGCGCGCGTGTCGCAGCGGACCGCCTTCTTCCACTTGGGCGAGATGGTCGAATATGGCCGGACCAAGGACATTTTCACCAACCCGGTCCAGCAACGCACCCAGGACTATATTACCGGCCGTTACGGCTGATCGGAGAGAAGGACATGGCCACCAGCAGTGGACATACGATCAAGGCTTTCGACGAGGATCTCGACCGGCTTCGCGCCCTGATCAGCGAGATGGGCGGGCTGGCCGAGCACGCAATCCGGGAGTCAATGCGCTGCCTGGTCCAGCACGACCTCGACGGCGCCGCGAGGATCGTGGAGGATGACAAGAAGCTCGACGCGCTGGAGGTGGAAACCGAAAAGCGCGCCGTGCAGCTGATCGCGTTGCGCGCGCCGATGGCCGCCGACCTGCGCGACGTGGTTGCTTCGATGAAGATCTCCAGCGTGGTCGAGCGCATCGGCGACTATGCCAAGAACATCGCCAAGCGGGTGCCGCTGCTTGACCGAACGAGCGATATCGAACCGGTGTCGTTGATGCCGGAGATGGCCAGAATCGCAACCGAGATGGTCCACAATGTCCTCAACGCCTTCGTCGAGCGCGATGCGGACGCCGCTGTCAGGGTCATCGAACGAGACAAGGCGGTCGACGACTTCTACAATGCCATTTTCCGGTCGCTACTGACCTATATGATGGAGAAGCCGGTCAACATCGGCCATTCGACCCACCTGTTGTTCATCGCCAAGAATATCGAACGGGTCGGGGACCATGCGACCAACATCGCCGAGATGGTCTATTATGCCGCGACCGGCGAATATTATGTCGACCGGCCGCGCGGCCACGACCCTCTGGCTCCGCAATGATCCCAAAACGACTCCTGCTGGTCGAAGACGACCGGGCGCTGGCCGAGCTGGTCAGCTTCCACTTCGACCGCGCCGGCTATGCGGTGACCCGTACCGGCGACGGCGAGGAAGCGCTGATCCTGGCGGACGAGGTCAAGCCCGACCTCGTCCTACTCGACTGGATGATCGAGGGAATCAGTGGGATCGAGGTGTGTCGACGGCTGCGCCGCCGCCAGGCAACCGCCAATGTCCCGATCATCATGCTCACCGCGCGCGGCGAGGAGGATGACCGCATTCGCGGCCTCGAAACCGGCGCCGACGATTATATGACCAAGCCGTTCAGCCCCAAGGAGCTGGTGGCGCGGGCCGGCGCGGTCCTGCGCCGGGTTCGGCCGGCCCTGGCCGCCGAAGCGCTGTCTTACGCCGGGCTGGAAATGGACCTGGTCGCGCACCGGGTCCGGCGCGACGGCCAGTCGATCCAGCTCGGACCGACCGAATATCGGCTGCTGCGGCATTTCCTCGAAAATCCCGGCCGCGTCTTCTCGCGGCAGCAGTTGCTGGAGACGGTCTGGCCGCACAGCGAGGATATCGAGCTTCGGACGGTCGACGTTCACATCCGCCGGCTCCGCCTGGCGCTGGGCGAACCGGACATTATCCGGACGGTGCGTAGCGCCGGCTATGCGCTCGACTCCGAAGGGGTTGCCTGAGATTGCGACCCGACGCATGGGCTAGCCCATGGCACGCAAGAACAAGGGCAAGAGCGGCGGCAATCCCAGTCGTCCACGCTTCTGGGGCAAGCATGCGGTCGCTGCGGCGCTCGACAATCCCGATCGCAAGGTGCTGAAGGCCTGGTCGACGCGCGAGGCCGCGGCCTTCATGAACTTCCCGAAAGAACTGCCGGTAGTGATGGCCGAGGCACCCGACCTCGGCCGGATGGTGCCGCACGATGCCCCTCATCAAGGGGTCGTCATCGAGGTCGAGCCGCTCGAGGACATGTGGCTGGGCGATTTGCTGGCGGAGGCGCCGGAGAAGGCCACCCTGCTCGTGCTCGACCAGGTCACCGACCCGCACAATGTCGGCGCGATCCTGCGCTCCGCCGCGGCGTTCGGTGCGATCGGGATCGTCACCCAGGACCGCCACGCGCCCCCGGAAAGCGGGGCCCTGGCCAAGGCGGCATCGGGCGCACTGGAAAGGGTGCCGTGGGTTCGCGTGGTTAATCTCGCTCGTGCCCTGGAGGAAATCGCCGAAGCTGGCTTCTGGCGGATCGGCCTCGCTGGAGAAGCGACAACCGATCTGAAAGATGCCCTCGGACCGCAGCGCGTTGCGCTGGTGCTCGGCGCGGAAGGGCCCGGCATGCGGTCCAACACCCGCGACCATTGCGATGCGCTGGCCAGGCTTCCTATCTCCAACGCCGTCGAAAGCCTGAATGTCTCCAACGCGACCGCGGTCGCGCTTTATGCCGCGAGTGTCGCCTGATGGTACGGACTGCTGAATCTCTCAAACATAGCCTCCAGGCGCTTGCCGAGCGCGAGCAGGCCTTCGCCAAGGTGCTCGACACGCATGGCCATCCGGAGCCCCGGGCCAGCGAACCCGGCGTTGAAACGCTGCTTCGCACCATCGTCGGGCAACAGGTCAGCGTGGCCGCGGCGCGGTCGATGTGGAACAAGCTGACCGCCAAATTTGGCCAGCCGGTCGACCTCAACAAGCTGCTCGGGGCAAGTGACGAGGAAATGCGCGAGGCGGGCATGTCCCGCCAGAAGGCCGGTTACCTGCGCAGTCTGGCGGGACTGGTGCTGTCGGGCGAGCTCGACCTCGTCCATCTGCCGGCGGACGATGAGGAAGCGATCGCCCAGCTGATCAAGATCAAGGGGATCGGCCGTTGGTCGGCGGAGATTTACTTGCTGTTCGCCGAAGGGCGCGACGATGTCTGGCCGGCGGGCGACCTCGCGGTTCAGATCGAGATCGGCAAGCTGATGGGGCTCGACGGCAAGCCCACGGAGAAGCAATTGCGCGAGCTGGCCGAGAAGTGGCGGCCTCACCGCGGCGCTGCCGCCGTGCTGGCCTGGCATAGCTACAACGCCACTCCCTTAAGCGGCTGAGGCGGCCTGCAATCCCATGCTGTGCGCTCGAGCGGCGAGCCCACGGAACACGCGCGGGCCGAGGTCGAGCCGGAACGGAGCCAGCTTCTCAGCCTGGTCATCGCCGCGGCCGACGAGGTAGCTCGCCGAAATATGCTCGTCACCGCCGTTCGAACGGAACAGGATGTTAAACCCGACCAGCGGCACGAACAGCCTGCGCCCCTTGACCTCGAAGCTGTGGAGCTGGTCGATCGGCAGGCGAACCGCGCTCTTCAGCGACAGCTTGCCCAGCGGGACGATTGACGGAATTCGGTCGCCCGCCCCGACCGGCTTCTTGAAGAAGGCGCCGATGTCGCGGTCCTGACTCGCATGGGCGGTGAACATCCGCGCCTCGACCAGCACGTCGCGAGCGGGCGCGGAGCCCGAGTTGGCGATGATCACATCGAACTGCAGAGTCACGTCCGACCCGGTGACGATCAGCCGATCGGGAACGAACTCCATCGAAAGCTGGGGCCGCAGGATCCGCGACACAATCAGCCCGTCGTCGGCCGGCTTGGATGCGGGCGCCGGCGCCGGCCGAGGGGCTGGCGCAGGCTGTGCTCGCGGCGGGACGGGATCGGGCCTAGGCCGGGCGGGCGGCAGCGGCCTCGACTCGGGGGCCACATCCGGGACCAGCCCGGCGAAGGCCATTCGGCCAGGATCCGCATAGCGATTGCGACGGCCGCGCCGGATCCAGGCGAGGAACGCGCCTCCGCCGAGCAACGCGATCAGCGCCGCGAGCCAGGGCCAGGAAGCGGACGCATCGCTCGGCGTCAGCGGCGCCTCGGTCGCAGGGGCAAGGGTGGAGAAGCCGGGCTGAGGCGCCGGATTGGTCGTCACCTCGAGCGGAACGGAAGGAGTGACAGGCACCGAACCGGCTGCCGTTTGGGGTGACTCGGTCCGGGCGCTTGTGCCGGCCCCGCCTGGTGCCGCCGACGCGGTACGTGGAGCTGCAGCTTCGCCGCGAGACACAGTCCCCGCCGCGACCTCGGATTGCCCCGATTGGTTGCCGGCCGGCTCCGCAAGGACGGGCGCTGCCGGCCGAGCATCGGTATTTACCGGCCGTTCTGCGGGCCGGGTGACCGTTCCCTGCAGGTTGAAATTCTGCAGCTGGGCAGGGCCGATCGTCTCGGACGATGGCGGAGGCGCCGCAGTGACATCGACCGGAGCATCGCTGTCCTGGGCGACAGCAGGCATCGCGGCGGCCAACAGAAGCGCCGCGGCACCACCATGAAGTGACTTCAATGTCATGCGGCGAAAAGCCGTCATTCTCCCCCGCCCTGTCGGTTGCTGGAATCGCGCCCGCCCCGGCGGCGCGCGCCTCGGCTATTGGCGAGAAACATGCGCCAACACAAGCATTTCCGGCCTGACCAAGGGCTTAACGTGCGTCGACCAGCACCAATTCCGCGTCGGCCTCCGCCTCGATGGTGATGCGATCCTCGCCGGTGATGGCGACGCCATCGCGGCCATCGGCCTCCTGACCGTTGATTCGCACCCTGGACGAGGGGACCAGATAAAGGTGCCGTGCGGGGTCGGGATCATAGCTCAGGCTCTCCCCGGCCGCGAGCGTGGCTCCAAGCACCCTGGCGTCGGCATGGATGGTCAGCGCCCCGTCGTCGGGGTTGCCGCTGGCGAGCAGCTGGAAGCTGCCTTGCCGAGCCTCCTTCGGGAAAGGCATCATGCCCCAGCCCGGCTTCACGCCGGGTTGGTCGGTTTCGACCCAGATCTGGAACAGCGTGGTTTCCTCATCCTCGAGATTATATTCGGCATGGGTCACTCCGCTGCCGGCGCTCATCACCTGAACGTCGCCGGCGCCGGTCCGGCCCTTGTTGCCCATCGAGTCCTGATGACTGATCGCGCCGGTCCGCACGTAGGTGATGATTTCCATGTCGCGATGCGGATGCGGCGGGAAGCCGGAGCGCGCGGCGATGCGGTCGTCGTTCCAGACGCGAATCGCGCCCCAGCCCATCCGGGCGGGATCATGATAGTTGGCGAAGCTGAAATGATGGCGGGCATCGAGCCAGCCATGATTGGCGTGGCCCAGCGAAGCGAAGGGGCGGATGTCGATCATGCGATCAAGATGAGTCCGCGACCGGGTCGTTCAAGTGTCAGCGATGTTCCCTCAGCGCAGCGGCATAGTGCGCCGCCTTTTCGGCATAATGGGCGGCCGACATTTTGAGCATCGCGACATGGTCTTCATCCAACTGCCGGATCGCCCTCGCCGGCGAGCCGACGATCAGGCTCCTCGGCTCGAAGATCTTGCCCTCGGTGACCAGCGCGCCGGCGCCGACGATGCACTGCGATCCGATCACCGCGCCGTTCAGGATGCGCGCGCCCATGCCGATCAGCGCTTCGTCCTCGACCGTGCAGCCGTGGAGGATCGCCTGATGGCCGACGGTCACGCGGGTTCCGAGAGTCAGCGGCGCGCCTGGGTCGCTGTGGCCGATCGCCCCGTCCTGGAAGTTGGTCTCGTCGCCGAGGATGATCGGGGTATTGTCGGCGCGGATCACCGCGCCGAACCAGACGCTGCACCGCTCCCCCAGGCGCACGTCGCCGATCAGGTCGGCGGAGGGCGCGGCCCAAGCGCCGTCGCCCAGCCTGGGTCCGACACCGTCGATCTCGTAAAGCGGCATGCCATCCTCCTAGCGCAAATCCAGCCGGAACCAAGCGCCGCCGGCGATCATTGCCCCTCGTGCGATCAGGAGATTTATCATGAGCGCAACCAGCCTCGATATTTTTGACCGGACGATGCAGACCACCAATATCTGGCTGAAGGAGATCAGCGCGGAGATCGGGCCGGACCGCCACCTCGCCTGGAAAGTGCTAAGCACCGTCCTCCACAAGCTGCGCGACCGGCTGCCGTTCGAGGTATCGGTCCACCTCGGCTCGCAGCTGCCGCTGCTGGTCCGCGGGGTCTATTACGACCAGTATCGGCCCTCGGACGCGCCCGACAAGACGCGGCATGCCGATGAGTTCATCGAGGACGTCGCCAAATGGCTGTCCGACGTCCGCCCGGTTGACCCCAGGCTGGCGGTCATCACCGTGTTCGGGGTGCTCGACCGGCACATCGATCCCGGGCAGGTCGCCAAGGTCAAGGGCACCCTGCCGCATGAAATCCGCGCGCTGTGGGACGAGGCAGCGCAACAGCTGATGGAACCGGCCGGAGCCTAGACCACCATAATGGTGGAACCCGAGCCTTCGCAGGCGGCCCGATTGGCGATAGTCTGGGCGAGTAGGATAGGCGGGGGGCCGCGATGGATAGCCACGGACGCAAGGCGGAGCGAGTCCCGCTTCAGGCCGACATCGATTTCCGCCGCACCGGCGAGCATCGCTGGCGGGTCAACATCTCCGACCTATCGCCGCAGGGATGCCGCGTGGAGCTGCCGGTGCGGGTCGCGCCCGACGACCTGACCTGGATCACCTTTCCGGGGCTGGAGGCGATCCAGGGCAGGGTCTGCTGGGTCGACGAGTGGACCGCGGGAATCGAGTTCACCAACCCGCTCCACCCGGCCGTGTTCGACATGGTCGAGCAACGGATGCGCCGAGGCGAGTGAGCGCGCGCTCTCCTTTAATTTTGGTCATCGACGAGGGCACCACCTCGACCCGCGCGATGCTGTTCCGCGAGGACGGGTCGGTTGCCGGTTCGGCGTCGCATCCACTGACCCAGCACTATCCCGAGCCCGGTCGTGTCGAGCATGACGCCGCGGAAATCTGGGAGCGGACCCTGGCCGCCGCGCGCGAGATGGTTGAGACGGCAGGCGGCGCGGCCAACATTGCGGCGATCGGCATTACCAACCAGCGCGAGACGATGGTCGCCTGGGACCGGCAAAGCGGCGAGCCGATGGGCACCGCTTTGGTCTGGCAGGACCGCCGCACCGCCGACAGTTGCGCCGGGCTGCGCGACGCGGGCCATGAAGCGGCGATCCAGGCCAAGACCGGGCTTCTGCTCGATCCCTATTTCTGCGCCTCGAAGATCGAATGGCTGCTCCGCAACCGGCCCGAGCTTGCGGCTGCGGGCGAGCGCCTTGCCTTCGGAACAATCGATAGCTGGCTGTTGTGGAAGCTGACCGGGGGCGCGGTCCATGCGACCGATGCCAGCAACGCCAGCCGGACCATGCTGATGGCGCTGGACGGAAGCGGCTGGGACGAGGAGCTGTGCGCCCTGTTCAAGGTCGATCCGGCTCATTTGCCCCGGATCGTCGATTGCGCCGGGCAGCTGGGCGAGACCGACCCTGCCCTGTTCGGCCGGGCCATCCCGATCTGCGGCATGGCCGGCGACCAGCAGGCGGCGACCATCGGCCAGGGGTGCCTCGATGAAGGCGATACCAAGGCGACCTTCGGCACTGGCGCCTTCGTGCTGACCAACAGCGGCGAGAGGCCGCTCCATTCGCGCAACCGCCTGCTGACAACGGTGCTGTGGCAGATCGGCGGCAGGCGCAGCTACGCGCTGGAGGGAAGCGTGTTCGTCGCCGGCAGCCTGATGCAGTGGCTGCGCGACAACGTGGGCCTGCTGGTCAGCGCGCCGGAAAGCGAGCTGCTGGCGAGATCGGTGCCCGACAATGGCGGCGTCTATATGGTTCCCGCGCTGACCGGCCTCGGCGCGCCGCACTGGCGGCCCGAGGCACGAGGCCTGATCCGGGGGATCAGCTTTGCAACGACCCGCGCCCACCTGGTGCGCGCCGCGCTGGAGGCGCAGGCGCACCAAATCCACGACCTGATGACGGCGTTCGAGGCGGATGGCGAAAAATGGGAGCGCCTCCGGATCGACGGCGGGATGGTCGCCAACAACTGGCTGGCGCAAGACCTCGCTGACGTCCTCGGCCTGACCGTCGAGCGCCCCGCGGTGGTTGAGACCACCGCGCTCGGAGCGGCGATGCTCGCTGCGGTCGGGGCGGGAATTTACGCCACACTGGAGGAAGCCGCGGCCAGGATGGGCGGCGAGGTGACGCGGTTCGAGCCGCAGATGAGCGCTAGTGAACGCGAGAAAAGACTCAGCGGATGGCGAGAGGCGATGGCCAAAGTTTAAGCCTGTCGCGATTCAGCCCCGAGTCATGCGCAACCTGCTAATGGAAAGATGAGCTGGCTTTGCTCCCCGCGGCGGCTCCTTTTAGAGCATTCCGCTTCGCTGCCTTGCCGCGACCAGGAAGGAGAAATCACATGAAAAACTGCGTAATCGCTGGACTGGCGATTGCACTCCTGTCGGCTGCGCCGGCATTCGGCACGACCGCGACCCAGGCCCGCCCGGCGGCCGCCATGCCCGGCATGCAGGTGGTCGACGTCGCCGGCAATCCGGTGGGCATTGTGCAGTCAGTCAGCCGTAACGAGCTGATCCTCAAGACCGATCGCCATGAGGTTCGGCTGCCTCTCCGGTCCTTCACGCCCGACAAAGGCCGGCTGGTTTTCGGGATGACTCGAGGCGCGCTAAATCGGGCGACCGATGCGATGCTTGCCAAGTCATTCCTGCCGGGCGCCCCGGTGCATGGCAAGAATGGCACGCTTGCCGGGCGCATCGAGGCGATCAACGACCAGTTCGTCACGGTCGAACTCCAATCCGGCGAGGAGATCCGCCTGCCGCGGGACTCGGTTGCCCCGGGTTCGAATGGCGCAGTGCTCGGCATCACGGTTGCCGAATTGCAGCAGCTGGTGAAGCAGACAGCCGCACAGACCCCTTAAGGCTGGGGAGCGAGCCTTTGGCCGTAGGGCCCATCGCCTGCGGTCTTCACGCGGTCCACTCGGCAAGCACCTGCTGGTCTTCCGTTCGCTCGATCCAGACGCGGTCGATATCGGCGGAAACGATACAATCGGGCGGCCGGTCGCGGCCGCTACCCGTGCAAAGGATGACCCGGCCGTCGCTGCGGGCACGCAGCCGGCCTGACAAAACAAGATTGAACCCATCGCCGCCGACCTGCTCTCCCGCGTCCAGCGTCTTCACGGCCTCGAACGGCCGATCGATGCGCCGCCCGGTCCGTGAATCATCGGGGGTATAGAATCGAGCGATGCCGACCCGTTGAATCGCCGGCGCAGGCGCCGGTTCTGGGGCTTCGGACCGGGTGTCTGGGGGGGCTGCCCGCTCCGCCGAGTCTTGCTCCTCAGCAACGCCAGCCTCGGGGGCCGGGCAGGCGACCTGCAATAGCCACGGCCGCGCCAGCCAGAATCCTTCAACCGCTTCGATATTGTCGCCGGCAACGCTTCGGACCGGCTCATCTTCCATCGAAAGGGTCGGAACCGCCCTAAGCCGCAAGGTTCGCCCGTCGGGATCAACGCTCCAGCCATGATCTCCCCGATCCGGACCCTGGCCGTCGCAGCCAAATCGAAGCCTCACTTCAAACTGCTTCCCGTCAAGATTGCGCTGGGCGTCCGCGTCTACCGCTCCCGCCGAATGGGCACTCGCGGCCTGGGCAACGGCAAGGAGCAATCTTGCCCGGCTCAGCGGCGGTTCAATGCGGGGCATGCGTGGCGGCGGCGTCATTTCCGCCGCATTATCTTCGCCATTATCCTGGGCGGGCTGGGATCGGCACCCGGACATAGCGGCGAGACACAACATGGCGGCCGTCAGGGTAGCGGCCATTGGTCGCGGCCAGTTTTGCATGGCCCGGACGATAGCACAGCTTGGGCGCCAGACCACAAGTGGCGGGGTTGCAAGGGCGCATGCAAGCCGGTCAAAGGGGGAAATGGCCGAGAGCCAAATCATCACGCTGCTTGTCCTGGCCGCAGTCGTCGCGGCACTCATCTGGGACAAGTTGAGGGCGGATGTCGTAGCCCTGAGCGGCGCTGCGGTGCTGCTCATGGCCGGCGTGGTCAGGCCGGTCGAAGTGCAAAGCGCGTTCGCCAGCCCGGCCATTGTCGCGCTCGCCTCCCTGTTCGTCATCGCCTACGCGATGGAGCTGGCCGGACTGCTGGACGAGGGAATCCGGAAGGTTGTCCAGCTGTGCAAGAAGATCGGAGCGGCGGGGATCTGGGTCCTGATCGGGCTGGCCGGGGCCGCGTCGGCCTTTCTCAACAATACGCCGGTCGTCGTCCTCAGCGCACCGGTCGTGCGCGACGCCGCCCGGTCGCTTGGCCGATCGCCCAAGCGTTATCTGATTCCCCTGTCCTATGCGGCGGTTCTCGGCGGCTGCTGCACCCTGATCGGGACATCAACCAACCTGCTGGTCAACGACATGGCGTCGGTCGCGGGCCAGCCGCGCTTCGGCATCTTCGAGATTACGCCGGTCGGAGTCGCCGTTGCACTGACTGGCGGCCTCTATCTGCTGCTGTTCGGCGCGCGCCTGATCGGAACCGAAGTGAACCAACCTGCGGCCGGTGCTGAATCATCCAGGGAAATGGCCGACGACTTTCACGGCCCAGGCCTCGCGGGGGGCCTTATCGGCAGCGCTGAAGCCTTCGCCAAGCAAGTGAAACTGCGGCCGGGGCCCGCCCTGATTTCGGCGATGGTATTCATAGCCGTCGTCGCGCTGTCCGCGCTCAACGTCGCTCCGATCGCCGCCTGCGCATTTGCCGGGGCAGTCCTGCTCATCCTGCTGCGAGTGATTACCGTGGACCAGGCCTATTCCGGGCTTCGCCCCGAGGTCCTGATGCTGATTGCCGGCATGGTCGTGCTCGGAATCGCGCTCGACGAAACCGGCCTGGCCAATTCAGCGACCGGCATGCTGCTGGGCAGCATGGACGGAATGAGCCCGCTGTTGGCGCTGATCATCCTGTACGGAGTCACGCTGTTCGCGACCGAACTTTTGTCCAACGCAACCGTCGCAGTCCTGTTTACGCCGGTGGCGGTGGCCATGGCCGAGTCATTCGCAGTCAGCCCCCGGCCCTTTCTGGTCGCGGTCATGATCGCGGCGAGCGCGGCTTTCGCGACCCCGTTCGGCTATCAGACCAATGTGCTGGTCTATCAGATGGGCGGCTATAATTATCTGGACTTCGTGAGGGTCGGGATTCCCCTCAACCTGGTCACCTGGGCGGCGGCGATCGTCGCGATCCAGGCCTATTTTCCGTTTTAGGGCCCAACAGCGTGAATGTCGGCAATCCGACGCAATAGCTGCCCAAAAGACCCGGATTGGCGTGCTTTTTGGGCAACAACAGGCGGGCAAAGCATTCTTTAATGGAACCGCGGTTTTCGCTATGTCGTTACGGCCTGAGTTTTAGGTGGGTGCGCGGCTCGGTGCGCACGAGCAACAGGGAGCAAATCATGCGTGCAATGAACTCTCGCGTCCGGCTGCTTGCCGGTTCGGCGCTTGGTCTTGGATTGACGATGGCCGTGGCGCAACCGGCGCAGGCGGATTCGGTCTGCGTTTTCGGCGTGACGCACGATGTTGAATGTACCGACCCGAACGGCGACGGATTTACAGACCGCACCTTCACAGGCGCTGTGCTGACCGCGTTGGCAGACCCAACTGCGGTCATCGTGTATGACCTTAGTCCGACCTCCGTGACTGCCGGTGGCTATATCGAGTCAACCACGGCGGGCCGCGGCGTCATCAGGATCACGACCGACCAGGCGTTCACCTATACGGGTACCGGTTCGACGCTGGTCGGTCAGGCGACCGCCACGGGGGCAGACACGCTGAATATCGTCGCGCCGAGCGTGACGATGACTACCGGCACGCTGGTTGCAAACGGGGCCGGATCGACCGCGCTTGACGTCTCGAGCAACGGCGGCGCCGGCTCCGGCGGGATCGACGTCACCGTGGACGGCGATATTTCGTCGGCGGGCGGACCCGCGATCATCCTCGACCAGAACAATGCGGCGGCGACCGGCAACGTCGTGCTGACTTCGACGGCTGGTAACACCATCACGTCGGGCGCCGGCAACGCGGTCACCATCGACGCCGCGGGCTCTGGCACGATCACCGTCAACCTGGCGGACACGGTTTCCGCGACTGGCGGCGCCGGCATCGACATCGACAATACGGCCGTCGGCGGCGACATCAGCGTCACCACTGCTGCGGTCGATGCGATCAGTGCCGGCGAGGACGCGATCAACGTCCAGAACGCCAGCACCACGGCGGACGTCACGATTGTCACAAACGGCGCGATCGACGCCGGTGATGAAGGTATCGTGGCGGCCATCACCGATGCCACGGCGACGGGCAACATCAGCATCACCGCCAATGACGACGTTACCGCCGGTAACAACGGCATCGACGCCGAGAACAGCGGCACCGGCTCGACCACCGTCACCGCGACCGGTGCAGTCACCGGGGGGACCGGGGACGGCATCTTCGCCAGCTCCGCGGGCGGTGCGATCACTGTCACCGCTGTCGACGTCACGGCGACGGGCGAGCAGGGCATCGATGTGCTGCAGGCCAACGCGGCGGGCACCGGCGCACTGTCGGTCACCGCCAGCGGCGACGTCTCCGGCACTGACGGGATCAGAGTGCAGAATAGCGGCACCGGAACCGTGACCGTTGGGACTACCGGTAGCGTTACAGGCACCGGCGGCGACGCCATCCTTGTTGTCCAGAGCAATGCCGCCGCGGGCAATGTCGGAGTCACCACCGCAGCCGGCGAAACGCTGAGCGCCAACGGCGGCGACGGCATCGACATCGACATGGCCGGAACCGGCAATGTCGGCGTCATCAATGCCGCCGACATCAACAGCGGCGCAGTCCCCAACACCTTGCTGGACGGCATCGATGTCAACGCGACCGGCACGGGCAACATCACGATCAACAATACGGGGGCCATCGGCACCGCCGGTGATCGCGCCCAGGCGACGGGCATCAGCGGAGCCATCATCAATGGCGCTTCGGCTGGCACCGTGTCGGTTGCAGGCACCGGCGACATCTTCTCGGTCGGCAACGGCATCGACGTCTTCACCAATGGATCCGGAGCAGCTTCGGTCGTCTATGGCGGGGACATCGACACGACCGCCGGCGACGGCATCGAGGTCGATACGACCAGCGGAGCCATCACCATCACCAGTGGCGGCGCAATCAGCGCCGCCGGGGGCAGCGGCATTGAGACAACGTCGACCACCGGCAACCAGACGATCACCGTCAACGGCGACGTCAATGGCGGCGTTGGCGACGGCGTGCACGCGGTTTCGACATCGGGAACCATCACGGTCAATGTGAATGCCGATGTCACCGGCGCCGATGACGCGGTGCAGGTAACATCGTCCGGCGCGAAGACCGTAAACGTCGCGGCCGGCAACGTTCTTACCGGCAATTTCGGAGTCTTCGGTACCGGCGGCAGCACCCTGACCGTCACGAATGCCGGCACCATCGGCGCCACCGGCACGACCGCGGTCCTCACGGATCTCACGACGGCGGCGACTATCACCAACCAGGCGGGCGGCATCATCAACGGTGCCTTCGATCTATCCGACTTGGCGGACACCGTAACCAATGCCGGAACCCTGAACCTGGACGGCATCCAGGCATTCCTCGGCGGCACCGACGTCATCAACAATAGCTCGGGCGGCACCATCAACGTAGCCGCCGCCACCTCGTTCACCGGCCTCGAATCGCTCGTGAACGCCGGTACCCTCAATGCGGCCAGCGGCTTGCTGTTCGATGGTGGCGATTCCGTGCTGACGAATACCGGTACGCTCAATCTCACCGGTGCGCTGGATCTTGGTGCCGGCACGGACACTTTTGCCAATACGACCGGCACCCTGAACCTGGGGGGCGACAGCTCGATTGTGGGCGCCGAGGCGTTCATCCAGTCAGGCACGATCAACCTCAATACCTTCACGCTGACCGGTACGGGCTCCCTCACCAACCTCGGCACGATCGACACCAGCGGTTCGGCGGGCCTCGCCGGGTTCACCCTGCTTCAGAACGATGCGACGATCGATCTTGCGGCGGGGACGTTCACGGTCCCGGCGGTCGTGTTCACCAACACGGCGACGGGCGTCGTCATCGCCGATGAAGGCGCGACGACCATCACCGGCCAGACCAGCTTCGCCAATGCGGGCACGATCGACTTGTCCGACGGCGTGCCGGACGATGTGCTGACGATCGACAGCGACTTTGTCGGCAGCGGCTCGTCGGCGCTGGCGATCGACTATAGCGGCGCCGCGGCCGATCTGCTGATCATTGACGGCGCGGCCAGCGGCGCCACGACAATTGAGGTCACGCCGACGGAGGAACTGGTGTTCAATCCGGACGGAGTGCTGGTGGTCGATACCGTGTCGACCACGGCGGACGCGTTCGTGCTCGGTGCGACCGACTTCGGTCTTGTCAACGTTGACCTGGTCCAGGTCGGGGAGGACTTCTTCCTGACCGCGACGCCGGACCTTGCGGCGATCGAACCGGTGGTGATCGGCAACCTGGCCCAGACGCTGTGGTACCAGTCCGCCGATATCTACCGGAACTACGCCGCGCTCCGGCGCACCGATTTCGGCGGCACCGGAGTCGGCGTCTGGGGCCTGGCCTATCTCAGTCGCGACAAGACTGACGGCGACGAAATTACCGTGTTCGATACGGACTTTGAGTTCGACAAGGTGGAAACGAAGCGCCGCGGCATCCAGGGCGGCCTCGACTATCTCGGCGGCAACTATGCGATCGGCTTCACCATCGGTTACGAGCGCGCCGACGCCGACATCAACAACTCGGCGTCCGACTTCGACGCATCGGGCTTTAATTTCGGCGTCTACGGCATGTTCGGCGCCGCATCGGGCTTCTACGGCGACCTGTTGGTCAAGTACGACAAGGCCGACGTGAAGTTCGACAATGAGCTGTTCGATGACGTCGTCGGCAATCCGAATCTCAAGAGCTTCGGCGCCCAGGCGCAGCTCGGCTATCGCTGGTGGTCCGGAACGACCAATTTCGACCTCGGCGCCGGCCTGGCCCACGTCAAGTCGAAGATCGACGACTTCGCAGTCGACACCATCGGCTTCGACTTCGACAAGGTGAAGAGCCTGCGCGGACACCTCTCGGCGCGAGCCGGGTTCGGCAACGGCGCGTTTGCGCCGTTTGTCGAGGGCACGCTGTTCCATGAGTTCGACGGCGACAGCGACATGGCGCTGATCAGTGGCACATCGGCCGACGTGGTCGAGGGCCAGGGCCGCGGCACTTGGTTCCGGCTTGAGGGCGGCATCGGTGCGCAGAACAGTTCGGGCCCGATCCTAGCCGCCTGGGGCGACTTCGGCGACGTCAAGGGCTTCGGCCTGAAGGCTGGCTGGCGCTTCGGGGGCGGTCGCGAGGTGGTTGCGCCTCCGCCGCCGCCGCCTCCGCCCCCACCGCCGCCGCCCCCGCCGGCGACGCAGACCTGCCCGGACGGATCGGTCATCCTGGCGACGGAAACCTGTCCGCCGCCGCCTCCGCCGCCTCCGCCCCCGCCGCCTCCGCCGGAGCCGGAACGGGGCTGATCCGCCGGCCTAAGTTCTGCGTGACAATGTCCGGCCTCGGAGCGATCCGGGGCCGGATTTTTTGTGGAGTGGGTGCGGACCGGCTTTGCCGATCATTCAATCTTCAAATTGCCTCGGGCATTTTGAATTGAAAGATGGTGCCCAGGAGAGGACTCGAACCTCCACGCCGTTTCCAGCGCCGCCACCTGAAGACGGTGCGTCTACCAATTCCGCCACCTGGGCACAGGGGCATCTGATTGCCGGTAGGCGGCGGCGCTTAGAGGGGCGCGGCTGATTCTGTCAACAGGCGGCTTCTCGGCCCTTGCGCGATAATGGCCGCTGGCCCAAGGACGAGGGCCGATTCCATGACGCTCAATTTGCCAAGGACCGATCATCAATGAGGAACCCGGGCACCCCGCCCCTCATCACTATCTTCGGCGGCGGCGGCTTCATCGGCCGCTATGTCGCCGAAGCGCTGATGAAAACCGGCGCAAGGCTGCGCGTCGCCGAGCGTCATCCGCGCCGCGCCTGGTATTTGCAGCCGCTCGGTTCGGTCGGCCAGGTGTCGACCATCGCCGCCGACCTCTCCCGTCCCGAGACCATCGCCCGCGCGGTCGAAGGCGCGGATGCGGTCATCAACCTGGTCGGCATCTTCAAGGGCAACCTCGAGCTGGTCCATGTCCACGGCGCGGCCAAGCTGGCCGCCGCGGCCAGGGCGGCAGGGGCGAAGGCCTTCGTCCACGTGAGCGCGATCGGCGCCGACCCCGACAGCCCGTCCGAATATGGCCGGACCAAGGGGCTCGGCGAGCAGGCGGTCCGCTCCGCCTTCCCCAATGCGACCATCATCCGGCCGAGCACGGTGTTCGGGCCCGAGGACCAGTTCACCAACCGCTTCGCCGCGATGTCCGGCTTCCTGTTCCAACCGGTGATTGCGCCCGAGACCCGCTTCCAGCCGGTGTTCGTGCGCGACCTCGGCCAGGCGATCGCCGCGGCGGCGCTCGATCCCCGCAGCCATGGCGGCATGACCTATGAGCTGGCCGGGCCCGAAGTCTTCACCATGCGCGAATTGAATGCGGAGATTGCCGAGCTGGCCGGCAAGCTTCCGATGCTGATCGATGTCCCCGACTTCATCGCCTCGGCAATCAGCAAGTTCGGCTTCCTTCCCGGTGCGCCGCTAAGTCACGACCAGTGGCTGATGCTGCAGAAGGACAATGTCGCGAGCGGCCAGCAGCCCGGTTTCAAGGCCTTCGGGATCAGTCCGACGCCCCTGGCCGCCGCCGCACCCGAGTGGCTGGGCCGGTTCCGCACGGGCGGCCGCTTCGCGCCTCGCCGCCAATATCATTCGGCCGGATAAGACCCGCGTGCCAATCGTCTGGCTGGTCATCATCCTCGGCATCGTCGAGGGAATCACCGAATATCTGCCGGTCAGCTCGACCGGCCATCTGATCCTCGCGACCGAGCTGCTCGGCTATGACGCCGACAAATGGGCGCTGTTCAACATCGCCATCCAGCCCGGCGCCATCCTGGCCATTTTGGTCCTCTACTGGCGGACCTTCCGTGACGTGCTGATCGGCCTGTGGAAGCGTGAGCCCAGCGCGTTCGCCTTCGTCCGCAACCTGCTCGTCGCCTTCATTCCCGCGGTGGTGATCGGGCTGGCGATCGGGGACTCGATCGAGCTGCTACTCGGCAATGCGCATGTGGTCGCCGTGTCGCTGATCCTCGGCGGCTTCGCCATCCTGCTGGTCGAATGGTGGGCCAAGCCGACCGACCGAGGCGGGGTCGCCAACGTCACCTTCGGCCATTCGGTCGGAATCGGGCTCGTCCAGTGTCTGGCGATGATCCCGGGCGTCAGCCGGTCCGGGGCGACCATCCTCGGCGCCATGGCCATGGGCGTCGACCGCAAGACGGCCGCCGAGTTCAGCTTCTTCCTCGCCGTGCCGACTTTGTCGGGAGCGACTGCACTGCAGCTCTACAAGCATGGCGCCGGCATGGAAGCGGGCATGGGCGGATGGATCCTGCTCGGCAGCCTGGTTTCGTTCATCGTCGCGGTGATCGTGGTGAAGGTCTTTGTCTCGATCATCCAGCGCTACGGTTTCGCCCCCTTCGCCTGGTACCGGATCGTCGCCGGGGCGGCGGCGCTGGCCTGGCTGGCGATGCGCTAAAACGTTGACCCCAAAGCGAGAAGTGCCATCCTAAGGGCGACTCGGCTTGGAGGATTGTTGTGCGTGCCCTGCTGATCGCCTTGCCCCTGATGCTGGCAGCGACGCCGGCAATGGCCGCGCCCCAGGAGGTGCCGCAGGTGCCGCCAGAGCTCAGTGACCCGGCCATGGCCGACAAGCTGGGCAAGATGATGGGTGCTTTGACCCGCGCACTGATGGACATGCCGGTCGGCGAGCTGGAGGCGGCGGCTCAGGGCCGCGAGCCGACGCAGGCGGACAAGGCGAAGAAGGTCCGCGACCATATCGGCGGGCCTGACGCGGAACGTGCTGTCGAGGCGCAGGTGGCCGCCTCGGGCCGCCAGATGCAGGTAATGACCAAGGCTCTGATCGCCTCCCTGCCGACGATCATGAAATCGCTGGAAGGCGTCGAGAAGGAGCTTGAGCGCGCCACGGCCAATTTGCCTGACCCGACCTATCCTCGCCGCTAATTGTTTTACACGAAGGCACGAAGGCCAATTTTCGTCATCCCCGCGCAAGCGGGGACCCAGATTTCGCTTGGCTAGGTTCCCGCTTTCGCGGCAATGACGAGTGGGGCGGCCCGGCCCTCCCTTCGCGCCTTCGCGCCTTTGCGTGAAACCAAATTTTCTGACCGTGCCGGTGGACTGAATCGCCACCCACGCTAAAGCTGCCTCATCCATGTGGCAGCTGTTCCAATTCCCGCTCTGTCCCTTTTCCCGCAAGGTGCGCCTGGTCCTCGGCGAGAAGGGCGTGGCGCATGAGCTGGTGCGCGAGAATCCGTGGGAGCGGCGCGACGAGTTCATCGACCTCAATCCGGCCGGCGAGACTCCGGTGCTGGTCGATTCGACGGCCGGCATCGTCCTGATCGGAAGCCAGCCGATCGTCGAATATTTCGAGGAAACGGTCGAGAAGATGCCGATGATCCACGGCAATGCGGCGGCCCGCGCCGAGATCAGGCGGCTGACCGAATGGTTCGACGAGAAGCTCTATCGCGAGGTGGTCGAGCCGCTGATGCACGAGCGGATGCGGAAGCGGCTGGTTAGCCGGGAGAGCCCGGACACCCGCGTCTTGCGCGAGGCGATGCGCATCGCCAACGGCCATCTCGATTATATGGATTATCTGCTGGATCACCGCCGCTGGATCGCCGGCGCGGGGCTCAGCCTCGCCGACTTCACCGGCGCCGCGCATCTCAGCGTGATCGACTATCTGGGTGCGCTCGACTGGCGGGGGCACAAGCAGACCAAGGACTGGTATGCCGTCATGAAGTCGCGGCCCGCCTTCCGCCCGCTATTGGGCGAGCGGATGGAGGTGATCGTGCCTCCGGCGCATTATGACAAGGTCGATTTCTAGCAGAGCTGCCGAGGGCAGCTGAGCGATTGCGCAGAAGTCGGAAAGCAGCACGAAGAGACAGCGAATGCCGGACGGCCCGCGACCTCAGGGAGACAGGACCGACGGCGCGGAGTCACTCCGCGCCGGCTGCCTTGGCCGTCACGGAAGTAAATCCCGTGACGTCAGTCGGGTTCGTGCTTCGCCCGACCCGCTGGCCGGCCTGCGCCGTCTCTCGACGTAACGACGCTCGCTTTGCTCCGCTTTCGTTACGCTCGTCGGCTCGGCAATTAACCACGTTGTCGCCCAAGCGAACGCGCATCGGGCCAAGTCGAACTCGACGGATTCCCCGCCGCCACATAACCTTTTGTCCTGTCGAGTTTTCTCCGGGGGGAGGGTCATGAATTTCCCGCTATTCAGCTTCGGGCCGCGCGATCTTGCGATCGACCTCGGAACCGCCAACACGGTGGTCTACCTGCGCGACCGGGGCATCGTCATCCAGGAGCCGTCGGTGGTCGCGCTCGATTTCAGCAGCGGCCTGCCCAAGATCCACGCGGTTGGCGAGGACGCCAAGCTGATGCTGGGCAAGACACCGGCGAACATCCGCACCATCCGGCCGTTGCGCAGCGGGGTGATCGCCGACCTGGAAGTCGCCGAGCAGATGATCAAGCACTTCATCCATAAGGCGCTTGGAGGCGGGCGGCGGCTCAGCGGCAAGACCGAGGTGGTGATGTGCGTTCCGTCGGGCTCGACCAGCGTCGAGCGCCGCGCGATTCGCGACGCCGCATCGAACGCCGGCGCAAGCCAGGTGCGGCTGATCGAGGAGCCGATGGCGGCCGCGATCGGCGCCGGAATGCCGGTCGCCGACCCGGTCGGCTCGATGGTCATTGATATCGGCGGCGGCACGACCGAGGTGGGCGTCATTTCGCTGCAAGGGCTGGCCTACAGCGCCTCGGTCAGGGTTGGCGGCGACAAGATGGACGAGGCGATCATGTCCTATGTGCGCCGGACCCACAGCCTTCACATCGGCGAAGCGACCGCGGAGCGGGTCAAGAAGGAAATCGGCTCGGCACGCACCCCGGGCGATGGCTGCGGCATGAGGGTGGGGGTCAAGGGCCTGCATGTCGAGCGCGGCGTCCCGCGGGAGATCGAGCTGAGCCAGGCCGAGATCGCCCGGGCATTGAGTGAGCCGGTCGGCCGGATCGTCCATGCCGTGCGCGAGGCGCTGGAGCATACCGCGCCCGAGATCGCCGCCGACATCATCGACGCCGGCATCACCATGACCGGCGGAGGCTCGCTGCTCCGCGACATTGATGCGGTGCTGGCCGACGAGACGGGGCTTCCGGTGCGCGTCGCCGACAACCCGCTGCAATGCGTCGCGCTCGGCGCCGGGATGACGCTTGAGGACCAGGTGCTGCGCGGCGCGCTGCAGCCGGCCTAGGCTTATTCCTCGTTGGCCGGGACGCTGTTCTGGTAAAAGTCGCGGACTCGCCGGTTGCGCCGGAGCAGCTTGTGCAGCGGCGCCGGCCTTAGCTCTTCGCATTCGAGCGTGAGCTTCGCCCGCCCCTGCTTCAGCCAGCCGGTTTGCTTTTCGAGGTTCCTGCGGATGTGGCGGAAGGCCTTTCCCGCCGCCTCTTCGAAGCCCGAGGCAAGGACATAACGGTGACAATGGAAGCCCGCGGGCGTGAAGGCATCCTCATTCTCGAGATGATCGGCCGACCATTCCAGCGTCCCGTGGACGACGACGTAGAAGCAGCGCATCGCCCTACCCCGCGTGCCTGGCCGCGACCAGGTAATTGAGATTGGTATTTTCGCTGAGGTGCAGGCCCCGCGTCGGGCTGATGGCGATGCCTTCGAAGTCGATCACCTCCAGGCCGGCACGGGCGAGCAGGCCGCGCATCGTGTCGGGGTCGATGAACTTGTCGAAATCGTGGGTGCCCCTGGGGATCTGGCCAAGCCCCTCCGCCAGCGTGATGGTCAGCAGCCGCGACCAGGCGGTCTTGTTGGGGGTCGACAGGATCAGCAACCCGCCATCCGCCAGTCGCTCCGAGAGGCAATCGATGAACAACTGCGGGTCGCCCACATGCTCGATCACTTCCATCGAGGTGACCAGGTCGAACTTGCCCTGGAGCGCTTCGATCCCGACGGCGCGATAGTCGATCGCCAGCCCCTGCCCCGCGGCATGATCCTTCGCCACCTCGATCAGCTCCGGCGCCGCGTCGACCGCGGTGACCCTGGCGCCCAACCGCGCCAACGGTTCGGCCAGCAGTCCGGCGCCGCAGCCGACATCGATCGCGGTCTTGCCGGCAAGCGGCTTGAAGCCATGCTCGTCGGCCTGCCAATGCTGGTCGATCATGTCCCGGATGTAGGCGAGGCGAACCGGGTTGAGCCGGTGCAGCATCGCCGACTCGCCACTCGGGTCCCACCAGTCGGCGGCCAGCCCGCCGAAATGGGCGGCCTCCGTATCGACGATGCTTGTCTTCGCCATGCCCTCTCCCTAACAGCAGGCCGCCGCTAGGGCCACGAGGAAAGAAAACCGCCGATCCATGGCACGCATCGTGATGAAATTCGGCGGGACTTCGATGGCCGGGATCGAGCGCATCCGCGCCGTCGCTGCGCGGGTCAAGCGCGAGTCCGAAGCGGGCAACCAGGTCGCGGTGGTGGTCTCCGCCATGGCCGGCGAGACCGACCGGCTGGTCCAGCTGTGCAAGGAAGCCGCCGCGCTCTACGACCCGCGCGAATATGATGTGGTGGTCGCCAGCGGCGAGCAGGTCACGTCCGGCCTGCTCGCCATCACCCTCCAAGGCATGGGTCTCAACGCCAAAAGCTATATGGGCTGGCAGCTGCCAATCCGCGCCTCGGGCCATAGCGCGGCGCTGATCGAGAATATCGACGTCGACGTGCTGGAGCGGGTGTTCGACGGCGGCGGGATCGCGGTTATTCCCGGGTTCCAGGGCGTAACGGCCGACAATGCCGTGGCGACTCTCGGCCGCGGCGGCTCAGACACTTCGGCGGTGGCGCTGGCGGCGGCGATGAAGGCCGATCGCTGCGACATCTACACCGACGTCGACGGGGTCTACACCACCGACCCGCGCATCGTGCCGCAGGCGAAGAAGCTCGACATGGTCACCTATGAGGAGATGCTGGAGCTGGCCAGCGTCGGCGCCAAGGTGCTCCAGACCCGATCGGTCGGGCTGGCGATGCGCTACAACATGCCTTTGACGGTATTGTCCTCGTTCGAGGACAAGCCCGGCACGCTGATCGTCGGCGACCAGGCGATTGAGGAAAGCGACATGGAACGCAATGTCATCACGGGCATCGCCCACGACCGCAACGAGGCGCTGGTCACCCTCGTGGATCTGCCCGACCGGCCGGGGGTGGTCGCCGCGGTGTTCGGGCCGCTGGCCGAGGCCAACATCAACGTCGACATGATCGTCCAGTCGGTGCGCCGCGCGGGCGAGGAAAGCGACCTCGCGTTCACCGTGCCCAATGCCTCGCTGGCCCATGCCGTCGCCGAGCTGAACAAGGTCCGGGACCAGGTCGGCTTCAAGGACATATTGACCAACATGGACATCGCAAAGATCAGCGCGGTCGGGGTCGGGATGCGCTCCAACGCCGGAATCGCGGCACAGATGTTCCAGACGCTGGCCGATCGCGGGATCAACATCCTCGCCATCACTACCAGCGAGATCAAGGTGAGCGTGCTGATCCCCGAGGAATATACCGAGCTGGCCGTGCGCGTGCTCCACAGCGCCTACGGCCTTGACGCACCCCGTGAGGAGGCGGTCGCGTGAGCGGCGAAGGGATGATCGCCGAACCTCGCGCCGTCCACGGCGACGCGGGCATGGTCCGCCTGAAGGAGCTGATGGCGCGCGGCACGGAATTCCTCGGCACCGAATGGGCGATCATGGGCGGGGCGATGAGCTGGATCAGCGAGCGCCACCTGGTCTCGGCCATTTCCAACGCCGGCGGGTTCGGCGTGATCGCCTGTGGCGCGATGAGCCCCGAGCTGCTCGACGGCGAGATCGCCGGCACCAGGGAACGGACCGGCAAGCCGTTCGGCGTGAACCTGATCACGATGCACCCTCAATTGAGCGAGCTGATTGACGTCTGCGCCAGGCATCACGTGACCCACGTCGTGCTGGCCGGCGGGCTGCCCCCAGGCGGCGCAATCGAGCGGATCAAGGGCAATGGCGCCAAATTGATCGTCTTCACCCCGGCGCTGGCGCTGGCCAAGAAGCTGATCCGGTCCGGCGCGGACGCGCTGGTGATCGAGGGGATGGAGGCCGGCGGCCATATCGGTCCGGTGTCGACCAGCGTCCTGGCGCAGGAAATATTGCCGCACGTCGCCGCCGACATCCCGGTCTTCGTCGCCGGCGGCATCGGCCGCGGCGAGGCGATTGCCGCCTATCTCGAGATGGGCGCGGTCGGCGTGCAGCTCGGCACCCGGTTCGTCTGTTCGCACGAGTGCATCGCCCATGAGAATTTCAAGAAGGCCTTCCTCCGCGCCTCTGCGCGCGACGCCATCCCCTCGGTGCAGATCGACCCGCGCCTGCCGGTCATCCCGGTGCGGGCGCTCAAGAACCGCGAAATGGAGAATTTCGCCGCCAAGCAGCGCGAGGTGGCGCAGCAGCTGGACGAGGGCGCGATCGAGATGGCCGAGGCCCAGCTGCAGATCGAGCATTATTGGGCCGGGGCGCTCCGCCGCGCGGTGATCGACGGCGATGTTGAGAGCGGCAGCGTGATGGCCGGCCAGTCGGTCGGAATGGTCAAGCGCGAGGAGCCGGTCGCCGAAATCATCCAGGAACTGGTCGAGGAAGCGGCTGCGGCCCTGGGCTCGCGCGGCTAGGGCGCGGTATAGACTGTCGCGGGCGCCCCGAACGGGGCGGCCAGCCGCGAAAAGCTGTCGTAGATCGCCCTCGCCGCCCAGGCGATCGTCGCCGGCCGGTTATTGCCGCCGCGGGCGAAGAAAGCGACCGCGATCCGCCGTCCGTCGTGGAGCGTGATGAAGCCGACGTCGCTGGTGTAGCCGTTGAGAGTCCCGGTCTTGTGCTCGACCCGGGCCCAGCGCGGCAGCAGCGCGCGCATCCGGTTCTTGCCGGTCTGGCAGCGGGCCATGACGTTCAGCAGGTAAGATCGGCTCTCGGGCCGGAGAAGCTTGCCGCTGTCGATCTTGCTCAACAGTTCGACCATCGCCTTGGGCGTGCTCGAATCCCTGACGTCCCAAAGGTCGCGCGGGCTGCGGAGCAGCTGGGCGATGTTGCGATCGATGCGGATGCCGGTCACGCCCTGCTGGGTGAGCCAGTTGTGCAGCGTCTTCGGCCCGCCGAGGTCGCGCATCAATATATCGGTCGCGTGATTGTCGCTGCGGATCATCATGGCTTCGATCAGCGATCTGGCCGAACGGCCGCTGATCCGGTCGTCGAGCGAGCGGCGCCCATGCTCGACCTGGGCGAGATAATTGGCGGCAACGGCGATCTTGACCGTGCTCGCCATCGGAAAAGGTTCATCGCCGCGAACGCTGATCAGCTCGCCGGTCTTGAGGTCGAGGGCCGCCACCCCATAGTCGCCTGACCGCGACTGGATGAGCTCGGCAAGCTGCTGCTCGAAGCTTTGCAGGGCCGGTGAGGTAGCCGCCAGCGCAGGCTGCGCCAGCATGAGGAGAAAGCTGCAAAAGGCGACGATATACCGCATGGCTCTCCAGCTATAATCGGCAAAAGCCAGTCGGTTCCACCCAAATGGTTAACAAATCCTTCCCAAAGGCCGCGGCGAGCGGCGGATTGCCGGCCTGGGGCGACAAATCGAGGGACCTTCACGCTGCGTTGCGGCACGGCGGGTTAAAGGCTTCCGCCAGCGGAAATATATGCTGGTGTTCCCGCTCGATCCGGACGGCCAGGGCAAGCATCAGATTCTGCGCGGCCTCGCGGAACTCCGCGAAGTTATTGGCGATGCTGGCCGAGCAGGACCAGTGGCGCGCGAAACATTCCAGGTCCAGCGCCAGGCGCCCCATCTCCTCGACGTGAAGGCGTGCGACCCTCGCCGCCTCCGGGTCAGGCGACGAAACAAGCGCCGGATAAAGCTGTACATCTTCCAGCGCGAAGTGAATGCGCAGCACCCCGTAGAGCCGGTTGAGCTGCATCAGGATCGGGTAGCCAGGATTGCCGGCCTTGTAGCCGTCGATCAGCTCAAGCAGCCGCTGCGCCATGTCGAGCGCCGCTTCGTGCTGGCGGCGAAGAATGTCCAACTTGACCATGGCCCTGCGATAAGCGCCGGCCGCTTTCCAGTGGCTTTGCATTGCATCCGATCCGGATGAAATTTGCGGATGCTTGGAAAGCCGCGCCTTTCCCTGCATATCCGATGCGATGCCCCTAAGCGCCGCAGCCTCCGCCCGCGAAATCTTGACCGGCCTCCACGAGGTCATGGCCAAGCGCGGATCGGCGCAAAGCAAGCTCGACCGGGTCGTCGACCTGATCGCCGAGGCGATGAAGAGCGAGGTCTGTTCGATCTACCTGCTGCGCGACAATGCGCTCGAGCTGTCGGCGACCCATGGGCTTCGCAAGGAAGCGGTTCATGTCACGCGCCTGGCGATGGGCGAGGGACTGGTCGGCACGATCGCGGAGGAAGGCCGCATCCTGAACCTCGACGAAGCGGCCAATCATCCGGCCTTCGCCTATCGGCCGGAAACCGGCGAGGAACGGTTCCACAGCTTTGCCGGCGTTCCGATCATCCGCCGCGAAAGCCCGATCGGCGTTCTTGCGGTCCAGCATGCCGAGCCGCGGCGCTACGACGATGTCGAGATCGAGGCGCTGCAGACCGTGGCGATGGTGCTGTCGGAAATGATCGCCAGCGCACGGCTGGTCGACGGTGGCCGGCTGGCGCGGCGCGACGCGGGCATGCAGCGGGTGGCCGGCCTCAAGCTGGTCACCGGAATGTCCAAGGGCGCCGCCGTCTTCCACCAGCCCAAGGTGGTGGTCGAACATACGGTCGCCGAGGACATCGAGGCCGAGCGGGCCCGGGTCTATTCCGCGTTCCGCCGGATGCGCGAGCAGATCGACAATATGACGCGCGAGGCCGAGTTCGGCACCGCCGGCGAGCACAACGAGATCCTCGAGACCTACAAGATGTTCGCCTACGACGAGGGCTGGTCGCGGCGGATCAACGAGGCGATCGACAGCGGCCTGACCGCCGAGGCGGCGATCGAGCGGGTCCAGCAGCGCACCCGGGCGCGGATGCAGGAGATCGACGACCCGCTCCTCAAGGAGCGGATGCACGACCTGGAGGATCTGTCCAACCGGCTGATGCGCATCGTTTCGGGCCGGATGGGCACCGCGGCGCAGACCGGCCTTACCAGGGATGCGATCCTGATCGCGAAGAATCTGGGACCGGCCGAGCTGCTCGAATATGATCGGCGACGGCTGAAGGGCGTGGTGCTCGAGGAAGGCTCGCTGACCGCCCACATGACCATTGTCGCGCGGGCCATGGGCGTGCCGGTGATCGGGCGCATCGGCGACATTCGCCACATCGCCAACGAGGGCGACACCATCCTGGTCGATGGCGACAACGGCAGCGTCATCGTCCGGCCCAGCCGACCGTTGGTCACCGCCTTCGATCAGCGCATGTCGGTCAGCGCCAAGCGCCGGGCCGAATTCGCGGCGATCCGCACCCTGCCGCCGGAAACGAAGGACGGCCAGCGGATCGGCCTGATGGTCAACGCCGGCCTGGCCGAGGATGCGGCCGGGCTGGAAGCTGCGGGCGCCGACGGCATCGGCCTGTTTCGCACCGAATTCCAGTTCCTGATCGCCGCCACCCTGCCCGGCCGCGAGAGCCAGCTCAGGCTCTACAAGAGCGTGCTCGACGCCGCCGGCGACAAGCCGGTGGTGTTCCGCACGGTCGACATCGGCGGCGACAAGGCGCTCCCCTATCTCAGCGACGATGAGAAGGACGAGAGCGAGAACCCGGCGATGGGGTGGCGCGCGCTGCGCCTCAGCCTCGAGCGCAAGGCGCTGATGAAGGCCCAGGCCCGGGCACTGATCGAGGCTTCCTCGGGGAAGGTGCTTCGAGTGATGTTCCCGATGGTTAGCGAGCCCTGGGAATATGAGGAGGCGCGCGCCCTGTTCGAGGAGCAGATCGCCTGGGCCAAGGGGGCCAAGCGTGGCGGACCCAAGGCGGTCGAATTCGGGGCAATGCTGGAGGTGCCGAGCCTGGCCGAAATGTTGGACCTGCTGCTGCCGCGGATCGATTTCCTGTCGATCGGGACCAACGACCTGACCCAGTTCCTATTCGCTGCCGACCGGGCGGACCCGCGGCTGGCCGAACGTTACGACTGGTTGAGCCCGGCAATCCTCCGCTTCCTGCGCCGCGTCGCAACCCAGGCCAGGGCGGCGGGAGTGCCCGTTCGAGTTTGCGGTGAAATGGCCGGACGCCCGCTGGAGGCGCTGGCGTTGATTGGCATCGGCATCGACAATTTCTCGATCACGCCGGCGGCCGTTGGGCCGGTCAAGGCGATGGTCCGCTCGGTCGAGGCCTCCGCGGTCCGCACGCGGCTCGACTCGCTGCTGGCCAAGCCCCCCGCCAACCTCAGAAAGTCGCTCCGCGACTGGGCCAGACGGCACGGGGTGGATGTCGGATAATTCACCCGCGTAGAACGGTTGACACGGGCGAGTCACCTCCCGACAACGGGCGCAAATTCAAGCCGATAAGGCGGGGAGATAGATGGACGAAACGGATGCCGAAGAGGTCGTGACGGTCGGCCAGCGCCTTCGCGAGGCACGCGAAACCAAGGGGCTGACGGTGGAGGACATCGCCGGCCAGACCCGCATTCCGACGCGCCACCTGGCCAGCCTCGAGACCGGCGACTGGGACAAGCTTCCGGCCGCGACTTACTCGGTCGGCTTCGCCAAAAATTATGCCAGCGCGGTGGGATTGGACCGCGACGAGATCGGTGAGCAGCTCCGCGTCGAAATGGGCGGGGTGCGTCCGATGGCCGCACATCCGGAAGTCTATGAGGCGGTCGATCCGGCCCGGACCATGCCCAGGGGACTAGTGCTCGCGGCGCTCGGACTGCTGGCGGTCGTCGTGTTGGCCTTCACCTGGCTCAACAACCGGTCGCTCGAGGAAGAGCCGGTGGCCGAAGCTGCCAATGTGGAAGCGCCCCCAAGCAATGAGATGGCGGCACCGCCCGCTCCCGCCCCTGCCGCGGCCGGGCCGATCGTGCTGACCGCGACCGACGCGGTGTGGATCGAGGTCAAGGACGGCGACGCCACCCTGCATCAGGGCGAGCTGGCCGCCGGCCAAAGCTATACCGTCCCGGCCAATGCGGTCGCGCCGGTGCTGACCACCGGCAAGCCCGAAGCGCTGCGCGTGGCCGTTGGAACTTCCCCGGCCCCGCCGGTCGGCGAGCCTGGACGGACCGTGTCGGGAGTCAGCCTGAAGCCGGCCGACCTGCTTCGCGGCGGGGCGGCGGCGGCCGAAGCGCGCGATGCCGGCGTTCCAACTGAATCCAGCAGCGTCGCTCCAGCAACTTCTGGACAGGCCGCAACCCAATGATTTTACTGCAATGATTCACCGGCGAGTCATCCAGCATGGGTGATGCTCGCACTGTCGCTGATTGCCAGATTGAGGACCAACATGCGTTTCCGCTCCACCCTTCCGATCGCCGCCCTCGCCGCACTTGCCTTGTCGCCTGCCGTCGCCCAACGCCGCCCGCCGACCCCCGAGCAGCGGATCGAGCGGCTCGAGAAGCAGGTTCGCCAGGTGCAGCGGCAGGTATTCCCCAAGGGCCAGCCGGCCGACTCGGCGGGCTTCAGCGATGCGCCGGCGGCGACCCAGGAGTCGGTCAGCAACCTCAATAATCGGATCGATGCAGTCGAACGGCAGCTATCCGAAATCCTCCGCGCTTCGGAAGAGAATGGGAACCGCGTCGCGGTGATGGAAGCCGAGCTGGCGCGGCTCCGCGCCGACCAGGACCGCCGAATCCGCGCGCTGGAGACCGCACCGCCAAGCGAGGAGGCCTCACCGGATGAGCCTGCCGGCAATGTCGAGGAGCAGCCCGACGAAGTGGCGGAGGTGCCGCCACCATCCCGGCCCAAGGTCGAAAGACCGGAACCAACACCCGCGGCCTTGACCACAACCGACGCCGACCCGGCCGAGCTGGCCTATGACGAGGGCTACCAGCTGTGGAACTCGGGCAAATATGACGCTGCGATCAAGTCACTGCAGGCGTTCACCAAGAAATATCCCGATCACCGCCGGACCAGCTGGGCCTACAACCTCGCCGGCCGGGCGATGCTCGACAAGGGCCAGCCGCGAGCCGCTGCGGAAGCGCTGCTTGCCAATTACCGCCGCGACCCCAAGGGCGAGCGGGCGCAGGACAGCCTCTTCTATCTCGGCCAGGCGCTGATGAAGCTCGGCCAGTCCAGCCAGGCGTGCAAGGCCTATGCGGAACTGGAGGAAGTCTATTCCGACGGCGTCCGCGGGCCGCTCAAGGCTGCGCTGCCCGGCGCCAAGTCCGAGGCCAAGTGCGGCTGATCAAATGACTCCGGCGGCGGACGCGACGAAGCGCTTCGCCGCCGACCTCGACGCGCTGATCGATCGCTCGACGCGGATCGGCGTGGCCGTTTCGGGAGGGCCGGACAGCCTGGCCCTGCTGTTGCTCGCCGCCGCGGCACGGCCTGGCCAAATCGCGGCCGCCACCGTCGACCATCGTCTCCGTCCCGAAAGCGCGGCCGAAGCGGAAATAGTGGCCAGCCTGTGCGCCCGGCTCGATGTCCCGCACCGCACGCTAGCCGCCGACTGGATCGATCCGCCGACGGCCAATATGCAGGCCGAGGCCCGGGCGATGCGCTATCGGCTCCTCAATGAATGGGCGATCGAGCGCGGGCTCGGCGCGGTCGCGACTGCCCACCATGCCGATGACCAGGCCGAGACGCTGCTGATGCGGCTGCTGAGGGGCGCCGGTGTCGGCGGTCTCGGCGGCTCGCGCGCCAGAAGACCATTGTCCGAACAGGTGACGCTGATCCGGCCACTGCTCGGCTGGCGCAAGGCCGAGCTGGAGATGCTCGTAACCAAGGCCGGTCTCGAACCGGTCGACGATCCCAGCAACCGCGATTCCAGGCACGATCGAAGCCGGATCCGCCACTGGCTGACCGAAACCGACTGGGCCGATCCGGCGCGGCTCGCAGCGAGCGCTTCGGCCCTCCGCGATGCCGACGAGGCGCTCGACTGGGCGCTGGCGCCGCTTATCACCTCCAGGATTCGCCGAGAGGGCGACGCGTTGATCGTCGAGCCGTCCGACCTGCCACTCGAGCTGAAACGCCGGCTGCTGCTCGCCGCCTTCGCCGAGCTGGGCGCACCGTCACCGCGCGGGGCCGACCTCATCCGAGCGATGAGCGCGCTCGAAGCAGGTGAAATCGTCACGCTTGCCGGCCTGAAGCTGGCGGGCGGCTCGCGCTGGATCCTGTCGATTGCCCCACCACGGCGGAGCTGACCCGCGTCCTTCCTCAGCCGTAACGCCGGGAACTTTGCCTTCCGCGCGAGGGTTTTGATTTTCGAGCGGGACGTGTGGAGGACATATGGCCCGCCTGGGTTTCGCTCCGCTGTTCCTGATTCTCCTGCCGGCGCCTGGCTGGGCGCAATCATGGCCCAACGCTGGTACAGTGCAGCAGCGCGCGACCCAGCCCGAGCGCTCGGAGATATTCCGCCGCGACTTCACGATCGGCGAGTCCCGCTGGGACGAAACCGACGATCGAATTTCCATCTCGACCCAACTCGGACCGAATTTCACCGGCGGCCTCGGCATGTTCGGACAAAAGCGCGACAAGGGTTATCAGAAGCCGGTCACCGGCCGCGAACTTGACCTGCCGAAGTCACGTCGCGCCGGGGTGGGCTTCTCATTGAAGTTCTGAGGGAAAACGGCGGCGTTCAGGTCAGACTCGACGCGGGGGCAAGTTTCGTTAAATTCGCGTTCAACGAATCGTCCGGGGAGGGGCGTTTGGAAACCGATATCCGCTATTACCGCCGCCGTGCCTGCGAGGAGATGAGCGCCGCCTCGCGCGCCGTCACCATGGCTGCCAGGGACCGCCGTCTTCATCTGGTCAATCTCTACCTCGACCGGCTCAAGGCGCTGAACGCGCCTTCTCCGTTCGATGAGGCGCAAATTGCGACCAGGGAGTCCGAGCTGGCTTAGGACGCCGAGACGGCGCCAGCTCCGGCACTCAATCATCGTTCCATTGTTATTAAGCCGAATGGGCCTATTTTAGGAGGCTAAGCGGCAAGAGGAACGATTTGGTGGACGACAAGCGCAACGAGAAGAAGCCCGGCAACCCCTGGACCAGATCGCTGCTGATCTGGCTTGCGGTCCTATTCGGCCTGGTGCTCCTCGCCCGCGCCTTCGGCGGCAGCTCCGCAACCCCGGGGGAACCCCTCGCCTATTCGCAATTCATGCAGCAGGTGAATGAGGGCAATGTTCGCTCGGTCACCATCGCCACCTCGCCCACCGGCAACGCCACGATCAGCGGCAAGATGGCCGATGGCAAGCAATTCCGGACCGTCGCTCCACCGCAAAGCAATGTCGCCGACAAACTGGTGGAGAAGGGCGTCGGCGTTTCCGTCAAGGCCGAGGAGCAGTCGAGCGTCTGGCTGATCCTGCTCTACCAGTCGCTGCCCTTCCTTTTGATCCTGGGCATCAGCTTCTTCGTCATGCGCCAGATGCAGAAGAATGCGGGCGGCGGAGCAATGGGCTTCGGCAAGAGCAGGCACCGCATGCTGACCGAGAAGCAGGGCCGCGTCACTTTCGCCGACGTGGCCGGAATCGACGAGGCCCGCGAGGAGCTTCAGGAAATTGTCGAATATCTGAAGGACCCCGGCAAGTTCGCACGGCTGGGCGGCAAGATCCCCAAGGGCGCGCTGCTGGTCGGGTCGCCAGGCACCGGCAAGACCTTGCTCGCCCGCGCCATCGCCGGCGAAGCGGGCGTCCCCTTCTTCACTATTTCCGGTTCGGACTTCGTCGAGATGTTCGTCGGCGTCGGGGCATCCCGCGTCCGCGACATGTTCGAGCAGGCCAAGAAGGCCGCGCCCTGCATCGTCTTCATCGACGAGATCGACGCCGTCGGCCGACATCGCGGCGCCGGCCTCGGCAACGGCAATGACGAGCGCGAGCAGACCCTGAACCAGCTGCTGGTCGAGATGGACGGCTTCGAGGCCAACGAGGGCATCATCATCATCGCCGCCACCAACCGTCCGGACGTGCTCGACCCGGCGCTGCTGCGTCCGGGCCGCTTCGACCGCCAGGTGGTCGTCCCGCGCCCCGACATCGACGGCCGCGAACAGATCCTCCACGTCCACATGAAGAAGGTTCCGCTGGCGCCCGACGTCGATGCTCGCATCATCGCCCGCGGAACTCCCGGCTTCTCCGGCGCCGACCTCGCCAACCTGGTCAACGAGGCGGCCCTGCTGGCGGCCCGCAAGGGCAAGCGGCTGGTCGCAGCGCAGGAATTTGAGGAGGCCAAGGACAAGGTGCTGATGGGCACCGAGCGCAAGTCGATGGTGATGACCGAGGACGAGAAGAAGATGACCGCCTATCACGAGGCCGGTCACGCCATCGTCGCCCTCCACGAGCCGGCCTCGGACCCGATTCACAAGGCGACCATCATTCCGCGCGGCCGCGCGCTGGGCATGGTGATGCGCCTGCCGGAGCGCGACAATTACAGCTATCACCGCGACAAGATGTACGCGAACCTCGCCGTCGCGATGGGCGGCCGCGTCGCCGAGGAAGTCATCTTCGGTTACGACAAGGTCAGCTCCGGCGCGTCATCGGACATCAGCTACGCGACCGGCCTCGCCCGTGACATGGTGACCCGTTGGGGCATGTCCGATGCACTCGGCCCGCTGCAATATGCAGAGGCCGACGAGGAAGTGTTCCTCGGCTATTCGGTCAACCGCCAAAAGAATATGTCGAACGAGACGGCGCAGGCGATCGACAAGGAGATCCGCCGGGTAGTCGAGCAAGGCTATGACCGTGCCAAGGCCCTGCTCAACGAACATCGCGGCGAGCTGGAAACGCTCGCCCAGGCGCTGCTCGAATATGAAACGCTGTCCGGGGACGAGATCAAGCTGCTGCTCGACGGCGGCCATATCGACCGCGGCAGCGTCAGCGGCCCATCGATCCCGTCCGCTGGCTCGTCGATCCCGAAGGCCAAGCGGCCCAAGCCGGGAATCGGCGGAGCTGCGCCGGCAGGGGCTTAGCTACCGAGCATAGCGTGGCGATTGCTCACGCATTCGCTCGCCGGCGCGTCCTAAACCTCTCCGACGCCCACGATCAGCGCGGTGAACAGGCCGATCGCCGCGAAGGCGAAGCCGACCAGCAGGCTCGTCCGCCACAGCGCGCCCCAGCGTCCCAGCTGGTAAGTGCCCTTGAGCTGCCGATACATGTGGAACGGCGGAACGAAGAACAACAGGCTCGCGATCGATGGCCAGACCAGGCCAAGCGTGTTGCCGGCAATCAGCAGCAGCATCATGAAACACAGCGAGTAAGTGACGAACACCGTGTGGTCGTACATCCGGAAGCGCCGGCTGAACGGGAACAGCATCCACACGAACGGCACCGACAGCGGGATAAGCGCCCAACTGAACTTATAGGCGTTGGTCTTCACCTTGTAGAAGACCAGCTCCGGGTTGGCGCTGGTCTTGTCGACAAAGCCGCGGAGCCAGCCGGGCACGCCTTCACGCTCAATCTCGCCTGTGACGGCGGCCGGCCCGATCCTGACTTTGCGCATCGCGGCAAGCTCCGAGCGTTCATCCTCTAGCCTGGATTCGATCCTTGCGGTGGGAAGGCCCTGTTTTACGGCTTGCACCCGCTCGGCCTCCAACTCCTGGATCTTCTCGCCCGACTGGCGGATTTCCCGGGCCAGGTCGGCCTGGAGCTGCC
>DASTCB010000165.1:0-33550 GCA_035711585.1 Sphingomicrobium sp.
CGGCACCGAAGACCTCGATGAAGTGATGCGGATCATGACCGCAGCCTTCCCGATTTGCTTCGGCGAGGCCTGGACGCGTTCGCAATGCTCCGGGATCCTGCCGATGGCCGGCGTGAGCCTGACCATCGCCCAGGCGGGGCGAGTGCCGGCCGGTTTTTCACTGGTGAGGCGCGTCGCCGACGAAGCCGAGCTGCTGTTGCTGGCGGTCGATCCCGACCATCAGCGCCGAGGCATCGGCCAGGCCTTGCTTGACGACTTTATCGCGGGCGCACTGGCCCACGGCGCTCACCGGCTCCACCTCGAGGTGCGCGACGGAAATCCGGCGGTTTCGCTCTACAACGCGGCCGGCTTCACGCCGGCGGGCCGCCGCCGCAACTATTATCACGGGTCCGGCGGCGAGGCTTTCGATGCCGTGACATTGATACTATCAGGCTAATGCGGATTAACTTTCGATAGTATATTGCTAGCTTGCCCCAGCAATACTGCGGTAGTAATGCACAATTAGTACGTCAGACCACCGACGTCCTGTTTTGTTTGCTCGGGAATATAATCATGGACAATCAAGAGGGCGATGACACGCTGATCACGCTCACCGCGGATATCGTCGCGGCGCATGTCAGCAACAATAGCGTGGCGGTCAACGACCTGCCGCAGCTGATCCAGAACGTTCATGGAGCGCTTTCGGCACTGTCGGGGCCGGGTTCGGCAGCCGAAGCCAAGCCCGAACCGAAAGTCCCGATCCGTTCTTCGGTGAAACCGGATTATATTGTCTGCCTGGAAGATGGAAAAAGACTGAAGATGCTGAAGCGGCATCTGATGACCCATTATCAAATGACTCCGGATCAATATCGGCAGAAATGGGGTCTGGCCGCGGACTATCCGATGGTTGCCCCCAATTATGCCGAGCAGCGCCGGACCCTGGCCAAGTCGATCGGCCTCGGCACCAAGCGGCGGAAGACGAACAAAGCGAAGGCGAAGTAGGCTCAACCGTCATTGCCACCCCGGCCCCGGGCCGGGCAACCAATGACGGGCTGGTTTTCCATCAAATGCGCGCTTAACTAACTATCATGCATCGCCAGATCGACATCGAGCAGCTGTGCGCGGACAAGGGGCTGCGCATTACCGAACAGCGCAAGGTCATCGCCAAGGTTCTTGGCGAGAGCGAGGATCATCCCGACGTCGAGACACTTCACGCCCGGGCGGCCGCCGTCGACCCTAACATCTCCATCGCGACCGTCTATCGCACCGTTCGGCTGTTCGAGGAGGCCGGGATCCTCGAGCGGCACGAGTTCGGCGATGGCCGCTCTCGCTATGAAGCGGCGTCCGAGACCCATCACGACCATCTGATCGACGTCGAGACCGGCAACGTGATCGAGTTCGTCGACGAGGAGCTGGAGGAGCTGCAACGGCGGATCGCCCAGCGGCTCGGCTTCCGCCTGGTCGACCATCGCATGGAATTGTACGGCGTCGCCGTTGACCGCGACCGCTGAGCAGGCTCCTTCCAGATTATTGTACGGGCTGCGGCTGGCAGGCCTGGTCGGCTTGTTCTGCATCTATGTCCCGCCGCATCTCCTGTCGAAATGGCTGCTCGGCCGCTCGGCTTGGCCGCCCCGGTTCCTGAGGCATGCGGGGCTGATCGCCGGAGTCCGGCCCAGGATTCAGGGCGTGCCGCTGAAACCGCACAGCTTCGTCATCGCCAACCACACCAGCTGGCTCGACATATTGATCCTCGGCGGCTGGGCCGGGACGGCCTTCGTCTCCAAGGCCGAGCTCAGGACGACACCCCTGCTCGGCTGGATCGCCGACCAGAACCGGACGCTCTATATCGACCGGGCCGCGCGCCGACACTCGCACCGGCAAGTGGAGCAAATCACGAAAGCGTTGGAGCATCACCAGCCGCTGGCGGTCTTCCCCGAGGGGACGACCGGAGACGGCCGCCACCTGCTGTCGTTCCGCACCACCTTGTTGGAGGCGGTTGCGCCGCCGCCGTCGGGAGTGGCCGTGCGGCCGGTCGCAATCGATTATGGCGGCTGTGCCGACGTCGTCGGCTGGCATAGCGGCGAACGGGGCATGGCGAACTTCAGGCGGGTGCTGGGACACCGGGGGACCATGCCGGTCACCATCCGCCTGCTCGACCCGCTGACGCCGGACCAGGACCGGAAAACGCTGGCCCGGCATGCCCGTCAGTCAATCGCCGCAGCCCTCTCTTCCTTGGCTGGGCATGACGGCCTATAGGCCCGCCAAATGACAGAGATTCCCAAGACTTACCGGGTCAAAAGCTTCGGCTGCCAGATGAACGTCTATGACGGCGAACGCATGTCGGAGCTGCTGGCCGCGCAGGGCATGAGCGCGGCCGCCGAGGGCGAGGACGCGGACCTGGTCGTGCTCAACACCTGCCATATTCGCGAAAAGGCCGCGGAAAAGGCCTAGTCCGACGTCGGCCGGCTGCGCCGCGAGGACGGCAGCAAGCCGATGGTCGCGCTTGCGGGCTGCGTCGCCCAGGCCGAGGGCGCCGAGGCCAAGGCGCGCTCGAACATGATCGACCTGGTCGTCGGCCCGCAGGCCTATCACCGCTTGCCGGAGATGGTGGCCGAAGTCGCCAAGGGCGGCCGCCCGGTCGACACCGACATGCCGGCCATCAGCAAATTCGGCGCTCTCCCCGCCCGCCGCAAGGTCGGGCCGAGCGCCTTCCTCACCGTCCAGGAAGGCTGCGACAAATTCTGCACTTACTGCGTGGTGCCCTACACGCGCGGCGCGGAGATGAGTCGGCCCTGGGCCGACATTGTCGCCGAGGCGCGCAGCCTGGTCGACGGCGGCGCTCGCGAGATCACCCTGCTCGGCCAGAACGTCAACGCGTGGGCCGGCGAGGACCACAAGGGACGCTGCGGCGGCCTCGATTCGCTGATCCGCGAGCTGGCCAGCATCGATGGACTGGAGCGGATCCGCTACACTACCAGCCATCCCGCCGACATGACCGATGGGCTGATCGCGGCTCATGGCGAAGTCGACAAGCTGATGCCCTACCTGCACCTGCCGGTGCAGTCGGGCTCGGACTCGGTTCTCAAGGCGATGAACCGCAGCCATACGGTCGAAAGCTATCTGAAAACGCTGGAAAAAGTCCGCGGGGCGCGGCCCGACATGGCCATCAGTGGTGACTTCATTGTCGGCTTCCCGAGTGAAAGCGATGAAGATTTCACCGCAACGCTATCCATCGTCGATGCGGTGCGTTACGCTTCGGCATATTCGTTCAAATATAGCGCCCGGCCGGGCACTCCGGCGGCGCTGATGGAAGGAGCGGTGGCGCCAGAGGTGATGGACGATCGATTGCAGCGGCTTCAGGCCCGCCTCGCCGAGCATAGCCTCGCCTTCAACCGCGCCACCATCGGCAAGGACACAAGGATCCTGATCGACCGCAAGGGCCGGCTGCCCGGCCAGATGATCGGGAAATCGCCCTGGCTCCAGTCGGTGTTCGTCGCGACCGATGCCAGGATCGGCGACATGCTCGACGTCACCGTCACCCAGGCGCTGCCGAACAGTCTTGGCGGAGTCATTTCCGACGCGAAAGCTGCCGCCTGATGGCCAAGCGCGAACTGGCAGCCGCCAACCTGGACCGCGCCCGGCTCGAGCTGGAGTTCGAGCAGCCCTATCTGCTCGGCCCGCTGTTCGGCGATTACGACCGGCACCTGGTCATGATCGAGGACCGGCTGGGCGTGCACGTCGCCGCCCGCGGCAACCGGGTGATGATCGAAGGCGATCCCGACGCTGCCGCCCGCGCCCGTGACGTGCTGGTCGGCCTCTACAACCGGCTCGACCAGGGCCAGGACGTTGACGCCGCGGCGGTCGAGGCCGTCATCGGCATGGCCAACCAGCCGGCGCTGGACGGCATCATTGCCGACGAAGTCGCCTCGCCTCCGAGCGTGATGATCCGGACGCGCAAGAAGACCATCGTCCCGCGTTCGACCACCCAGACGCGCTACATGGAGTGCCTGGCGCACGACGACATGATCTTCGCGCTGGGGCCGGCCGGCACCGGCAAGACTTATGTCGCGGTCGCCCAGGCGGTGTCGCAGCTGGTGTCGGGCAGCGTGGACCGGCTGATCCTGTCGCGCCCCGCGGTCGAGGCCGGAGAGCGGCTCGGCTTCCTGCCGGGCGACATGAAGGAGAAGGTCGATCCCTATCTCCGCCCGCTTTACGACGCGCTCTACGACATGCTCCCCACCGAGCAAGTCGAGCGGCGCATCGCCAGCGGCGAAATCGAGATCGCGCCGATCGCCTTCATGCGCGGCCGCACGCTCAATGACGCCTTCATCATCCTCGACGAGGCGCAGAACACCACTCCGCAGCAGATGAAGATGTTCCTGACCCGCTTCGGCATGCGCAGCCGGATGGTGATCTGCGGCGACCCCAACCAGACCGACCTGCCGCCGGGCGTCACCTCGGGACTGGCCGACGCGGTCGCCAAGCTGGAAGGCATTCCGAAGCTGTCGATGGTCCGGTTCGGCGCCAGCGACGTTGTCCGCCACCCGCTGGTCGGCAAGATCGTCGAGGCATATGAAGGGCCCGACAAGCGGAACCAGGGACAATGACGCTGGATATTGCGATCGACGCCGACGCGGAGTGGGACAGTAGCAAGGACTGGGCGACGCTAGCCCGGTCCGCCGCCGCCGCCGCCATAGCCGAAAGCGCCTTTCCGCAGCTCGGCCAGAGCGAACGCGCGGTGGAGCTGTCGGTCCGCCTGACCAGCGACGATGAGGTCCATGCGCTGAATTCTGAATGGCGTGGCAAGGACAAAACGACCAATGTCCTCTCCTTCCCGATGGCCGGGGAGGAAGAACTGGACGCGGCCGGGCCCGGCCCCGAGTTGATGCTCGGCGATATCATCCTGGCCCGGGGCGTCTGTGTGGCGGAGGCGGCGGAGAAGGGCATCCCGCTGGAAAATCACGCAACCCATCTGATGGTCCACGGCACGCTGCACCTGTTGGGCTACGACCACATGGAAGACGATGACGCGGCTGACATGGAGGCGCGGGAAGTACGCGCACTGGCTCGGCTCGGCATTGGCGATCCCTATGGAGATCGCGACTGATGGCCACCCGCAACGAAGATGAAGGCGGCAACCGGCTGTGGCGCGGGATGCGCTCGTTGCTGTTCGGCGAGGGCCACGAGGAGACTCTCCGCGAGCAGATTGAGGATGCGATCGACGAGGCTGAGGACGAGCCGATCAAGCGCGGCGACCTCAGCCCGACCGAACGGCAGATGCTGCGCAATCTGCTGCATTTCGGCGACCGCACGGTTGGCGAGGTGGCGGTCACCCGCGGCGACATTATTTCCGTGCCTTCGACCGCCACTTTCGACGAATTGATCGCCGCCTTCGCCGAGGCGGAGCACAGCCGCCTGCCAGTGACGGGCGAAGACCTCGACGAGGTCATTGGCATGATCCACATCAAGGACGTGTTCAAGGCCCAGAAGGACCCGAGCCGACCGCGCACCATCGATGGCCTCCTCCGGACGCCGCTGTTCGTTCCGGAATCGATGGGCGTGCTCGACCTTCTGGCGCGGATGCGGACCGAGCGGATCCATCTCGCCATCGTTGTCGACGAGTTCGGCGGCACGGAAGGCCTGGTCACCATCGAGGACGTGGTCGAGGAGATCGTCGGCGAGATCGAGGACGAGCATGACACGGCCGAGGAGTGCCGGCTGACGATGCTCGACGATGGGCTGTGGGAGGCCGATGCCCGAGTCGAGCTGGGGGAATTGGCGCGAGTTGTCGACGCCAGGCTGGCGACCGCCGATGACGAGGTCGACACGCTGGGCGGCCTGATGTTCCTGCTGACCGGGCACATCCCTGCGATCGGCGAGTCGGTGCTCCATTCGTCCGGCTGGCGGCTGGAGGCAGTCGACAGCGATCCGCGCAAGATCGTCAGGGTCCGGCTCCACGCGCCGGAGCCTCAACCGCGCGAGCCAGTCCCAGAGAAGTGATGAAGCGTTTTCCGCTTTCCCTGGCCGCTCTGGGGGCGGGCCTGGCTTCCGCATTTGCCTTCCAGCCGGCCGGCTGGTGGCCGCTGATGATCCTGGCCATCGCGATGCTGTGCGAGCTGGTGGCGCGGGCGGGATCGCTGAAGAAGGCGCTGCTGATCGGCTGGCTGTTCGGGCTCGGCCAGTTCGTGATCGGGCTCAACTGGATCGCCACCGCTTTCACATTCCAGGCCAAGATGCCGCCCTCGCTCGGCTGGGTCGCGGTGGTGCTGCTGTCGCTCTACCTCGCCATCTACCCGGCGATGGCCGCCGGCCTGGCCTGGCGGTTCGGTGAAAAGAAGCGGCTGGCTTTGGTAATGGCGCTGGCCGGCGGCTGGGCGATCACCGAATGGCTCCGCGCGACCATGTTCACGGGATTCTCGTGGAACCCGGTCGGGGTGACGCTGGTCGATACGCCACTGATCAACGTCAGCCGCTGGATCGGCACTTACGGCCTATCCGCGCTTCTGGTCGTGATTGCTGGCAACTCATGGCTCGCCCTGCGCCGGGATTGGAAGCCATTGGCTGCGACCCTTGCCACAGCGTTCCTCCTCTGGGCGCTGCCCGCACCGCCCGGGCAGGCCAGCTCGGCGGACTCCCAAGTCCGGATCGACGATCCGGGAGGAACGGTTCTGATGCGGCCGATCCGCATCGTCCAGCCCAATATCGGGCAGCAGGACAAGTGGCGGCCCGGCTTCGAGGAGGAGGCCTATCGCCGGCTCTACTCGCTGACGATGAAGGGACCGCCGATCACTCCTCGCCTGATCTTCTGGCCCGAGGCGGCGGTGACCGAGCCGCTCGAGGACGGCCGGCAAGGCGCCGAGCCTTACGCCGAGGCGGAGCGGCTGCGTGCCACACGCGCCCTCCAGGCCGACGACGTGCTGCTGACCGGCGGCTTGGGATTCACCTCGTCCGACGGCCAGACAATCGATGGCGCCACCAACAGCGTTTATGTGATGCAGCAGATCGGGCAGATCCGCGGCCGCTACGACAAGGCGCACCTCGTCCCCTATGGCGAATATCTGCCAATGCGGCCCCTGTTGTCGGCGATCGGCCTGTCGCGGCTCGCGCCGGGCGATATCGACTTCGCGGACGGGCCGGGTCCGCGGACGATCCAACTGCCCGGCGACTGGGGCAAGGTCGGCTTCCAGCTCTGCTATGAGATCATCTTCTCGGGGCAGGTGGTCGATCGGAATAACCGCCCGGACTTCATCTTCAACCCGTCCAACGACGCCTGGTTCGGCCGCTGGGGGCCGCCGCAGCATCTCGCACAAGCCAGGCTCCGAGCCGCGGAGGAGGGCCTGCCCGTCATCCGCTCGACGCCGACCGGGATCAGCGCACTGATCGACTCCCATGGGCGCCTGCTCCAGTCGATCCCCTGGCAGTCGGCGGGCGTGATCGACGCGACGCTGCCCAATCCGCTTGCGCCAACCCTGTTCGCCCGCCTCGGCAACCTTATTTCGCTGACGCTCGGTTTCCTCTTGCTTGCCGCCGCGATTGCGCTGAACCGCCGCGCTCGCTACAGGGCCATATAACGAATCCTTTATATCTCTGTTTTTCGCAGATTTTCGCCAAGGACTATCGGCTTTCCATGCGCAACTCCTATCTCTTCACGTCCGAATCGGTTTCCGAAGGCCATCCCGACAAGGTCGCCGACCAGATCAGCGACGCGGTGGTCGACCTGTTCCTATCGAAGGATCCGGAAGCGCGCGTCGCTTGCGAGACGATGACCACCACCCAGAAAGTGGTGCTGGCCGGCGAGATCCGCGGGCGCGGGATCATGGACGAGGAGGGCAATTGGGCGCCCGGCGTTCGCGAGGAAATCGAGCGGGTCGCTCGCGAGACCGTCAAGCGAATCGGCTATGAGCAGGCCGGCTTTCACTGGCAGACGTTCGATTTCGCCAACCACCTCCATCCGCAGTCGGCCCATATCGCGCAGGGCGTCGACGCCAGCGGCAACAAGGACGAGGGCGCGGGCGACCAGGGCATCATGTTCGGCTTCGCCTGCGACGAGACCCCGGACCTGATGCCGGCGACGCTCGACTACAGCCACAAGATCCTGCAGCGCATGGCCGACGACCGCCACGCCGGCCGGGCGCCCTTCCTGGAGCCTGACGCCAAGAGCCAGGTCACGCTGCGCTTCGAGGACGGCAAGCCGGTCGAGGCGACCGCGATCGTCGTTTCAACCCAGCATGCCAAGGGCTATGACGAGGGCGACAAGGAGGCGGAGCTCCACACCTATGTGAAGCAGGTTGTCTCGGACGTGCTTCCGGCCGGACTGGTCACGGCCAACACCGTCTATCACATCAATCCGACCGGCAGCTTCGAGATTGGCGGCCCGGACGGCGACGCGGGAGTCACCGGCCGCAAGATCATCGTCGACACCTATGGCGGAGCGGCTCCGCACGGCGGCGGGGCCTTCTCCGGCAAGGACCCGACCAAGGTCGACCGCTCGGCCGCCTATGCCGCGCGCTACCTCGCCAAGAATATCGTCGCGGCAGGCTTGGCCAAGCGCTGCACCATTCAGCTGGCCTATGCGATCGGTGTCAGCGCGCCACTGTCGCTCTATGTCGACACGCATGGGACCGGGACCGTCGGCGATGATCGGATCGAGGCCGCGATCGGCCGGATCGCCAAGCTCGGCGGCCTCACTCCGCGCGGCATCCGCACCCACTTGTCGCTCAACAAGCCGATCTATTCGGCGACCGCTGCCTACGGCCATTTCGGGCGCAAGGCGGAAGGCGACCATTTCCCCTGGGAAAAGACCGACCTCGTCGAAGATCTGAAGGCGGCGCTGGACGAAGTCGCTTCCGTCGCCGCCTGATCGAATCGACAGGGGCGGCCAGCCGCCGCCTCTAATCCAGCAGCACTATTTCCACCCGCCCAATATCGCGCCCGCCGCGATGTGGCCGAGCAGCAGATGGGCGCAGTCGATCATTGTCATGTTGGTATCGTGCCCGCCATAAGTCCAACCATAGAGCATGGTCGGCACCGCCGAAGCCAATGCCACGACTACCGCCCATTTGGCGCCGGACGCCGCATCCGCCACCTGGCCCCATTTGAACAGCACGGCCATGAACAGGGCGGTCATGATCGGCATCACCACGCTGAACGGCATGCGCGACATGGCGACTGCCTTCTCGGTCTCCGTCATTCCGGTCATGGCCATCCATGATTCCATCGGAATGAGCATCGCGTAAATGACGAAGCCGATTGCATAGATGGCGATCGCAGACGCGATCACCGCAAGCCAGTTGATCCCTCCTGAGCGCATGTTTTCCTCCCCACCCTTCGTTGCGCGTGCGCAATAATAGCGAGGAATTGGAAGCGCTCCGACGTGAGAAATTAACCCTCGCGGCAGCGAATCCAGCGCCGCGTTCCGTTGCGCCAAAGGCTGCCGTCATAACTCTTGCTGGCTGCGCGCCATGTGGCACGAAGCCTTGCCTCGTGGCGCATGGCGTTGCGATCGACGAGGTCGAGGCGGATCTCGGATTGGTCGAACCAGCTTTGCGCGGTGACGACCGGAATGTCGCGGCGATTGTCCGTTAGCCTTGCCGACACGACCGCCGGGACCGCGGTGTGGCTGATCGCCAGCGCCAGCTGGATCGGCGCCTTCCCGGCCGTGCTGCAGATCAGGCCGGTCGTGGCCTGCGCCGGCGCCGCGATCAGGAGCCCGGACAGCAAGAGCAGTTTTTTCATGGCGCCGATCCTGCACGCGGCTTGATGAACCACAGCCTAAGCGCCTAGGCGCTCGCCCATGACGGCGTTCAAGGAAGGCGATCCGACCACCCTCAACCGGCTCTACGGCCGGTCGAGCGGTCACAAGCTGCGCAAGGGCCAGGCCGAGCTTGTCGAGACGCTGCTGCCCGCGATCGCTGTACCGCCAGAAGGCGAAATAACGTCCGGCCGACTGTTCAATGATGATCGCCCGCTGCACCTGGAGATCGGCTTCGGCGGCGGCGAGCATCTCGCTTATCGCGCTGACCTGCTGCCCGACCATGGCTTCATCGGCTGCGAGCCGTTCCTCAATGGGGTCGCCCAGGCGCTGAGCCACATCCGCGATGAGCGATTGGCCAATGTCCGCATTCACATGGGGGACGCGCTCGATGTCCTGCGCCGCCTGCCGGACCGCTCGCTGACCATGGTTTATCTGCTCCACCCCGACCCGTGGCCCAAGGCGCGTCACGCCAAGCGCCGGATGATGAACGACGGCCCGCTGGCGCTGATTGCTGCCAAGCTGAAGCCGGCCGGCGAGTTCCGCGTCGCCACCGACGATCCGACCTATTTGAACTGGTCGCTGATGGTCATGCAGCGGCATATTCACCAATTCGAATGGGTGGTGAAGGAGCCGGGCGAGTGGCTGCGCTATCCGTCGGGCTGGCCGGAAACCCGATATGCCGCCAAGGCACGCCGCGAGGGTCGCGTGCCTCATCAGGTCCGGTACCGCCGAATTTGAGCGGCGGTATTTCCCGAACGAAGTTGTAGCTTTGCCCAGGCCGACCTAAGTTCGCGCGATGGACGTCAAACACTCCGTCCTCGCCGCGATCGGCAATTCGCCGCTGATCAAGCTCCGCCGCGCGTCGGAGGAGACCGGCTGCACCATCCTCGGCAAGGCCGAGTTCATGAACCCGGGCCATTCGGTCAAGGACCGTGCCGCGCTCGGCATCATCACCGATGCGATCGACCGCGGCGAGCTTTGCCCGGGCGGGCTGATCGTCGAGGGTACCGCAGGCAACACCGGGATCGGCCTCGCCATCGTCGCCAACGCGCTCGGCATGAGGACGGTGATCGTCATTCCCGAGACCCAGGCCCAGGAAAAGAAGGACACGCTTCGCGCTCTTGGAGCGACCCTGCTCGAAGTGCCCGCCGTGCCCTACAGGAACGACAATAATTATGTGAAGGTCGCAGGTCGCACCGCCGAACGGCTCGCTCGCGAACATCCCCACGGCGCGATTTTCGCCAATCAGTTCGACAATGTCGCCAACCGTGACGTCCACGTCCGCACCACCGGCCCCGAAATCTGGGAGCAGACCTGCGGCGAGGTCGATGGTTTCGTCAGCGCGATTGGCACCGGCGGCACCTTGGCCGGCGTAAGCCAGGCGCTCCGCGACCGAGATCCCGACATCCGGATTGCCCTGGCCGACGTGCCGGGCGCGGCGATGCACAGCTTCTACACCACCGGCGAGCTGAAGGCGGAGGGCAGCTCGATCACCGAAGGGATCGGCCAGGGCCGGGTCACCGCCAATCTGGAAGGTTTCGAGCCCGACCACAGCTTCTTCATCCCCGATGCCGAAAGCCTCGACGTCGCTTATCGTCTCCTTAGGGAGGAAGGGCTGGCGCTTGGGCTGTCGTCCGGGGTGAACGTCGCCGGCGCGATCCGCCTCGCCCGCGAGATCGGACCCGGCAAGACCATCGTCACCATGCTGTGCGACCCCGCCACCCGTTACCAGTCGCGGCTGTTCAACCCCGAATTCCTGCGTTCCAAGGGCCTCGAGCCACCGGGCTGGCTCGAAAATCCGCAGATCATCGAACCGGCCTTCGCTTAGCCTGCCTCAAGGCCTATATCGCGACGGCAAATCGACTCAGCGGAGGGATGATCCAATGACACTTTCGATCGGCAGCGTGGCCCCGGACTTCACCGCGGAAACCACCCAGGGCTCCATCAACTTCCACGACTGGATCGGCGACAGCTGGGCGATCCTTTTCTCCCACCCGAAGGCATTCACGCCGGTCTGCACTACCGAACTGGGCTATATGGCCGGGCTCGGTGACGAGTTCGCCAAGCGCGACACCAAGATCATCGGATTGAGCGTTGATCCGACCGAGGAAAACAGGAACTGGTTGCCGGACATCGAGGAAGTGTCGGGCAACAAGGTCGACTATCCCGTGATTTGCGACACCGACCTGAACGTCGCCAAGCTGTACAACATGCTGCCGGCCGATGCCGGAGACACCGCGGCGGGCCGCACTGCCGCCAGCAACGCGACCGTGCGCACCGTCTACATCATCGGCCCGGACAAGAAGATCCGGGCCATGCTGCTCTATCCGATGAGCACAGGCCGCAACTTCGACGAGGTGCTGCGCCTCCTCGATTCGGTCCAGCTGACCGAAAACCAGGGTGTCGCCACCCCGGTCAACTGGAAGCCTGGCGAACATGTCATCATTCCGCCCTCGGTCAGCGACGAAGCGGCCCGGGAGAAATATCCGAACGGCTGGGAAACGGTGAAGCCCTACCTTCGCCGCATCCCGCATCCGGTCGACGAGCCGCAGCCCGCCGAATAGCCGGTCGACGATGATCGCCTGGCTGCGCGACCCGCTGCCGTTCCCGCGACTGGCCCTGGCCAGCATCGGAGCGGCATGCGCGGTCGCGATCTACTGCCTGGCCTATACCGCGCTCGCGGGTCGCCCGGAAACGATCGGCCAGTCTTTTGGCTGGGCGGCGGTCAATGTCCTGCCATGGTTGCCGGCGCTGGAATTTGCCAAGCGGGCGGAGCGGTGGGCCGGCGCGGCCATGGCCGTGGCGGGGGGCCTTGCGGGTTCGCTGATGCTGGGAGCGATGCTTGGCGACTGGAGCGGATCGCTGTGGTTCGAAAGCTGGCGGCGCCTCCCGGCGCTTGCCGCGGTAGCCGTTGCCGCGGTGATGGTTCGTTGGACCAACCGGCGCCCTGCCCGGGCAGTCGATGATCCCCTGCCCCTCCTTCCGCGACAAATTGAATGGGTACAGGCGGCCGGAAATTATATCGAGCTGCGTGCGGATGGCCGGACCATCACCCACCGCGGCTCCATTGGCGCGGCGGAGCGCCACCTAGCCGGCCATGGCTTCATCCGCATCCACCGCTCGACGCTGGTCCGCCGCGACCGCATCGCGCGCGTCAGGCCGCAGGACGTGGTGTTGGTCGACGGCACCCAGCTCAGGATAGGCAAGCGTTACCGATCGGATCTCGCCGCCTGAATTTTCGTCCCTTGGTACCATCCTGCTCGTCCGGGCAACCGGAAGGATGAGAACCTTCGCCTCGCTCAATGGCGGTGGAGGTTCGGATGTTGCGATTGATGGTTGCTGTAGCGCTGGTGACCTTCCCCGGCGAGGCGTTCGCGCAAGCGAGACTGGTTGGCGACCTGCCGCGCAGGGACGGCAAGCCTCTGGTCAACCTCCCCGGCCTTGAAACCGAGTATGGAGTTGTCCGGACCAGCGAAGGAACCCGGCTGCGCACGATCATCACTCGGCCAAGTGGCTCGCCGGCGCGCCTGCCCGCTATCCTTCTTGCTCAGTGGGTGTCGTGCGGTTCGCTGGACTTTGCCGCCGACCGGCAAAGCCAGCTGCGGATGATCGCGGAGAGTCCGGGCATCGCCCTGATCCGTATCGAGCGTTCCGGCACGGGCGACAGCGAAGGCCCGCCGTGCAGCGCGCTCGATTACGATACAGAGGTGCGCCATTATCGCGAGGCTTTCGACCAGGTTGCGCGCCACCCCTGGGTCGATCCCGACCGGATCGTCATTTACGGCAACAGCCTGGGATCGACCACCGCGCCCCTGATCGCCCAGGACAAGCGTGTCGCGGGCGTCGCCGTGCAAGGCGGCGGCGCGCTCAGCTATCTGGAGCGCATGATCCATTTCGACCGCATCTACCTCGAACGGTCGGACAAATATGCGCCAACGCAAATACAAGAGGAGATGTCGCGACGGATTCCGTTCCACGTCGAATATCTGGTCAATGGCAGAACGCCCGAGCAGATCGAGCGAGACCGGCCGGACCTGAGGGGCGTGTGGCAGAGCATCCGGGGCGCTGCGGAAGCTCCGCCCCATTATGGGCGGCCCTATGCCTGGCACCAGCAAGCGGCGCGGAGGGACTTTCTCGAAGCCTGGACCAGGGTCCAAGCGCCGGTCTTGGTGGTATATGGCGAATTCGACCAGTTCGAGACGCGCCACGGGCACAAGCTCATCGCCGACACAATCAATAAGCTGCGGCCTGGCAGTGCGACCTTTGTCGAGGTTCCAAAGGCCGATCATGAGATCGAATTCTACGCGTCAGCCGAGGATGCCTACGCCTATCGCGACCCCACGGTGCGCAACGAAGTATTTGTCGGGCATTTGATGGATTGGGTGAAGCGCGTGACTGCGCGCTAATCGTAGGCGCGGATTACTGCACGGGACAAAATCCGATCCTCCAGCGAATAATAGAGGTGGATCAAGCCATCGGGCCGGAGGAGCGCTGACGCCGCGAAAGCGATGTCCGTCGCCGCGCGTTCGATCGCGGGCGGCGGCACCAATAAGGGTTCGATCCCGCGACCGGTGATGCGTTCGCAATGCTGGTCGAAGGTGACCCAGCCGATCCGCCAGCGTGCGTCATTGGTGGCGCCGTTGTAGAACATCACCGGATCGCGGCCGGGAGCCTGGATTATTGGCCCAGTCGAAAGGTGCCAATTGTCCCAACCGTTTTCTCGGATCGGGATTACCTCCTCCATTGCCGTCCATTTCGCCCCAAGATTCTGTGCACGCGCCATGCCGATGCGCGACGCCCCGTCCCGGGCAAATTCATAGAATAGCCGCCAGCTCTCGTCGGGCGCCTGAAGCAAGGTCGCTTCCTTGAAATTGCCCTCCCCCTCGGGCGCGTTGAGGATCACCGCGCGCTTCGTCAGCGAGTAAGGGTTTGGGCCAGTGGCTAATAGCAGCGAGCTTTGCAACCGATCGGCGCGCAGGCCGGTGTAGAAAACCATGATGCCGTCTGCGTCCTCGACGACCGTCGGATCCTCGACTCCCCCGGCATCGATGGGCTGGGGCCCCGGAATAATCGCCGCGCGTTCGTCCATCTTGAAACTAAGCCCATCCTCGGACTCGCCGCACCAGATGATCCCAGTGGGATCGAACCCGCTCATCGGATTGGGCACCCCGCGCATCATCATCCACAATTTCTGATCGTCGCCGAGCCAGACATAGGGGCTCATCCAGTCCATCGATTTCAACGGTTCTCCGGCGATCAGCCAAACCGCCTCAACCTTCTCGACAACATAGGCGACCATGTCAGGCGCCCTGCGCGATGGTCAGCGACAGTCCCCCGCCGATGACCAGGCTGGCGCCAGTGATGTAATCGGCTACGGGCGACAGCAGGAACTCGACCAGTTCGGCCACCTCTTCGGGCTTCCCTGCCCGGCCCCAGGGGATGCGTCGCTCCTTTCGGCGCAGCTCGTCCGGATCATCGACCGCCGACTGGTTCATCGGCGTCAGGATCATGCCGGGCGCGACGCTGTTCACTGCGATGCCTTGCGGCGCCAGTTCCAACGCGAGGGTGCGGGTGAGCTGGGACAGGCCGCCCTTCGCCGAGTCATATTCGACGCCGCAGGCGCGCGGGGCAAATTCGCGGATCGACGAGATGTTGACGATCCGCCCCTTGCTGCCGTCCAGCCGTCGGACAAATTCGCGGCAGGTCAGGAACGGGCCGGCCAGGTCGGTGGCGATGGTCTTTTGAAACTGGACAAGCTCGAGCTTGTCCAGCGGCTTGCCGAGCATGTTAACCCCGGCCGAATTGACCGGCCATTGGACCGTTCCAAGCTCACTCGCGGCATCGAACAGCCGGCCGACATCCTCCTCCTTGCTAACATCGCACTGGGCCGCGACGCCGCGCCGCCCCCGGTCGCGCACATCGCCAACGATCCGTTCGGCCGCCTCCCGGTGGGTGTGATATCCGATCGCGACATCGGCTCCCGCGTCGGCGAGCCGCAGCGCGCAGGCCGCGCCGATCCCGGATTCCCCGCCGGTGACCAGCGCCAGGGTCATGCCGCCGGGTCAAGGCGGAGCAGACGCCCCTGGCCGGGGGATCTGCCATCCTCGAGCAGGTAGACGCTTCCGTCCGGCCCCTGGTCCACGGCGCGGATTCGCGCATCCATCGGCCACTGATCGGCCTTCTTCGCCTTGTCGCCGTCGATGTCGATCCGGATCAGCGCTTCGCCCGACAGCGCGCCGACGAGCGCATCGCCCTGCCACTGCGGGAATCTGTCGCCAGAGTAGACCAGCAGCGCGCCGGGCGAGATAGACGGCGTCCACCAGACCTTGGGCGGCTCGAATCCGTCGCCGGGCTTGTGGTCGGGGATTGGATCGCCGCCATAATGGCTTCCGTTCGAGACCCGCGGCCAACCGTAGTTGCGGCCCGGCAGGATCAGGTTGACCTCGTCGCCGCCCTGCGGGCCCATCTCGCTTGCCCATAGCCGTCCATCGGGCGCGAATGACAGGCCGAGCACGTTGCGGTGCCCGTGGCTCCAGATGCGCGGATCGGTCGTCGAATCCGCGTTAGGTAGATAGTAGGGATTATCCGGCGGAACCTGCCCCTCGTCGGTCAGGTGCAAGATCTTGCCGAGGCTAATGGTCATGTCCTGTGCGGGTTCCATTTTTTGCCGGTCCCCCGAGCTGAGGAACAAGGTGCCATCGGCCGCGAAGGCGATGCGATGCGAGAAATGACCGTTGCCGGTCACCTTCGGCTGCTGCCTCCAGATCACCTTGAAATCCCGCAGCGCCGGAGCCGCCGCATTGCTGAGGTCGAGCGTGCCATAGCCCAGCGCCGCGCCGCTGGTGCCGCCTTCGCCCGCCTCGGCGAAGCTGAGATAGACCCGCCGGTTCCCGGCGAAGTCAGGATGCGGCATGACGTCGCCCAGCCCGCCCTGACCCGCGACCACCACGTTCGGCACACCCGACACCGCGGTCCGCTTTCCGTTGCCGACATCGACCAGCCACAACCTGCCCTCCTTTTCGGTGAGCAAGGCCATGTTGGTCAGCGGCACGCCGCTGCCGGGCAGGAAGGCCATCGCCCAGGGCGTGTCGAAGTCGGCGACAGGCGTGACTGTAAACGGCCGTCCGCCGCTGTCAGCCTGACGCTGGGCGGCGCCTTCGGACTGGCATGCCGCACACAGGGCGGCGACCATCGCGGCTTGCAAAACTCTCCGGCTCATCCGATCTCTCCCAGGTCAACGGGGCGAACTGAAAGGCGTGGATGCAAAACGTCAGCCTCCTCTCGCTCGCCACTGCGGTTCCGCCGCACACGGTCGAACAATCCTATGCCAAGGCCAAGGCGCGAGAGCTGTTCGGCGGGCGCAAGGCATTGTTCGACCGGCTGTCCGGCGTGTTCGACAACGCTGGAATCACCCAGCGTCACATCGTCGCCCCGACCATCTGGTATGAAGGGCATCACGGTTGGAAAGAACGCAACCGCGTCTATCTGGATGCATGCGACGCCCTGTTCCGCGAGGCCGCGTCCACCGCGATTGAATGGGCCGGGCTGGAGCCAGCCGACATCGACGGAGTCGTCGTCGTCTCCACCACCGGCATCGCCACCCCCAGCCTCGACGCGCGCAACGGGCCCGCGATCGGCCTGCGCGACAATGTACGCCGGGTCCCCATTTTCGGAATGGGCTGCGCCGGCGGGGTCAACGGCCTCGCCACCGCCGCGCGCCTCGCCGCGGCCGATCCGGGCAGCCGCTGGCTGTTCGTGACCATCGAAACCTGCTCGATCGCCATCCGGCTCGACAGCGACGATCCCGCCGCGATCGTCGCCACCGCCATCTTCGGTGACGGCGCCGCGGCGGCGGTGGTTTCCGCCGGCACTGGCGGCATCGCCACCATCGCCGGTGCGGGCGAACGCATGTGGCCGGATACGCTGGGCATCATGGGCTGGCGGGTCGAGGATCCGGGGCTGGCAGTAGTGTTCGACCGCGCCATCCCGCCCTTCGTCGAGGCCGAACTGGCCGGCGCGGTCGACGGGATGCTGGCGGACATGGGCCGCGACCGCGGCGACATCGAGCGCTTCTGCTGCCACCCCGGCGGAGTCAAGGTGATCGACGCGATCGAAGCCGCGTTGGAGCTGCCGGTCGGCACGCTCGACCTCGAGCGGGACGTGCTCAACGACTGCGGCAACATGAGCGCCCCGACCGTGCTGTTCGTGCTCGAACGGCTGATGGCACAGGGATTGCCGGAGCGAACCATGCTGACCGCCTTCGGCCCAGGCTTCACCTGCGCCGGGATGCTGTTGGAGCGCGCCTGATGTGGGAGGGGGTCGCCGTGCTGGCGTTCGTCACCACGCAGCGACTTGCCGAACTGGCGCTGTCACAGCGGAACACCAGGCGGCTGCTGGCGCGCGGCGCTCATGAGGTGGCGCCGGAACATTACCCCTTCATGGTTGCGCTCCACGCAAGCTGGCTGACGGCGCTCTGGTTCCTGGGCCCTGGCCCGCCAATCGAGATCGTGCCGCTGATCCTGTTTGCACTGCTTCAACTGGGACGGGTCTGGGTCATCGCCACGCTGGGCGAGCGCTGGACGACCCGCATCATCGTCCTGCCGGGCGCGGCGCTGGTGAAGAGCGGCCCATACCGGTGGGTCAACCATCCCAATTATCTGATCGTGATCGGCGAACTCGCGGTCCTGCCGCTGGTGTTCGGCCTGCCGATGGTGGCGCTGGCGTTCAGTGTACTGAACGGCCTGGTGCTGTGGGTCCGGATAAGGGCGGAGAACAAGGCGCTGGGCCGATAGATTTCAACCTTCGCGCCGAGTATGGCGACTGCTCAAAAAGTCATTCAGTTCCGCAATTGTGAAGTCCCTGAAAACAGGCTTTCTGCGCTCTCCTGTAAGCATGCCAGCCAGCCCTGCGCTGACATATTTTGGGTCATCGCCAATCAAGAACGGCTCCAAATCGACGCGAAAGGTTTTCTCCACATCTCCAACAAAATCCAAATAGTCCGAGCCGGTCACCCCGAGATCGGCGACCAGGTAAGCTGAGGGACACACGGGTCTCGCCTCACCAAAGTAGGGCCAGACAAGTTGTTCCAGCTTCGGGTCCAAATCTGACTTGCTCACCGACATATCTGCGCGGCTCCGCCAGCCTTGCCGACTTCAAATGAAACAACGGCAACGCCAGTTAGCACGGACCCGCCGGAAATCCCTCTACCAATCGAGCCGCCAAGTGTCTTCGCGCCAAACCAATAGCGCCCTCTGGAACTGAGACTGCCTCCCCCGAAGGCCTTCTCAATCGCCCGAACTGTCGTTGAAATATAAGATGTGCCCGATGCACCGGCCGGCGCCCCTCGCGGATAGAGAGCAGGATTTCCGCGGCCGAGCTCAATTGCGGCAGCCCCGAGCGCTGCGTTCTCGATCGAAGCAACTTCGTAGGGCAACGAGCTTGGCGTCCGGGCTCGGGAGCTCGCCCGCATGACCCTTGGCCGTCTCAACCATCGCCTCGAGCGCCCTCAGCACTGCGTCGATGTCGATAGACGGATCGATGATGCGGTCAAAGGCGAGTTTGGCCCGGGCTTAGTCCAGATCATGATCGGGAGTCGCCAGAACGCCCTCAACAATCGCTACCGGATCATCCGGTGCGCAAGCCTTAGGCACAACCAATGCGTCAGATGTAGCCGAGGATTGAAGCATCGCTCCCCCACACACTTCTAATCGACTCGGCAGCGGAACGTTATCATCCAAAGTCTCGCATTGCACCTGGCGGGGACATCGACTCTTCCGCTTGCGACTCTCGTGCTGCCAGCCTATATGGCGGCCACTCTCCTCGACATCCTAAAGGCGTTGAGGCTGAGCCCGGAGGGGCTCGGCGCCGAGAGGGTTTGGATTTTCGACTGGAGCCTGTTTGACCGACACCGCTGCCATCGCCCGGCTGATCGAGCCCGCCGTCAAGGAACTGGGCTTCGACCTCGTGCGCGTGGCGATGATTGGCGGAACGTCGGACCCGACGCTGCAGGTGATGGCCGAGCGACCCGACACGCGCCAGCTCGACCTCGACGATTGCCAGGCGATCTCGCGCAAGCTCAGCGACCTGCTCGATGCCGAGGAAGCCGCCGGGCGCGACGCGATTGAGGGCGGCTACCGGCTCGAGGTCTCGTCGCCCGGCATCGACCGACCACTGACGCGGCGGAAGGACTATGCCGACTGGAAGGGGCATGAGGCGCGGCTGAAGCTTGCCGAGACGCTCCAGGGCGCCAAGCAGGTGTCGGGCATCATCGAGGGGATCGACGGCGATATCGTCACCGTCGCCACGCCGAAGGGGGTCCGCGAGGTCCCGTATGAATCCATCGCGTCGGCCAAGCTGCTCTTGACCGACAAGCTCATCAACGCCACCGCGCCGCTCAGCACCGAAGGCGCCGATTTGATCAAGACGGAAGGTTGAACATCATGGCCAGTGCCGCTCCCTCGCCCGCAGCCGCCACCGCCAACAAGGCGGAGCTGCTCGCCATCGCCGATGCGGTGGCGCGCGAGAAGCTGATCGACAAGGGCATCGTCATCGAGGCGATGGAGGACGCCATCCAGCGCGCCGCCCGCGCCCGCTACGGCGCCGAGAACGACATCCGCGCGAAGCTCGACCCCAACACCGGCGACCTCCGCCTGTGGCGCGTGCTCGAGGTGGTCGAGGAAGTCGACGATTACTTCAAGCAGGTCGACCTGAAGGGCGCACAAAAGCTCAAGGCCGATGCCGCCGTCGGCGACTTCATCGTCGACCCGCTGCCGCCGATCGAGTTCGGCCGCATTGCCGCCCAGGCCGCCAAGCAGGTCATTTTCCAGAAGGTCCGCGACGCCGAGCGTGAGCGGCAATATGAGGAATTCAAGGACCGCGCCAGCGAGGTCATCACCGGCGTCGTCAAGCGGGTCGAGTTCGGTCACATCGTCGTCGACCTCGGCCGGGCCGAGGGCGTCATCCGCCGCGACCAGCAGATCCCGCGGGAGATGGTCCGGGTCGGCGACCGCATCCGCTCGCTGATCATGTCGGTCCGCCGCGAAACCCGCGGCCCGCAGATCTTCCTGTCCCGGGCCCACCCGGACTTCATGAAGAAGCTGTTCGCGCAGGAGGTGCCGGAGATTTACGACGGCATCATCGAAATCAAGGCCGCCGCCCGCGATCCCGGATCGCGCGCCAAGATCGGCGTCATCAGCTATGACAGCTCGATCGATCCCGTCGGCGCCTGCGTCGGAATGAAGGGCAGCCGAGTCCAGGCCGTGGTCCAGGAGCTGCAGGGCGAGAAGATCGACATCATCCCGTGGAGCGAGGATACCGCGACCTTCGTCGTCAACGCGCTCCAGCCGGCCACGGTCAGCCGCGTCGTGATCGACGAGGAGGAGAGCCGCATCGAGGTGGTGGTGCCCGACGACCAGCTCAGCCTGGCGATCGGCCGCCGCGGCCAGAATGTCCGGCTCGCCAGCCAGCTGACCAACTCGCAGATCGATATCATGACCGAGGCCGACGCCAGCGAGAAGCGGCAGCGCGAGTTCGTCGAGCGTTCCGAGCTGTTCCAGACCCAGCTCGACGTCGACGAGACGCTGGCCCAGTTGCTGGTCGCCGAAGGCTTCACCAGCCTTGAGGAAGTCGCTTATGTCGAGGTCGACGAGATCGCCTCGATCGAGGGTCTCGACGACGAGATCGCGGCGGAGCTTCAGAGCCGCGCTTCGGAAGCGCTCGAGCGCCGCGAAGCCGCTGCCCGCGAGGAGCGGCGCAAGCTGGGCGTCGAGGATGCCCTTTCCGAGCTGCCCTATCTCACCGAGCAGATGCTGGTGACACTGGGCAAGGCCAATATCCGGACGCTCGACGACCTTGCCGACCTGGCCACCGACGAGCTCATCCAGAAGAAGCGGGCCGAGCCGCGCCGCCGTGCCGAGACGGCTGTCAAGCGCCCGGAGGACAAGGCCGGCATCCTGGCGGAATATGGCCTGACCGAAGAGCAGGGCAACGAGATCATCATGGCCGCCCGGGCCCATTGGTTCGAGGACGAGCCGGCCAAACCCGAGGAGGCCGCCGATGCGGAGTCCTCGCAATGATCCGCTAGACGCGCATAGCCCGGAGCGCACGTGCATCCTTTCGCGGCGGACCGCCCCGCGGGAGGAGCTGATCCGGCTCGCGTTGGGCCCTGACGGCCAGGTAGCCCCGGACGTCCGGGCCCGGGCGCCGGGCCGCGGCGCCTGGATCGGGGTCGGCCGCGAGGCACTGGATGAGGCCAATGCCAAGGGCAAGCTGAAGGGCGCCCTGCAGCGCGCGTTCAAGGCCGGCGACCTCGATGTGCCCGCTGACCTTGGCGAGCGGATCCAGGCGGCGCTTCGCCAGCAGGCGCTCGACCGGCTGGGCATGGAGGCACGCGCCGGCAACCTGGTCAACGGCGCCGACCGGATCGAGCAGGCCGCCCGGACAGGCAAGATCCATTTGCTGATCCATGCCGCCGATGCCGGCGAGGATGGACGCAAGCGGCTCGACCAGGCCTGGCGTGTGGGCGGCGGGGGACCATCAGGCTTGGTTTTTCCCGAGGGCCGCACCATCTTATCCATGGCGCTGGGCCGCGAGAACGTGGTACACATCGCCCTGACCGATGCTGGCGCCGCAAGGCGCGTGCTTCACGCCATCAACCGGTGGCAAGCTTTCATTGATCCCGATGCTGGGCTAGAGCGCGGCGACGCCGCGGGGCCGAGCGCGAGCGACGAGTTTGTAGACGAAGGAAACGCATGACTGACCAGAGCGACAAGCCCAAACTTGGCACCCGGCCACCGCTGGGCCTGAAGCGCACGGTCGAGACCGGCAAGGTGAAGCAGAGCTTCAGCCATGGTCGCTCGAACACCGTCGTGGTCGAGGTCAAGAAGCGCCGCATCCTGGGCAAGCCGGGTGAGGCGCCGCCTGCGGTCGAGGAGAAGAAGGTGGAGGCCGCGGCGCCCGCGCCCAAGCCCGCCGCGCCGGCTCCGAAACCGGCCCCCGCCCAGCGCAAGCTGTCCGAAGCCGAGGAAATCGCCCGCCGTAAGGAAGATCTGGAGCGCTTCCAGCGCGAGGCCGAGGAAGCTCGGATGACTGCGCTGGAAGATGCGCGCCGCCGCGAGGAACGTTCCCGGCTGGAACAGTCCGAGGACGAAAAGCGCCGCGCCGAAGAGAACCGCAAGGCGGAGGACGAGGCTGCACGCAAGGCCGCCGAGGAAGAGGCTGAGGCACAGCGCCGCGCCGCCGAGGAAGCGGCGACCCCCGCTGCCGGCCCGGTTGCCGAACAGGAAGAAGAGGCTCGCGAGTTCCGTCGTCCGGCGTCCGCCCCGGCCCATGCGCCGAAGCCCACCCGGCCCGCTCACCCTGGAGCCCACCGGCCCCGCGACGATCGCCGGCATGCCGGAAAGCTGACCGTCACCCGGGCCCTGTCCGGCGAGGACGACAGCCGCGCCCGCAGCCTCGCCGCGCTTCGCCGTGCGCGCGAGAAGGAAAAGCGCGCGCACCAGCAGGCTGGCCCAGCCGTCAAGCAATATCGCGATGTCGACGTTCCCGAGGCGATCACTGTGCAGGAGCTTGCCAAGCGCATGGGCGAGCGCGGTGCCGACCTGGTGAAGGCACTATTCAAGATGGGAACGCCGGTCACGATTACCGAGACCATCGACCAGGATACCGCCGAGTTGCTGATCGTGGAATTCGGGCACCGCATCAACCGCGTCAGCGAGGCCGATGTGGACATCGACACCTCGGTCGACGTCGATGCCGACGAAACTCTGCAGCCGCGTCCGCCGGTCGTGACGATCATGGGCCATGTCGACCATGGCAAAACGTCGCTTCTCGACGCAATCCGCGGCGCCAAGGTCGTAGCCGGCGAGGCCGGCGGCATCACCCAGCATATCGGCGCCTATCAGGTGGCGCTGAAGGACAAGTCGAAGATCACCTTCCTCGACACGCCGGGCCACGAAGCGTTCACCGAAATGCGCGCCCGCGGCGCCCACGTCACCGACATCGTGGTGCTGGTGGTGGCGGCTGATGACGGCCTGAAGCCGCAGACGATCGAAGCGATCAACCATACCAAGGCGGCCGGGGTGCCGATGATCGTGGCGATCAACAAGATCGACAAGCCCGACGCCAATCCGCAGAAAGTCCGCGAGGAGCTGCTGCAGCACGAGATCATCGTCGAAGCGATGGGCGGTGAGGTTCAGGACGTTGAGGTGTCGGCGCTTAAGAAGACCAACCTCGACGGCCTGCTGGAAGCGATCAGCCTCCAGGCCGAGATTCTCGAGCTCAAGGCCAACCCCGACCGCGCCGCGGAGGCGACCGTGGTCGAGGCCAAGCTCGACAAGGGCCGGGGACCGCTGGCCACCGTGCTGGTCCAGCGCGGAACGCTGAAGGTCGGCGACGTGATCGTGGTCGGCGCCGCCTCGGGCAAGGTCCGGGCGATGATTGACGACCATGGCCGCCAGGTGAAGGAGGCGCCGCCCTCCTTCCCGGTCGAGGTGCTCGGCCTCGGCGCCGTGCCGTCGGCCGGCGACCAGCTGACCGTGGTCGAGAATGAGGCCCGCGCCCGCGAGGTCGCGTCCTATCGCCAGTCGGTGCTCGACAAGAAGCGGACGACTTCCGCACCCGTCAGCCTCGAAAACATGTTCGCCAACCGCGCCTCGACCACCATCGAGTTCCCGATGGTCATCAAGGCCGACGTGCAGGGCTCGGTCGAAGCGATCGTCAGCGCGGTCAACAAGATCTCGACGGACGAGATCAGGGTGCGCGTGCTTCACTCGGGCGTCGGCGCAATCACCGAGAGCGACGTGACCCTCGCTGCCTCGACTGGCGCTCCGATCATCGGCTTCAACGTTCGTCCGAACGCCAAGGCGCGCGAGACGGCCGACCGCAACAAGGTCGAGTTCCGCTACTACGATGTCATCTATCACCTCACCGACTGGGTGAAGGGCGCGATGGCGGGCGAGCTCGGACCGGAGATCATCGAGAATGTGGTCGGCCGCGCCGAGGTCAAGGAAGTCTTCCCGGCCGGCAAGAAGGACAAGGCCGCCGGCCTGCTGGTCCTCGAGGGCGTCATCCGCAAGGGGCTGCATGCGCGCCTCACCCGGGACGATGTCATCGTCAGCAAGACGACCATCTCTTCGCTTCGCCGCTTCAAGGACGATGTGAAGGAGGTCAACGCGGGCATGGAGTGCGGCGTGCTGCTGGCTGACACCAACGACATCAAGCCGGGCGACCATCTCGAAGTGTTCGAGGTCGAGGAAAGGGCTCGTACTCTCTAGCCGTCATGCCAGCGAAGGCTGGCATCCATGTCAGGGTGAATTTATGCGGTCATTGTTTTGCATCGACATGGACCCCAGCCTGCGCTGGGGTGACGAGTAGAACTCGTCATGCGCCGCCAGGAAACCGCAGAGGGCCGTTCGGTCCGCCTGCTCCGCGTTGGCGAGCAGGTGCGTCATGCCCTGTCCGAAGTGCTGATGCGCGGCGACGTGCATGACGAGGTACTGGCCTCGCACAGCGTGTCGATCACCGAGGTACGCATGTCGCCCGACCTCCGCCACGCCACGGTGTTCGTGAAGCCGCTGCTCGGCGCGGACGAGAAGGAAGTGTTGGCCGCGCTCAAGAAGAACGTCCGCTATTTGAAAGGCGAGGTCGCGCGGCGGGTGCACACAAAATATGCCGCGGACTTGAAATTCCTCGCCGACGAGAGCTTCGACGAGGGCAGCCATATTGACTCCCTGCTCCGCTCGCCCAAGGTGGCGCAGGATCTCGAAAAGTAATGACCGCGCTCGATGCGCCCATGACGGGCGATCGCTGCCGCGCTGAGCTCTACACCGAAGCGCACCATGACGCGCTCAAGGCCGCCTGCGCCGAGGACAACGAAATCTGGCAGATATACGCCAATGATTTCGGCCCGGACGGGTTCGACGACAGTGTCGCCCTCTACCGCAGCACCAGCCGCAACCGCACCTTCGTGCTGTTTGCCAAAAATCATCAAGCGGGCGAGGAGCTGGCCGGCATGTCGAGCTTCCTCGGCATCGACACCCACCGCGGAGTGCTCGAGATCGGCGGCACCTATTATCGGCCGAAGTTCCGCGGCACCGGCTTCAACCGGCGGGTCAAGGACATGATGCTCCGCCGCGCGTTCGATTGCGGCTTCCGCCGGGTCGAATTCCGCGTCGACGAGCGCAACCAGCGCAGCCAGGCCGCGATGGCCAAGCTCGGCGCAGCGCGCGAGGGCGTGATGCGCGCCGACCGCATTACCTGGACCGGCCATGTCCGTGACACAGTGCTGTTCTCGATCCTTCGAGAGGAATGGCGATAAGCCGATTGCTCGGCTAGCTTTGCCGAGAATCATGCGTTTGCTTGCTACATCCCTGTTGCTCACCGCCGTGCTGACGGCTTCCCCCGCGCTGGCGCAAGGCCTCACGGTCAGGACCGGCGAAACCTGGAGCTTCAGGATCGCCAATGGCCAGCCAGTCAAGGCGCGCAAGGTCGCGGCGCAGTCCAGGCCGAAAAGCGGCGAAGTGGTGGTGACGGTCCGCTCGATGATGGGCACGACCATGACCATCATCAGCAACAACCGGCAGGCCTATACCTACAAGGCCGAGCTGATCGGCGCGGAAAAAGCGGTGGCGACGCGGTCCTGCACCCTGCCGGCGAATGCGCGCATGTCGTTCGAGAATTGGCCGCAGACGGCCAAGGCCGTGCGTCTCAGTCAATTCAAGGTCGCCACCAAGGACGGCGCCTGCCCCTGATGGCCAAGCTCTATTTCTACTACGCCGCGATGAACGCGGGGAAATCGACCACCCTGCTTCAGGCCGATTTCAACTATCGCGAGCGCGGGATGCAGACGATGCTGTGGACCGCGGCGCTCGACGAGCGGGCCGGCGCGGGGATCATCGGGTCGCGCATCGGGCTGGAGGCCGACGCCAACCGCTATTGCGACGACACCAACCTGTTCGACGGCGTGGTGCGCGAGCTGATCAAGCGCAGGCTGGACTGCATCCTGGTCGACGAGGCGCAATTCCTGACCCGGGGCCATGTGTTGCAGCTATGCCGGATCAGCGACGAGCTGAAGATCCCGGTGCTTTGCTACGGCCTCAGGACCGACTTCCTCGGCAACCTCTTCCCCGGATCGGCGGCATTGCTGGCGCTGTCCGACGCGCTCATCGAGCTGAAGGCGGTATGCGAGTGCGGCCGCAAGGCGACGATGAACTTGCGCGTCGATGCCGAGGGCCACGCCGTCTGCGCGGGTGCCCAGACCGAGATCGGCGGCAACGACCGCTATGTCGCGCTGTGCCGCAAGCATTTCTTCGAGCGGCTGAAGGAAAGTGAAGCGCGTCAGCTGAGCCTGGCCATCCCGCGCTAGGCTGCGGCCTGCTCCGCAATCAGCTCAGCATAGGCGTCAAGCATCGATTCCCGGCTGAAGTGGGAAGCCCGGTCGCCCGGCAACTGAACCTCATTGCTGCACTGGACCAGCAGCGCCGCCGCCATTCCCTCCGGGTCGTCGGGCTCGATCAGCAAGCCGTAACGGCCATAGTCGAGGACATCCTCGGCATTTCCTGCCGTTCGCGACGCGACGACCGGCGTTTCGCAGGCGAGCGCCTCCAGCAGTACGTTGGACGAACCTTCCCACCACGACGGAAGCGCCAGCACCGAGGCCTGGGCGATATAGGGCAGCGGGTTGCGAACCGGCGGAATGATCTCGACTGCATCCGCGATTCCAAGCTCCGCCGCCGCCTTCAGCAGTTCTGACTTGAGCGGGCCGGAGCCGACCAGCAGCAGCCTCAGGTCGCGCGATTGCCTGGCGATGGCGACCGCCCGCACCAGATTGATGAAGTTCTTCTGCAGCGCCAGACGGCCTACCCCGAGCACTAGTGGTACGCTTCGTGCCTCGTTGCACCATTTGTGGGGACATTCTTCCGCCGCCCGCTGGCGAACGGATGCGACGTCGACCCCATTGGGAATGACCACGGCCTTGGTCACCGCCGCGGTGCCCGACACTGCCCGGCTCCGGGCCAAATGACGGGAGACAAAAACCAGACGGTCGGCGACCGCCGCCACCGCCCGGAACTTGGCCACCCGCCACCAGCGTGAAAATGGCTTCGACGGCTTGCCGCCGATCATATGGTCAAGGTCGTTGCTGATCCGGACGATCGTCCGGCAGCGAGGCAGCGCACGGGACACCAATGCGCTGGCCAAATGGCCGTGATTGCCCGCGGAAAAGAGAACGTCCGGTGAAAACAGCCTGAGCTGCTTGCGGAAGGCAGCCAGCGAGCGGCGCAAGCGGCCGCGACGCGAGGAGCCGGAGTTCTTGTTTGGAAGCAAGCCGACAATCGAGACGGCCGGAGGCACCTCCTCGATCAGCGGGCCCTCGGCCTGTGTCGCAATTAGCCGGACTTGCATTCCCCGAGCGTCCAGTTCGCGAGCAATGGCAACAGCATTGGTCACGACTCCAGTCGCGCTGAAATCGTCGATGAAGATGGCGACTTTCATCGCTCGCCCCCGGCCGCTGCCGGAATACTCTTCTGCCTGCCGACGATCGGACTGAGCTGTCGCCAGAACAGCAGGTTCAGGGACAGCGCGACCAGCCGGAACAGGAAGGCGGCGACGACGATGCCCAGCGCCTCGAGCAGGCCCGCCCGCTGCGCCAGGTAAATGATTGTTGAGATGGTGACCGCCGCCGCCACTGAAAGGCCGATAACCTTGCCGATCGCGATGCGGCTTGCATGATGCTTGTACGGTTGCGGCCTCCGGTAAGCGAAGGCAATTCGGGTCGCCACTGATCCGAACGGCCCGAGGATGCCGTGCGCGACGAGGCGCGTCGCGAAGTGCATCATCCGCCAGCGCGAATAGATGACATTGTCGGCGATCAGCAGCTTCCAGGCCGAGCGGATCTCGCGTCCGTCAGCGGCGACCACCGACGCGGCCGCACCGCCGTCCTCATCCTCATCTTCCTCCTCTTCGTCAATCGGTACCTTTTTCTTTCGGGGCGGCTGTATGCCGACCGCCCCGAGGAGAGCGACCCCGGCATATCCGAAGAAGCTCACCGCCTCCCGGATCAGCAGCGCCCAAATGGCGGATCGGACCGGATCGAAATTGTTCTCGGCGAAGTAGATGACAGAGCCGATCGCGCCGGCCGCCGCAATAAAGGCGATATAGGTGCGCCATCTGCTGGTCCGGAAGGCCGTGCCAATGGAAATGAAGGTTTCGCGCGTCCAGAAACCCGCGCAAACAGTGAATAGCGACACGATCGCGGCGATATTCCGTTCGAACGGAACGAGAATGGCGGAAATGCCGGCAAATACCCCCAGTCGCAATGCCATCAAGGCGAGCTCGGCTGTCACCGATTTGCGTAGCGATCGGGCGCGCTTTGCCGGGTCCTTCAGGCTCGGCATCCTGACCCGGGCGAAGGTCAAGTCCTTAATGCCGAGAACGAACATCCAGCTGGCGGCGACCAGAAGCAGGGTTTTCGACCCGAAATAATGAAACGAGGCTGCCCAAAAGCTGGCCTTGGCGATGATGGTGGCAATGCGAATTGCATGGCGGAACGCGGACGCGGGCGTCTGCCGCTTCCAACGAGCCCTGAGCTTTTCCCTTACTTTGTTCAGCTGGCCCTCGCCCACCTCATCGCCTTGCGCGGGCTTTCCAGGCCTTTGGCCGAAGCTGCCACTGCACGGCGCGCCGCATATCATCCCTCTTCAATGAATGACAAATGGACAATTCAGTTCGCTACCGCCCCAGTTTTGACGCTTTCCTCCGCCACGGGGCCTGCCAGTTGCAGGATTTCGCCGGGTTCCGGGCCTCTCCCATGAAGATTGCCTATCTTGCCAGAAGGCCCATCCCCTCGATGCAGGCCCATGCCGTTCAGATCGTCACCATGTGCGAAGCCTTTGGGAAGCTGGGCCATGAACTAATGTTGTACGCGCTGCGCGGCGATGCGGACCCGGCCACGACCTATGCCCGATATGGCGTCGACCAACGGTTCGGGATTGAGGTTTTTCCGCGGGTCAGGCGCTTCAAGAAGACGCGCTTCGCCGCATGGCTCCTGCGCCACAAGTTCCCAAGACAGGCAGATCTTTTCTTCGGCCGGGATATCACCTCGCTCGCAGCCGCATCTCTGCTGGGTCGGCCTTTAGTCTACGAAGCTCATACAATCCCGCCGATCAATTCCTATCGATGGCGGCTGCTTTCCTGGATGTTCGCCCGCCCGAATTTCTCCCATCTGGTGTGCGTGACCTCGACCCTGGCGGACCTTCATCGGGAGCAATTCCCCGCCCTGGCTGGAAAACCGGTCCTTGTTGTGCCCAATGCCGGCGCCGAACTTCCGGTCAGTCCTTTCGGAAGAGCATGGCCGGGGCGAGCCGACACCATTCAGGTCGGCTTTGTCGGGCGCCCTTATCCGGGCAAGGGCATTGAAATGATGGTCGATGCGGCCCGGCAGCTTCCTGGTCTCGACTTCCACGTTGTCGGGGCAACGGAGGCCGATCTGCATTGGATGACGGGCGGCATGCCGACCAATATCCATTTCCGTGGTTATCAGCCGCATGGCGAGCTTGGCGCCTTCTTCAAAAGGTTCGATATCGCGGCGGCGCCCTATGGGAAACAGGTCATGAGCATTGGCCCGGCCGACAACGCCGCCATCACATCGCCGCTGAAGCTGATCGAATATATGGCCGCCGGACTTCCGAGCATCGTTTCCGATTTGCCTGGGGTTCGCGACATGGTTTGCGGCGGCGATGAAGTCACCTTGATCGTTCCTCCCGGCGACCTTGGCGCATTCGTTGGGGCGTTGCGCCGGCTGGCGGATGATTCCGACTTGCGGACACGGTTCGGCAAGGCTGCGCGGCAACGCTACCTCGCCCAGCATACTTCGACGGCTCGCGCTCGAACGGTGCTGGGCTCTCTCGAGAATGTCCGTGGCTGACGAGCGGACAGCTTCCGGGGAGCCGATCGTCTGCGTCATTGTGAACGGCTGGCCGCGAACCTCGACCACCTTCATCGCGCAGGAACTGGTGGGCCTTGAAAGCGAAGGCTTGCACCTGTGGATCGCCGCCTATGGTCCCGCTGATAAGGTCACTCACTCGATCCACGATCGGCTGAGAGCCTCGATTCACCGCCTCGGCGACCCGCTGCGCCAGCCCCTGAGGTTGCTGCGTGCCTGGCTGAAGGTGCGCCAACTTCCCGGCTACGCCAGGGCGCGGGCGATGTTCCGCGAGGAAACCGTGGATGGGCTGACCCGCCGCCGGTTCCGGGCTTTCGCTCGGGCGATTCTGCTGGCAGCCGAAATTCCGCCTGAAACGAGACTGATTTACGCGCAATTCATCAGCGCCGCGGCGACCATCGGCCGTCATTCCGCCGCCATTACCGGCTTGCCGCTGGCTGCCAGCGCGCACGCGCGGGACATTTGGATGGCGCCCGACAGGGAGAAGAGGGTCAAGCTCGCCGCGATGGAATGGTGCACAACCTGCACCAAATCGGGTGCGCAGCACCTTGCGGAGCTCGCTGACGCTCCGGACAAGGTGAGGCTCGTCTATCACGGGCTGCTGCTCGACCGCTTCCCCGATGACATGCCCATCCACAGCGGTCGCGACGGCTCGGACCCGCAAGCCCCGGTCCGCCTATTGTCCGTTGGAAGGGCGGTTGAAAAAAAGGGGTTCGCGCTTCTGATTGAAGCGCTCGCCAGCCTACCTGGCGACCTGCAGTGGCGTTGGCACCACATCGGCGACGGGCCCTTGCTCGATAGGCTGAAGGCTTATGCGAAGTCGCTTGGGGTCGAGGACAGGATCGAATGGCACGGCGCCAAGGACCAGGCCGCAGTAATCGATAGCTATCGCGCCAGCGACCTGTTCGTGTTGCCCAGCCGAGAGGGGAGTGACCTGGACCGGGACGGCCTCCCCAACGTGTTGATGGAGGCCCAGAGCCAGGGAGTCGCCTGCCTGTCGACCAATTTCTCGGCGATTCCGGAGCTGCTTGAGGACGGAGTCACAGGCGTGCTCGTACCACCCGCTGATCGGGAACCACTGGCTGCCGCTCTTGAAGCCTTGATCCGGTCGCCAGGACGGCGGGCGGAACTGGGGCGAGCGGGGCGCCAGAGGGTGCGGGAGCACTTCCGTGCCGAAACCGGCATCAAGGAAGTGGCGCGCCTGATGCGCGATGTTATTGATCAGCGCGGATCGGTTTGAGCAGATGTCGTCATGAGTTGGAAATTCTGGAAGATCTGGAAGCGATATCGAAAGCAGCAGCTCAGGCCATGGACCAAAGCGTCGCTGGCGCGCCGCGGGCTTGAGGCGATTGCCCGCTATCCGCGACATCCGGACGCGCCGAAACATGGGCTTCCCGGACGGTTGATCGTTTCACTGACCTCCTACCCTCCTCGATATCCCTGGTTGCACCCGACGCTGTTGTCGCTGTTGGACCAGACGGTGAGTGCGGATCTCATCGTGCTGTGGATCGCGCACGACGACTACGATCAACTGCCGGAGGAGGTAATTGCGCTCCAGGGCGATCAGCTCGTCATCGAGAAATGCGAGGACCTCCGCAACTTCAAGCGGCTCGTCCCCGCCCTCGATCGATACGCGGATGCTTTCATCGTCTTCGCCGACGACGACATGTATTATCCTGACGACTGGCTGGAACGGCTCGCCAATGCCTTTGACCCATCCGACCCGACCGTCGTCTGCTATCGTGGCTCGCGTGTCGAATATACGGCGGAAGGGAAGCTGGCTTCCTATCGCACATGGCGCAACGCGACCGACAAGAAATCGGAGCAACCGAGCACTGACCTTCTCCCAGTGAACCAGGCGGGGGTGCTCTATCCTCCTGGATCGCTCCTGCCCGAGGCCAACGACTATTCGCTGATCCAGATGCTAAGCCCCACCTCTGACGAGGCATGGTTGTTCTTCATGTGGCGCTTTGCCGGCTGGCGAGTCCGCCGCGTTCCGGGAAAATTCCCGGCCTTCGCGGAATGGCCAGGCTCTCAGGAAGAAGCACTGTGGAAGATGCATCGCGGCGGCCGCAAGGATGAACATTTCCAGACCTTGGCCAAACATTATGGGATCCCCTGAGGGCGCTGGGTCGAGATGAAGCCGCCGGTGCTCAAATCCGTTCTGCGCAAGCTCACCTTCCGCGACCTCCGCAGGAGGCGAGCGGCGGCCCGTCGCATTGCGGATGCGATTGCCTTGCTGGATCAATTCCCGCGCCACCAGGACGCGCCGCGGCATGATCTGCCTGCTCGACTGATTGTTTCACTGACCTCCTATCCGGCGCGCTTCGGCACGCTGCACCTGACAGTCAAGTCGCTGCTCGATCAGTCGGTTAGGGCGGATCGGCTGCTGCTATGGGTCGCCCATGACGACATCGATCTGCTGCCGGATACGGTCAAATCCTTGCAGGACGATCGCTTTAGGATCGGGACCTGCGAGGATATCCGTAACTTTAAGAAGATCCTTCCGACGCTCGCGGAAAATCCGGAGGCATTTATCGTCATTGCCGATGACGACACATATTATCCCGGCGACTGGCTTAGCGGACTCATCGACTCCTACAAGGCAGGCCCGCCCGCAATCACCTTCTATCGAGGCCATCGCCCCCGATACACGGATGCTGGTCGACTCGCCCCTTACCGCAGCTGGGTGCGGAACGCGGTCGAAGAGGATGGCTCGACCAGCCAGGACATATTGGCGACGGGGAATGGCGGCGTCCTTTACCCGCCGGGCTCACTTCCTCAGCAAACCGCCGATTTGGACCTCATCCGCGAGCTCTGCGCGACTTCGGACGATGTATGGCTTTATTTCATGAGGCAGCTTTCAGGCTGGCCGATCA
>DASTCB010000166.1:0-5966 GCA_035711585.1 Sphingomicrobium sp.
AAGGGGGTCAACGTCCCCGACATATTGGTGCCGATCCCAGCGCTCACCAAGAAGGATCGCGAGGACCTGCAATTCGCGCTAGAGCAAGGGGCCGACTTCATCGCCCTGTCGTTCGTCCAGCGGCCCGAGGACCTTGCCGAGGCGCGCGAGCTGGTCGGCGACCAGGCGGCGCTGCTCGCCAAGATTGAGAAGCCGCAGGCGATCGAGCGGCTGGACGAGATATTGGAGCTGGCCGACGCGGTGATGGTCGCGCGCGGCGACTTGGGCGTCGAGCTGCCGCCCGAGGGGGTGCCGCCGCTGCAGAACAAGATCGTCGCGGCCGCACGCCAGGCAGGCAAGCCGGTGGTCGTTGCCACCCAGATGCTGGAGTCGATGGTGGTGTCGCCGACCCCGACCCGGGCCGAGGTCAGCGACGTCGCCAACGCCATTTACGAAGGCGCGGACGCGGTGATGCTGTCGGCGGAGAGCGCGGCGGGCGCCTATCCGGTCGAGGCGGTGGCGATGATGGACAAGATCGGCCGCAGCGTCGAAGCAGACCCGGTCTATTCGGCACGCGTCCATTTTACCGAGACTCCGGCCGAGGCGACGATCGCCGATGCGCTTTCGGAGAGCGCTGCGCAGATCGTCGATATTCTCGATGCGCGGGCGATGGCCTGCTACACCTCGTCGGGATCGACCGCCCGGCGGATCGCCCGAGAGCGGGCGCAAGTCCCGACCCTGGCGATGACCGCCAGCATGAAGGTCGCCCGGCGGCTCGGGCTGCAATGGGGCGTCCATGCGGTCCACACCCGGGACGTCAACAATTTCGAGGAAATGGTCGGCAAGGCCAAGCGAATGGTGCTTCGCCATCATCTTGCCGAAGGCGGCGAACGGGTGCTGATCATGGCCGGCGTTCCGTTCAAGACCAGCGGGTCGACCAACGTGATCCATGTCGTGCGGATCGTCGGCGACGAGCTGGAAACCTATTCCAGCGAGTGAGCGCGCGGCCATGCAGTAGGCATGGCGAGGAAGCTCACTGAGCCTCGGCCAGCAGGGCTGGGACCTCGGCCGATATTTCCCGCGCGAGAAAGCCGACAGGCCCGACCTTTTGTGCCAGCCTCGCACCAGCCTCACCGTGCAACCATACGGCCCAAAGCAGCGCTGCGAGCGGCGTTGCGCCGCGCGCCAGGAGGCCGCCCAATATTCCAGCCAGGGTGTCGCCCGAACCGGAAATCCCAAGACCGGGCCCGCCGCCTTTATATTTCCAGGCTGCCCCATCGGGTAAGGCGATATGGCTTGTGGGCCCCTTCATCAGCACCAGCGCGTCAAACCGCGCAGCGCATTCGCGAGCGCAACGCAACGGCTCGAGTCTGGCTTCCTCCACGCTGCAGTCGATCAACGCCGCCATCTCGCGGCTATGGGGGAGCAGGATCGCCGAAGGTGCCCGTTCAGCTGCGCCTCCATGAGGATTGAGCGCGTAGAGCATGGCTGCATCCATGCTGAGCCGCTCCAGATGGGCATCGAGCAGCTTTCGGACCAGTAGCTCGCATGCTCGGCCCTGCTTCATTCCCGGCCCCGCGACAACGGAGTCATATTCAAACTCCTTGAGTCGCGCAGCGAGCTGTCCTGCAGCGGATCTGGAGATGCTCCCGTCCCGGCCTGCGGGCAGGGCGACGACCAGCGCCTCGGGGACTGCCAGCGCGACATGGGGCGCGACCGGTTCAACAGTGGCGATCGTCACCTTGCCGCAACCGCTCCGCATCGCGGCGGTCGCCGCAATCGCGGCCGAGCCCGGCGTCTCGCTGCTGCCCGCAATCAGCAGCAGCCGTCCATGGGCGTCCTTGTCCGCCTCTTTTACTGGCGGCAGCCGATAGTTCTTCAGCTCTTCGCGAGTGAGCGGCGTGCAGCGACTCATCGGGTCCCGGCCATCACGTCCGGCTCACTGGTCTTGGGTGTGTCCTCGAAGTCGAGCGGCGCGCCTTGGTTCCAGATGTCCAGCCTGGGGACGCAGATGCCGGTCGACCCCGCCTCGAAATCGAAGGCGCAGATGCCGCAATTGAGGATGTGGGCTTCCTTGTCGATCGCCAGGATCTGGGCCTCCTCAAGCTCCTCCAATATGTAGCGGAAGCAGAGCACCACGACCTGGTGGCAGACGACCAGCACGCGCCGGTCGGCGTAGTGGAGGTTGATGGTGTTGAGAACGCTCCTCAGGCGGAGGATGACGTCGGCCCAGCTCTCGCCGCCCGGCGCGCGGTGATAGAATTTGCCGAGCCGGCGGCGATGCTCGGCCTCTTCCGGGAATTTCTCGGCAATGCCCTTGGTCGTCAGCCGATCGAAGACCCCGAACTCGCGCTCCCGCAGCCGCTCGTCGATCACTGACCTGGCCGGGCCGCCGGCCAGGGCTCCTGCGTCGCAGATCGCCTGGGCGGTCTGGCGCGCGCGGAGATAGGGTGATGAAAGGATCACCTCCGGACGCTGATCCTCGGGCAAGGCCCCGAACCAGTGACCCGCGGCTATCGCCTGTAAGTGGCCAAGCTCGCTGAGCGGCACATCGACGTCGCGAATGTCGAGGTCGATCATGCTGAGGCCTTCGGCGCGCGCCTTGTCGCGGGCAACATTGCCCTGGCTCTGGCCATGGCGGACCAGCCACAGGCGTTCGGGCCAATTTTGTCCGTGGCGCATTCATCCTCCTGTCTTGGTCAGGCAGGGAAAGCATGAGCGCCGCTTTTTCTCCCGATCCTTCGCATCGCGAGGCGAGTCGGCTGCTCGACTACGATGCTTCGACGCCAACCGAAAATAAAATATCGCGCGTTTTCAAGGTATTGTGCGACCGAGCATTGACTCCGGTTAACAGAAGGTTAATTCGATCCGCTTCGCTTCATCGCAGCATGGGGGTGCGAAGTGACTACCGACACCACGACTCGTCCCAACAACCAGCGTTACTTTGTCACCGGCGGCATCATCGTCGCCGTGGCCCTTGCCGCCTATGGCGTGGGCCGGATCTACCCGCCGCTAGGGCCGACGGAAGGGACCATCGCTCCGGCCCAGCGTTATGTAGCGCCGCAGGTCGGCGAGGGCGATGTCACGCTCGGCGACACCTCGATTCCGCAGCTGATGCAGACCGACGCGTTCGAGGTGATTTCGAAGAACCCGAGCTTCCAGGCGCTGGCCAGCGATCCAAACTTCGCCGCGCTCGCCCAGAACAGCGCGGCGATGTCGGCGATTGCTGCGCATCCCGCCGCCTTTACGGCGTTGGCGAAAGATCCCGCCGCGTTCCGGGCCGCGGTGAGCGCCGCGCAGGCCATTTCCGCCGCCTCGAGAGGAGCTGATGCGGCCAATTCCGCCGCCTTCGCCGCCATGGCCCGGCATTCTGCCGCGTTCCAGGCCCTGTCGCGTCATCCCGCCGCCTTCCAGGCGATGGCCGCCAATCCCGCCGCGTTCGCGCTATATTCCAAGAATGCGCCGGCCTTCCAGGCTGCGGCTGCCGACGCCGCGGCCAACGCTGCGATGGCCAAGGACGCAGCCGCCTTCCAGGCGCTGGCCCGCGACTCCGTCGCCATGCAGGCGCTCGCCCGTGACTCGGCTGCTTTCCAGGCGCTTGCCTCCAACACCGAGGCCTTCCGGGCATTGGCGGGCAATGCCCAGGCGCTTGTCGCTGCGGCCCGAAGCGCTGCGGCGTTCAACGCCAGCATGGGGCAGGCCAACGCCCGCCTTCCGGCAGCGGTGGCAATGGCTCAGCATTCCGCTGCCTTTAACGCGTTGGCATCTCAGCCACAGGCGCTTGCAGCAGCGGCGCAACATTCGGCTGCATTCGCCGCCCTGGCGCGCCATCAGGCCGCGTTCCAGGCGATGGCCGCCAATCCCGCGGCCTTCGCGCAATATTCGAAGAATGCGGCGGCGTTCCGGGCTGCGGCTGCCGACGCGGCCGCCAACGCCGCCATGGCCAGGAATGCGGCTGCATTCCAGGCACTGGCCCGCGATTCTGTCGCCATGCAGGCCCTGGCTCGTGACTCCGCTGCCTTCCAGGCGCTTGCTGCCAACTCCGACGCCTTTGCCGCGTTGGCCGCAAACACCGCGTCCTTCCAGGCGGCGATGAACGCCAATGCGCTGACCGCCATGGCCAATAATGCGCAGGCATTCAGAGCATATGCCGGCAATGCCCAAGCGCTCGCCGCATCGGCGCAAGCGGCGCAGTCATTCGCCGCCTCGGCGGCTGCCGCGAGAATGGCTGCCAACGGCCAGATCAATGCGCGGGGGATGCAGGCCCTGGCGTCCAGCCCCGCAGCATTTGGTGCGATGGCCGCACAACCGCAGGCGTTCCTGGCGCTGGCCAACAATGCCCCGGCCATGCAGGCGCTATCCCGAAATGCGGCAGCCTTCAACGCACTTGGCAGGCTGCCTCAGTTCCAGGCGCTCGCGGCCAATCCGGCCTTTGCCGCGGCCATGCGCGACGCTCGGTTCACGGCTCAGTTCGCGAACTAACACCGTCGGGCCGCGTTAAGGCCCGAAAGGGGGGTAATGACGGGGGGAAGCGGTCGCGACCGGCGCTGGATTCAGGGAGCTTTGGCGGCGTTGCTCGGCAGCGCCGCCAGCAGCGCCCTGGGGCAGGTCCAGCCCGAGCCTCTGCCTCCCCAACCCCCGACCACCACGATCGAGGAGTTGCCGGCCCCGGTCACCGAGACGGAGCCGCCCGTCATCCCCAAATCCGAGCAGGCGAAGGTCGAGGAGCCTAAGCACTCTCCGCCAAATGCCGGCGGCATTCCGCTGACGACCCTCGAAACCGACAATATGTCGCTGCTCTATTTCGACCCGATCCAGACTTATCTGACGCCCTATCTCGGTCGTGCGTTCGAGAATGCGATCGACTGGCACAAGAAGCGGTTCGAGTGGACCCCGTGGGACCGAACGACGGTGCTGCTCAAGGATTTCGGCGATTATGGCAACGCGGCCGCTCGCTCCTCTCCGAACAACGCCGTCCTGCTTGACGTCGCACCGTTGTCGCAAAGCATGGAGACCTTCTCACCCGGCGAGCGATTCTTCACGCTGATCAACCATGAACTCGCGCACGTCGCGACGATGGATGTCTGGAACAAGCGCGATGCATTCTGGCGAAGGTTCCTGGCCGGCAAGCCGATGCCGATCCAGGAGCATCCGGAGTCGATCCTGTACAATTACCTGGCGACTCCTCGGAACAATGTCCCGCGCTGGTATCTCGAAGGCTCGGCGGTCTTTTTCGAAACCTGGATGGCGGGCGGCCTGGGCCGCGGCCAGGGCGGCTATGACGAAATGGTGTTCCGCGCCAAGGTCCGCGACGGCGACAAGCTTTATTCGCCACTCGGGCTGGAAAGCGAAGGCGTCGCGGTCGACTTCCAGGTCGGGGTCAACGCCTATTTGTACGGATCGCGTTTCATTTCATGGCTTGCGCTGACCTATGGGCCCGACAAGGTGGTGGAATGGCTCCGCCGGGACGAAGGCAGCGCGGGTTTCTACGCCACCCAGTTCCGCCGGGTTTTCGGCAAGCGGCTCGATGACGCCTGGTCCGACTGGCATGAATGGGAAAAGCAGTTCCAGCAGGAAAATCTCGCCAAGCTGTCCGCCTATCCGCTGACGGAGGTTCGCCATTTGAGTCCCAGGGGGCTCGGCTCCATGTCCCGCGGCTTCATCGACGAGCGGACCAACCGGCTCGTGGCGGCCTTCCGCTATCCGGGCGAGGTCGGTTTCGTCGGTACGATGGACCTCACGACCGGCAGGCTCCGCAAGCTGGCCGAGATCAAGGGCATGATGCTCTATAAGGTGACGAGCCTGGCCTTCGACGCCGAGGCCCGCAAAGCCTATTACACCGAAGACAATAATGCCTTCCGCGACATCGTCGAGATCGACGTCGACACCGGAAAGAAGCGGATGTTGCTGCGCGACGTCCGGGTTGGCGACCTTGTCGTCAATCCCCGCGACAAGTCGATCTGGGGCATCCGTCATCAAAACGGCTA
>DASTCB010000167.1:0-17065 GCA_035711585.1 Sphingomicrobium sp.
GTGCGAGAGGGCGCCCCGCCCTCCTGGCAGGCTGATGGGCAGGACGAACGGACGGATATGATCTACATCATCATCTTGGCGATCGGCGTGCTGGGCGCGCTCCTGCTTGGCGCGAAGGCGTTGGGCGGCCCCAACCCGCGCAAGGCCCTCAAGCGGCGAATGGAGCTGGTCAAGGAACGCCATGCCGATGGCATTCTGGCGGCGAACGCCCAGGCACAGATCCGCAAGCTGATGGCAGCTCGCGCCAGCCGAGTGGACGGCTGGGCGTCGACCCTGATTCCAAGGCCGGCCCTGATGCGTCAGCGGCTCGAGCAGACCGGCAAGCCGATTTCGCTCGGCAAATATGCGCTGAGTTCGCTCGGACTGATGGTGTTCGTAGCGGCCCTGCTGATGATCAAGGGCGCGCCCTTCCTGCTGGCCTTCTTTGTCGGCCTGTTCGCCGGCGTTGCGGTCCCGCACTTTGTCGTCGGCTTCCTCATCAAGCGGCGGCTCAATCAGTTCAACGCCAACTTCCCCGATGCCATCGAGCTGATGGTTCGCGGCCTTCGCTCGGGCCTTCCGATCACCGAGACGCTCGGTATCGTCGCCAAGGAAATCCAGGGGCCTGTCGGACTCGAATTCCAGGCAGTCGCCGACAAGATGAAGATCGGGCGGACGATGGAAGTTGCGCTGCAGGAAACTTCCGATCGCCTCGGCACTCCAGAATTCCAATTCTTCGTGATCACGCTGGCGATCCAGCGCGAGACCGGCGGCAACCTGGCCGAGACGCTGTCGAACCTAGCCGACGTGCTCCGCAAGCGCGCGCAGATGAAGCTCAAGATCCGGGCGATGAGCTCCGAATCCAAGGCCTCCGCCTATATCGTCGGATCGCTGCCGTTCGTGGTGTTCACCCTCGTGTGGATGATCAACCCCGGTTACATGGGCGGCTTCTTCACCGACCAGCGCCTGATCGTTGCCGGGCTTGGCGGCCTGGTGTGGATGAGCATTGGCGCATTCATCATGGCCAAGATGGTCAACTTCGAGATTTAGGGAAGAAGAGACGATGGAAGCTGCCCCCACCGGACCTACCCTTCTCGGCGTCGACGTCATCTGGGTCGCGACCGTGCTCAGCGCGGTGGCCACGCTTGCCGTGCTGACCGCAATCTATGCCGCGACGACGGTGAAGGACCCGATGGCCCGCCGCGTCAAGGCGCTGAACGAGCGGCGCGAGCAGCTGAAGGCCGGGATCGTCGCCTCGACCAACAAGCGCAAGAAGCTCACCAACAAGAACCAAGCCGCCGACAAGGTCCGCGGTATCCTGAGCAACTTCAAGATGCTTCAGGATGACCAGATCAAGAAGACCCAGGTCCGCCTGATGCAGGCCGGCATCCGCGCCAAGGACTTGGCCTTCTTCATCATCTTCGCGCGGTTCGTGCTGCCGGTCGTGCTCGGAATCGCCGCCGTCGTCCTGGTCTATGTCGTCGATTTCTTCCCCGACTGGTCGTGGTTCAAGAAATATGGCTTCGTCGCCGGCACCCTCGTTGGAAGCTACAAGGCGCCCGACCTGTGGCTGAGCAACAAGGTCAAAAAGCGCAGCGACGCGGTCCGCAAGGGCCTGCCCGACGCGCTCGACCTGCTCGTCATCTGCGCCGAGGCCGGCCTCACCGTCGACGCCGCCTTCAACCGGGTCGCGAAGGAGCTGGGCAAGGCCTATCCGGAGCTGGGCGACGAATTCGGCTTGACCGCGATCGAGCTGGGCTTCCTCAACGAGCGTCGCCAAGCGTTCGAGAACCTCGCCACTCGCGTCGACCTGGAGTCGATCCGAGGCGTGGTGACGACCATGATCCAGACCGAGAAATACGGCACTCCGCTGGCCTCCGCCTTGCGCGTGCTGTCGGCCGAGTTCCGCAACGAGCGCATGATGCGCGCCGAGGAAAAGGCGGCCCGACTGCCGGCGATCATGACCGTTCCGCTGATTCTGTTCATCCTGCCGACCTTGTTCATTGTCATCCTGGGTCCGGCGGCCTGCTCGATCAGCGACAACCTGTTCAAATAGTTGGAGCGCTCCCTTCGGGGGTGGGAGACCGCCGCCGTCCCGCGAGGGGCGGCGGCGGAACTCGTTTCGGGGCCAATCAGTTGATCCCACCGAAAGGGGTCACGGCCCATGATGCAGTTTACATCCGACCAGTGGATCATCGTCCTTTTGGTGTTCCTGCTCGGTTTCCTGATCGGCGGCTTCGTGTTCGCCGGCGGCGGTCGCAAGTGGAAGCATCGCTACAATAGCGAGCTCGATCGCCGCGAGAAGCTCGAGCGGGTGTACACGGAGCGCGAGAAGGAATGGCGTGAGCGCGATTCACTGCGCGCCGCCGCGATTAAGGACAAGGATCGCGAACCCGCGACCGAAGATCCGACTATTTAAGCTTCGATCTTCGAGAAATCGGCGACTGCGTTCACCGTGTCGCGAAAGCGCGCCAGCAGGTCGAGCCGCCGCCTCCGAACGTCCGCATCGGGATCGTTGACCGTCACCTTATCGAAGAAACTGTCGATCGGACCGCGCAAGGTCGCCAGCGCGGCCATTGCCGAGGTGAAATCCTCATCGACAATCGCCTTGATCGCCTTAGGCTCCGCGACGTCGAGCGCCTCGACCAGCGTCCGCTCTTCGCCCGGCGCGTCGGCCGGCAAGGTCGAGGCGGTGGTCAGCTCCGCTACCGCGTTGGACGTGTCCGGCTCGCTAACCTGCACGTGCGGATCCTCGTCGCCGGTCTGGGCGATGCCTTGCGCGCCCTTGCCGCCGTGCCACTTCTCCTTCTTGAGGATGTTGGCGGCACGCTTGTAGGCGGCGAGCAGGTCGGCGCCCTCGGGCGTCTCCACGAATTGCTGCAATGCTTCCACGCGCGCCAAGAGCCTCACCAGATCGTCTTCGCCACCGAGCGCGAACACCGCGTCGATCAGGTCGTAACGCACTCCGGCATCGCGTTGTTGCACCTTCAGGCGATCGGCGAAAAATTCGAGCACCTCGGGCGAGGTCCGGTCGAGCCGATGCGCAACGCGGGCGTCCGGAGCCTGTCCCGCCCGGTTGGCGAGCGCTCCCCGAACTGCCCTTGTAAGGTCCAGCCGCAGCCCATTCCGGATGAGTAATTCGATTGAGGCGATTGCTGCGCGGCGTAAAGCAAAGGGATCCTTCGAACCTGTCGGCTTTAGCTCAACGCCGAAGAAAGCGCAGATCGTATCGATCTTGTCGGCTAGCGACACCGCCACCGTCACCGGAGCCGTCGGCACCTCGTCGCCCTGCCCTACCGGCTTGTAATGGTCGCGGATGGCATCGGCGATGGCGTCGAGCTCGCCTTGGGCGCGGGCGAGGTGGCCGCCGATCACGCCCTGCAGCTCGGGGAATTCGCTAACCATGCCGGTGACAAGGTCGGCCTTGGCCAGCCGCGCGGCGCGCTCGGCCATGTTGGCCAGTTCTTCAACCGTCATGCCAGCGGAAGCTGGCATCTCATTCCGACCTGAGACCCCAGCTTTCGCTGGGGTGACGATATTTTCTTCGGCCAGCCAACGCGCCAGCTTCGCCACCCGCTCGACCTTGTCGGCGACGGTGCCGAGCTTGTCGTGGAAGATAATGCCGGAGAGTTTCTTCGCCTGTTCCTCCAGCGAGACCGTGAGATCCTGCTCCCAGAAGAAACGAGCGTCGGCCAGGCGCGCGGCCAGCACCCGCTCGTTGCCCGCAACAATCGCCGCCCCGCCGTCGCTCGCGTTGATGTTGGCGACGCAGACGAAATGCGGGGCAAGCTTCCCCTCCGCGTCGCGCATCACGAAATATTTCTGGTTGATGCGGGCAGTGAGCTGGATCACCTCCTCCGGCACATCGAGGAAGGCCCGGTCGAACGAGCCGAGCAGCGGCACCGGCAGCGAGGTCAGCCCTGCATTCTCGACCACCAGCCCTTCGTCCTCGACCAAGGTGAAGCCGGCCTTCTTCGCAGCTTCGGCAGCGCCCTGCCGGATGACCGCCTCGCGCTCCTCCTGGTCGACGATCACATGGCAGGCGCGCAATTTTTCGACATAGTCGCCTGCGCCGCCGATGGTGATCGGGCCGGGATGGTGGAAGCGGTGACCGCGCGTCGTCGCGCCGCATTCAACCCCATCGATCGCGACCGGCACAATCTCTTCGCCGAGCAGCGCCACGATCGAGTGCAGCGGCCGCACCCAACGCAGCGAAGCGGTCGAGCCGGATTTCGGGCCCCAGCGCATCGACTTGGGCCAGGGGAAGTCGCGCACGATCGCCGCCACCGCTTCCGCAAGCACCTCGCTGGTCGCCCTGCCTGGCCGCTCGATCCGCGCGAACCAGGTGCCGTCGCGGTCCTCAAGCTGGTCCTGCGTGAGGCCGGTCTTGCGCAGGAAGCCTTCCAGCGCCTGCGGCGGCGCGGAGGTTCGCGGGCCCTTCAGCTCCTCGCTCACCGCCTCGGTTGTCGCCGGCAGGCCGCGCGCGATCAGCGCCAGCCGCCGCGGCGTCGAATAGGTTGTGATGCCCTCATGGCTGAGGCCAGCGCCCGCTAGCGCCTCGGCGAACATCCGCGCCAGGTCATTGCGCGCTCGCGCCTGCATCCGCGCCGGGATTTCCTCGCTCAGCAGCTCAAGCAGGAAATCAGCGCTCACGCCTCAAACCCCATATGCGCCATCCACGCCCCGCACGCGCCCTTGGCCAGGTCGCGGACCCGGCCGATGTAGGCCTGCCGCTCGGCGACCGAGATCACGCCGCGCGCCTGCAGCGTGTTGAAGATGTGGCTGGCCTTGATCGCCTGCTCATAGGCGGCGATCGGCACCCCTGCGTTCAGGCTGTTCTCGCTCTCCGCCGCGGCCTGCTTGAACAGGTCGAACAGCCGGTCGGTATCGGCGACCTCGAAATGCCATTTCGACATCTGCCGCTCATTCTCGAGGAAGACGTCGCCATAGGTCACGCCGTCAGTGTTGAAGGCAAGGTCGAACACATTGTCCTTGCCCTGGATGTACATCGCCAGCCGCTCGAGCCCATAGGTCAGCTCCCCCGACACCGGCTTGCAGTCGAACCCCCCGACCTGCTGGAAATAGGTGAACTGGGTCACCTCCATCCCGTCGCACCACACTTCCCAGCCGAGGCCCCAGGCACCCAGCGTCGGGCTTTCCCAATCATCCTCGACGAAACGGATGTCATGCTTCAGCGGATCGATGCCGATCGCGTCCAGCGAGCCGAGGTACAGCTGCTGCAGATTCTCCGGGCTAGGCTTCAGCATCACCTGATACTGGTAATAATGGCCGAGCCTGTTGGGGTTCTCGCCATAGCGGCCGTCGGTCGGGCGGCGGCACGGCTGGACATAGGCCGCCTTCCACGGGTGCGGCCCGAGCGCGCGCAGCACGGTCGCCGGATGGAAGGTCCCCGCCCCCATTTCCATGTCATAGGGTTGCAGGATGACGCAGCCCTGCTCGCCCCAATAGCGGTGCAGGGTCAGGATCAGGTCCTGGAATGACAGCGCGGTCGTCACCTGGCGGCCCTAGAGGGAGGGGCCGAGACCGGTCAAGCAGCGTTGAAAAATGTAAGGTGTTGTTGACAAGCACGCTCGACTCGCTATGTCAGGTTTTATTGACATAAGGTAAGGGTCGGCTGACAGGTGGAGAATCGATTGCGAGTGCTTCGCGCCGAACGCGGCTGGAGCCAGGCCGAACTGGCCGGGCACCTCGACGTCTCGCGCCAGGCGGTGAACGCAATCGAGACCGGGAAATATGATCCGTCGCTGCCCCTCGCCTTCAAGATCGCCCGGCTTTTTGGCCAGTCGATCGAACAGATCTTCAACGACGGGGCAGAACAATGATCATGGGGCAGAATCTTCGCGAGCGAATTTCCCGAATGAGTCCGGTTGCCCGGGGGCTCAGCACCCTTGCGGCGGTCACGCTGGCGCTTTTCGTTCTTGGATTTTGGATAGGGTTCGGCGCAGCGGCGCTCGACCACGGCCATTTGCTGCCGCGCAAGCCGCTCGGCTGGGTCGTTGTCGCCATCGGGCTGATCGTCACGATCGCCGTCGGCCAGCTCCTCCGCGTGCTGTTGAGCGCCAGCCCGGTCTCCGGGATGACCCCGTTCGACCAGCGCTATTGGAAGATGTGGTTATGGATCGGCGCGCTTGGCATACCGATCGGGATCGGACTGGTTGCCATCGGCCTCATCGATCCCGGCGTCGGCGATTCCGGCCGCTTTTTCAGCGCCGACCGGATTGAGCCCGCCGTCGCCGCCGTTACCACCGCCGCCCTGCTGCTTGCGCTTGGCCTTGCCGCATGGCTCTACCACCGCACAATCGACGATCATGAGGAGCTAGCCTACCTCTGGGGCTCGCAGATCGCCTATTACTTCATCGCAGCGGCGATTCCGGCATGGTGGCTCCTTAGCCGTGGTGAAATCGTCCCTCCGCTTGCCGCAGGCCCCGCTGTGCTGCTGCTGCTCGCCTCCTTTGTCGTCCAGGCCATTGTTTGGGCCTGGTTCAAGTTTCGCTAATCATCATTCCTGAAGGATAAGAACCATGATGAATAAGATCACCCGCCGATGCGCGCTGTTTGGCCTTCTGGCCGCCACCGCCTGCGCCGCGCCGGCGACCGAGCCCAGGGCCGTCAGCCCGGCGATGTGGAAAGTCGCCGACGAGGACACCACCGTCTACCTGTTCGGCACGATTCATCTGCTGCCCAAGGGCACCGAGTGGCGCAGCCAAGCCTTCGACCAGGCGGCGACAAGCGCCGACACGCTGGTGGTCGAAACGGTGGTCGACGAAAGCAACCCGGCGGCCGCGATCGGCGAGCTGTTCAAGCTGGCCGTCGCCGAGGGCCTTCCTCCGATTGGCCAGCGCGTCCCGGCCGCCCGGAAAGCCGATCTCGACAAGGCGATCGGAAAGTCGGGCGTTCCGCCGCAGGTGTTCGATAAGCTGGAGACCTGGGCCGCGGCCTTCCTCCTGCTCGGCGTACAGTTTAAGGAACTCGGCCTCGACCCCGGCTCGGGCGTCGAATCAGCCCTGAGGAAGCAGTTCGAAGCCGGCGGCAAGAAGATCGGCGAGCTGGAAACCAATGCCGAGCAGCTCGGCTATTTCGACCGCCTGTCGGAGGACGCCCAACGCAAGTTCCTGGAATCGGTGCTGGATGACCCCGCGGCGATGAAGGACCAGTTCGGCGGGATGCTCGAGGCGTGGCAGCGCGGCGACGTCAAGGCGATCGCGACCAGCTTTAACAAGGACCTGGGCGAGGCCCCCGAGCTGAAGGACGCGCTGCTGTCAAAGCGTAATTCGAACTGGGCAAAATGGGTCAAGGGTCGGCTCGACCAGCCCGGTACGGTACTGGTTGCCGTCGGCGCCGGCCATCTTGCCGGAGACCAATCCGTGTTGACCGAGCTTGAGCAGCAGGGCGTCAAGGTTACCCGCGTACAATAACCTGTCGGCGGTCCGGACTTTTACGGAGGGTCCGGACCACGAAGTTCCTCCATTCGTCGCAAATGGTTGAAATTTCACGATGAGTTTATTGACCGTTAACCAATTCTAGGGGACTGTGACCTCACAACCGGCGGGGGGTCGCCAAGTGAAACGGACTCGATTTAGAAGCGGGCGGAGTGCGCCCTTGAACCGGCTGATGAAGGGCTTTGCAGCAGCCCTCCTGCTTGCCTCGGCCACCGCGACCGTCCAGGCCGCTCCGGCCCCGGTCATTCGAGCCCCGTCAATCGTCCGAGCCACTCCGGCATTGTGGGAAATCCGCGACGCCGACACGACCATATATCTGTTCGGCACTTTCCATACGCTCGATGGCCGTACCGTCTGGTTCGACCGCAAGGTTCGCGAAGCGTTCAATGCGTCGGGCGAGCTTGTGCTGGAAACCGTCATCCCGGCGGACTTGGCCGCCGCCCGCGAGCAGGTGACCGAGGTCGCACCGGACGGCAAGCGCAAGGTCAAAGCCTTCATCGCCCAGACCCAGGCGGTGATGAGCCACGGCAATGCCATGGGCATGTCAGTCGACAATGGCGCCGATGCAGTGCTCCGCCGGGTGGCCGAGGATGCCGGCAAGGCGGTCAGCGGCCTCGAGGGGTTCGAGGACCAGTTGAAAACGCTATCGAACATCCCTGCCCCACCGCCAGCGGCGGCCGCGGCAGCGCCTTCGGCGCCCCCGACGACCGTCACCATCAGGGACCTGCTCGGCGCCTGGGCCAATGGTGATACGCGCACGTTCTCGGTCATGCTGGACGGCTTCGAAGCCAAATCGCCGGTCGCCTATCGGATGCTGATCGCCGACCGCAACGCCCGCTGGGGCCAGTGGATTGCAAACCGGCTCGACCAGCCGGGAACGGTGTTCGTCGCGGTCGGAACCGGCCATCTCGCCGGCAAGGACAGTGTTCAGCAATGGCTCGCCGGGCGCGGGATTGAGTCCAACCGCATCTCCTGAGTTCGCCAACTTGCCAAAATAAGGCTGCCCCCCTATAGGCGCGCGCTTGCCCACCCATGGTCATCCCTGGAGGCGTGGCGGGGCATGAAAACCTAGAAGGAATTGCGAAATGAGCGAACAGCTGACGCTGCCCGCCCTAGCGCGCGATCGGGCTGGCAAGGGAGCCTCCCGTGCACTTCGCCGCGAAGGACGGGTCCCCGCCGTGGTCTACGGCGAGAAGAAGGAGCCGCTGTCGGTTCACGTCGAGGAGAAGCTCCTCGTCAAGATGCTGAACACCGGCCACTTCATGAACTCGGTCGTCATGGTCGAGCTCGACGGCAAGGCCAACCGGACGCTGCCCAAGGCGGTCGACTTCCACCCGGTAACGAGCCGCCCGATCCATGTCGATTTCCTGCGCATCGGCGAGCATGCCCAGGTCACGGTCGCCATCCCGGTACGCTTCGACAATGAGGAAGCCTCGCCGGGCCTGAAGCGTGGCGGCGTGCTTAACATCGTCCAGCACGAGCTGGAGCTGATCTGCGACGCGGCGCACATCCCCGACGAGATCCACATCCCGCTCGACGGCCTGGAGATCGGCGATTCGATCCACATCAGCGACGTCAAGCTGCCGGAAGGCACCAAGGCCGCGATCGACGACCGCGACTTCACCGTCGCGACCGTCGTTGCTCCGTCGGCGATGAAGCAGGTCGAGGAAGAGGCTGCGCCTGAGGGCGAGGTCCCGACGGTCGGCGAGGAAGAAGCCGATGCCGAAGCCGAGGGTGGCGAGGCCGAAGGCGGCGAGGAAGCCTAAGCTTCCCCCTTCCATTGCTTACGAACAAGGACGCCCATCCCGCTTGCGGGGTGGGCGTTTTTGCTGGCAGGGACGTCGCCATGCAAATCTGGGCGGGGCTCGGCAATCCGGGCGACAAATATGCGTTGCACCGGCACAATGTCGGCTTCATGGCGGCAGACGTCATCGCCGCGGTGCATGGCTTCGGCCCCTGGCAGAAGAAATTCCGCAGCCTCGCCAGCGAGGGCCGCATCGGCGGTCACAGAGTGCTCCTGCTGAAGCCCCAGACCTACATGAACGACAGCGGCGACGCGGTTCAGCAGGCGCTCAAATTCTACAAGCTGGATATCGATGCGCTCACCGCGTTCCACGACGAGCTCGACCTCGCGCCGATGAAGGTCAAGGTGAAGATCGGCGGCGGGACTGCGGGCCATAACGGCTTGCGGTCGATCGATGCCTCGCTCGGGCCCGAGTTCCGCCGGGTGCGGATCGGCATCGGCCACCCCGGCCACAAGGACAAGGTCACGCGGTATGTCCTCGGCAATTACGCGAAGAGCGAGATGGAAGCGCTCAGCGACCTGCTGGGAGCGATCGCATCGGAGGCCGACTGGCTGGCGGATGGCGACGACACCCGCTTCATGAGCGAAGTGGCGCGACGGCTTCTTGAGGGATAGCGACGATCGGTTTCATTCCCAGCCGTCGATAGGCGTCGTCCATCATTTCCTGGAATCGCGCTTTTTCACGCAGGCCATCCAGGTTGGGATCGACGGCAGCCAGCCGAATGGTGCTGGGGCCGCCTTTCGCCAGGACCGGCGCAATCATCGCGATGGCCGCATCCTGGTCCTTGAAAATCTCGGCAAGACCGAACGCAAGATTATAGCGCATGAAAAGATTGCCGGAGTCGAACCGCTCCGCCCGACTAACCCATTGCCGGGCCTGGCCCCATTGCTCAACGGCGGCGAAGCTGTTGGCGCCAATAGCAAGGGCAATGCCATTGTCCGGATCGCGGGCGACGACATCTTCGACCAGGCTGATGATTCTCCGGGCGCATTCCTTTGCCCGGGCACCGTCTTCCTGGGCGAGATAGCAAGCGAGCAGCATTCCCCATCCGTGAAAATCTGCATCGACAATCCTTATTGCACGCTCGAGGTGGACGGTCGCTTCTGCGATCCGCCGCTGCCGATAGAATAGCCTCGCGGCTTCCTTGTTCACTTCCCAGCTATCGGGATTAATACGCATAGCCTCGGCCAATTCCTCATTGGCCTCGTCGAATTTGCCCCGGACGACCAGCCGCCAGGCCATCGGCAGCCGGGCCTCGGCGATGTTGGGGTCGAGAGCCAATGCTCGCGCCGCGGCAACGGCGCCATCGTCGGAACCTTCGTTCGGGCCGATACCATGGAATACATGGGCCTGGCCGAGCGCAATCAGCGCCCAAGCTTGCGCATAGTCCGGATCGATGTCGATCGCCTGCTGGCAGATGCGGATCACCCTTCCGACGCGGCGGGCGTCGGAGAAATCCCCGGCAATCCAGCAGTTTCGTGCCATCAGGTAGAGATCATAGGCTTCCGCGCTCGTCGTTCCCCGCTGCTCTATCGCCTTTCGTTCGGCCGGGAGCAGCCTCACCTCCAGTGCCTCGACGATGGCGTGCGATATCTCGTCCTGGATGGCGAAAATGTCGGTTAGATCCCGGTCGTACCGCTCGGCCCAAAGATGTTCGCCGGTCGCGCCGTCGATCAGCTGGGCGGTGATCCTGAGCCTGCCCCCTGCCTTGCGCACGCTACCTTCAAGGACGTGGCTGACATGGACTGAGCGCGCCACCTCGCACACGTTGACCGCCTGTCCCTTGAAAGTGAAGGCCGTGTTTCGCGCGGTGACGGCCAGTGCCGAGATCTTCGACAGGTCGGTGGTGATGTCCTCGCTGATACCGTCGCTGAAATATTCCTGCTCGACGTCGCCGCTCATGTTCTGGAACGGCAGGACGCAAATTGACGGTCGTTCGGAGCGTACCACCTTCTTTCCGTCCAGTTCGATTGGGGCCAGCGCCGCAACGCTCCGCTCGACCTTGCGCCAACCCGGTGATCGCGAACCCCATTCCATCCCGAAAGGTCGGCACATTGGATCTGGTTGAAGGGTAGCGGCGGGATCGTGCCATCGAGGCTGGCCTGCACCAACGTTCCGGCCTGGCGCGCATAATCCGCCTCGGCGCGCACCCATTGCGATTGGCAGGCGTCGGACGACCACAGCACGACCACGGCATTGGCAGCGCGAAGCTTTTCCTCAATGACGTCCCCATAGGCACGATGGGCCGGCAGCTGGTCATCCCGCCAGACATCGTAGCCCATTGATGAGAGTGCAGTCGTGACCTGCTCGGCGACCTGAGCGCTGGGCCGGCAATAGGAAACGAACACGCTGGGCATCGCTAAGCCCCCGTTCTCTCAACGGAAATTTACCGACCGATCGAGCGCGAGGGCAAGCAAAACCTGTCGATATGGATAAGCGCCCTTTATCGCAGTTGGGGCCATTTCGATTTTGCCCTGGACCCGTCAGGTCGCATCAAGGGGCATGACCGACCCCAAAGCCGCTCCGCCATTGCTCATCGACCCGCTGGCGCTCAGCCGTCTGATCGACGAACCTTATCAGAACCTGTCGCTGGCCACGATCAACGACCATGAGATCCGCATGAGCGTGATGACCCGTCAATTCCGCTGGCATCGTCACCCGGATTCGGACGAAACCTTTTATGGGGTCGACGGCGAGCTGGTCATCGAGTTCGAGAGCGGCGAAGTCGTCGTGGAGCCCGGCGAGTTCGTCACGGTGCCGGCTGGGACGCGACACCGCACACGACCTGCCGGTGCTCGCTCCGTAAACCTGACCTTCGAACGGGTCGGCGCTGCGACCGTCTTCGAGGACTAGGCTCCCTTTACGGCAAGCCGTGCCGCCGCCTAATGCTGGGGCATGTCCCGCAGGCTGTTCGCAACGCCGCTTTACGAAGCCGATCTGGTCGGTGAGCAACTGTTAGCCGATCTCGCCCATTCCATCCGTGCACTGGCGACCGATGACGAGGCTGGAAAGCGGTGGAGCCGCGACAAGGGCTACAGGGGCTATACCAGCTACGCCTCGCTTGATGACCTCCCCCGCCGTGATCCCGCCTTTGGGGAACTCAAGCGCGTCCTCACCCGCCACGCAGCCGCGTTTGCGAAGGAATTGGCGTGGGATGTGAAACCGAAACTCGATAGCCTGTGGGTCAACCTGCTCAAGGCAGGTGGATATCACAGCGCCCATATCCACCCGCACTCGATCCTGTCCGGCACCTTCTATGTCGCGGTGCCGACGGGCAGCGGCGACATCCGCTTCGAGGACCCACGGCTGGCGATGATGATGGCCGCGCCGGTTCGCCGCGAGGACGCGCCGGAGGAGCTGCGCTCCTTCGTCACTGTGGCGCCACGCCCCGGCCTGCTGCTGATGTGGGAGAGCTGGCTGCGGCACGAAGTGCTCCCCGGCAAGGGAGGCGGAGAACGCCTCAGCGTCAGCTTCAATTTCGCCTAGCGGATCAATGGCTGCCAGCCGGCATAAGTGCCGACGATGGGCCCCCGACGCAGGCTGAGCAGGATCAGTCCCACGCCGCAGGCGATGCTGGCCACCAGCTGCATCGTGCTGGCCTCATAGAAAAACGGCGTCATCAACACCGCCAGCCCAAGCGGGATCAGCAGGAATCGAAGCGCCCGCGCAACCTCGGCCGCCGCAAGCGAAATCACCGTCAGCGCCAGCGACCCGATCAGATGGTCGGCATTGGCTTGTCCGCCCTCAGCCCCCAAGGTCAGCCGGGTGAACATCAGCCACAGGCCGATCAGGGCGGCGAGGCCAAGGTTCCAAGGCAGGCTGACACCGCCGCCCCACATCGCCCGCAACACCTCGCCCGGTCGCTTGTCGAACTCGTCGGACGGAGGGGCCGGCCGACCCTCGTCCGTGTCGCCAAACAGGAGAACGCGCAGCCAGCTCCTGCCTGCCCTGACCCGCCGCCGCATGAACTGCAGCGTCGCCACCAGCTCGTCGAGCGAATAGGGAATCTGGATCAGCATCGCCGCCGCCCCGATCAGCGCCAGCGTGCTCCACGTGCCGATCAGGATCGGCTGGATGATGATGAAGAAGATTGAGGTGACGCCCAGCGGGGCGATCATCAGGCCGAACAGTAGCACCAGCCAAGGCATGGTTCGCCAGCGCGCTCGCGAGCCGACGATTCCCGTCAAAATCTCCAGCGCATAGGTGTAGCCGCCGACCGCTGCGTCGGACACCGGCCAGGCCTCGGACACATGGCTGGTGATGATTTCCTCGGTCCCGTTGCGAGGATCCACCGCCGAGCCGGCGAAGAACGGCTCCCAAACAGCGTCGATATGGCCCAGCTGATAGGCGGCGAGGTAGCGCGACACTTCCAGCCCGACGATGGCCAGCACGATAATTGGCAGTCGCTGCGACATGCTCGACGGATTGTAGCTCCAGCCGGGCGGCGTGTCGGGCCCGCTGGTCGCGGCGACCGGAGACGGGCCGACGTCCGGTCGGACACCGACCGAGAGGACGAAAATCAGACCGCCAACCAGCGTATCCGACAGATAGGCCGCGGCATTTTCCGTCCAGAACAGGAAAGGCGCGGCCATCACCAGCGCGCCGACCCCGGCAGTCGCCCATCGAGCCCATCGCAACCGCCACGAGAGCGACAGCGTGGCAAACAAGATCGTCGCGAGCCCCAAAACGATTTCGGATCGAGCCAGCCATGGCTCCTCGACTCCGATCAGCGGCGGCTGAAGCGCCAGCCAAGTCCCGAGGAAAATGTTCGCGAAATGTGCCCAGCGGAAGCGACGATGCTGATCGATCAGCGCTTCCTCATGGGCCGATCGAGCATGCTCGGCATGGAGGCCGGACTGGGCCGCTTCGACCACCGCCGGCGGAGGGGTCAGCCCGTTCTCTTCATACCAGGCCTTGGGGTCGCGCTTCAGCGCTGCGACGATGCTGGGGAGCGTGTCCTTGATGCGATGCTGCGGCTCCCAGCCGAGTAGATCGCGGGCACGCGAGATATCCAGCTCATAATGATCGCCTGCCAGTTGGACCATGAACGGCTTGACGAACGGCGGCTCGCCCTGGTCGAGTGCATCGGGCACCAGCGGCTCGGCCTTCTGTTGCAGCCAGGCGCCGGCGGCGGCGGCCGGCCCGGGCAGCCGCATGGTCGGCCACTCCGCCTCGCCGTGGATCAGGCGGCCTAGCTCGTCCTGAAGCTCGCCATAGCCCGGTGCCTCCTCCTCGCCGATCAGGATCACCGCGCCGGGCGGGAGGTCGCGGCGGCGGTCGACCGTGCGGCGGAACGCATCGAGCATGTCGTCGCGGTGGACCATCGACTGACCGACCTCCGTCGAGGCCGCATAGAAATGACTTTGGAAGTCCCGTTCGTAGATCCGCGCGATCTGGTTGGTAAGGGTTGGGACCGCCGTTTCATCGTCATAGAGGCCGGCGAGGTGAAGCAACACATAGGGAATGTCGCCATGCCCGGCACGGATCACTTCTTCCGCCTTCGCCTTGGAAATCGGATAGGCCCACCCCGGCTCGATCGGCTGGTCCTCATCGATCCGCTGTCCCGGCTCGCCCGGCGCATGGACCAGCATCGTCCCCGAATAGACGAATTGCTCGACATCCAGCGGCTGCAGCGCTTTCAGGAGACGTCGTGTCCCCTCGACATTGATCGACTGGTAGAGCGGATTCTCCTCGCCGGAGAAATCGAAATAGGCGGCCAGGTGGACGACGCTGGCGATCCGGTCGCCGAACTTGTCGCGGAACTCGGCGATCGCATTCTCAACGGATTCGTCCTTGGAAAGGTCGGCATGGATCAGCGGGAAATCCGCCTTCGTCTTCGGCCGGTCCAGCCCCACGATTCGATAGCCATCCGCCAGCCGCCCGGCCAGCGATGTCCCGATATTGCCGGCAGCGCCGGTGATCTGAACGATCGGCTTTGCCCTATCGTTGTCCCTGTCGGTCGCCATGCCGACTCAACGGTGCGCACCGCCTGAGGTTTCGCATTTGACTTGCCGCATTGGGCGGCTAAGGCCCGGCGCAATCCCCGAACACAAGGAAATCTAATGGGCTTTCGCTGCGGCATCGTCGGTCTGCCGAACGTCGGCAAATCGACCCTTTTCAACGCGCTGACCGAGACCCAGGCGGCGCAGGCGGCCAACTATCCCTTCTGCACGATCGAGCCGAACGTCGGCCAAGTCGCCGTCCCCGATCCGCGCCTCGACAAGCTGGCGGCGATCGCCGGATCGGCCAAGATCATCCCGACCCAGCTCGCGTTCGTCGACATCGCTGGGCTGGTGAAGGGCGCGTCGAAGGGCGAAGGGCTCGGCAACCAGTTCCTCGGGAATATCCGCGAGGTCGACGCGATCGTCCATGTGTTGCGCTGCTTCGAGAATGACGACATCCAGCATGTCTCGAACCAGGTCGATCCGATCGCTGACGCCGAAGTAGTCGAGACGGAACTGCTGCTCGCGGATCTCGAGAGCCTGGAGAAGCGCGTGCCTAATCTCGTCAAGCGCGGCCAGACCGGCGACAAGGAATCCAAGATAGCGGCCTCGGTGCTGAGCCAGGCGCTCGACCTGCTGCGCGAAGGCAAACCGGCCCGCCTCACCAGGCCGAAGGATGACGAGGAAGCGCGCATTTTCTCGCAGGCGCAGCTGCTGACCGCCAAGCCGGTGCTCTACGTCTGCAACGTCAACGAGGATGAGGCGGCCAACGGCAATGAGCATTCGAGGCGCGTGTTCGACAAGGCCCATGCCGAAGGCGCCGAGGCGGTGGTGGTGTCGGCAGCCATCGAGGCCGACCTGGTCACCATGGACATGGAGGAGCGGCTGGTCTTTCTCGAGGAAATGGGACTGCACGAGACCGGCCTCGCCCGCGTGATCCGCGCCGGCTACGACCTCCTCCACCTCATTACCTTCTTCACTGTCGGGCCCAAGGAGGCACGCGCCTGGACGGTCGAGAAAGGAAGCAGGGCACCGCAGGCCGCAGGCGAGATCCACAGCGATTTCGAGCGCGGGTTTATCCGCGCCGAAACCATCGCCTACGATGATTATATCGCCCTGAATGGCGAGGCCGGCGCTCGCGACGCGGGCAAGCTTCGCCAGGAAGGCAAGGACTATGTGGTGAAGGACGGCGACGTCCTGCACTTTAAGTTCAACGTCTGACCGAAACGCCGCCTGCGTCGACGAGTCATTGAGGCCGGCCTGCGGGCGGCGAGGCCGACCCGACCGACGGCGCGAATTACAGAGAATCAGCCCTTGTGCCGATCCCTTAGAACCGCGTCCCCAGTCTCAAGCCGATCGTCCGCGGCCGCCCCGACAGGATCTTCGTCTGCGTGCAAATGCTGCAGACGACAAAGCGCGACAGCTCATTCCGTTCGTCGAACAGATTCGTCACGAACAGTTCGACGCTGTGCTTCTGCCAGTCGTAGCCAGCGAATACATCGATCAGTGTGCTGGACTTGATCCGACCCAGGAAGTCGTTGGGGTTGAGGACCACGTCCGGATCCATTTCAATATCCTGGCGGAGATCGGCTGCGGCAGAGCCCTGATAGGCAATGCTTCCCTGAACGTGCGCTCGGCCCGGTCCCACCGGCCAGGCGTAGCGCGCCGTGGCGGTCGCCTTGAACTTGGGCGTCACCGGCAGCCGCGTGCCGGACGGCGTCACGATGAAGTTGAAGTCATCGTCGCTGGGATCGGGCGTACCTTGATCGTCCAGGAGAGCACTGCAGTCCGGCGACGGATCGACGACGACGGACGCGAAGCAGATATTCCCCTTGGTCTTGGCGTCGGTGTAGGCGGCCGCCGCCGTTAGCGACAATCC
>DASTCB010000168.1:0-3823 GCA_035711585.1 Sphingomicrobium sp.
AGGATGAATTCCTGGATCGAGGCGCGGATCCACCACATGGCATAGGTGGCGAGGCGGAAGCCCCGGTCCGGCTCGAACTTCTTCACGCCCTGCATCAGGCCGATGTTGCCTTCGCTGATCAGCTCGCTGACCGGCAGGCCGTAGCCGCGATAGCCCATGGCGATCTTGGCGACGAGGCGGAGGTGGGAGTTGACCAGGCGAGCGGCGGCATCGGTGTCGCCATGTTCGCGCCACCGCTTGGCCAGCATAAATTCTTCCTCAGGAGCGAGGATCGGAAACTTCTTGATCTCGCTGAGGTAACGGTTGAGGCCGGCTTCCCCGCCCGAAGCGGGTATCGACACAACACCCGTTGAAGCCCTATTAGCCATCTATCGTTCACTCCCTCAGCCTGGGGCATGCGCCCTTAGCTGTATTATTCCTATACACCAAGTGCGGTGAACAGTTCCTGCATGTCCGACGGAAGGGCTGAGTCAAACGACAAACGACCCTTCGTGACGGGGTGGATGAAGCCCAGGTGAGCAGCGTGCAGCGCCTGCCGCTTGAAGTCCAATTGATTAAGCAACTTTCTGTGACCGCTTTTTCCGCGGCCGTAGACGGGATCGCCCAGCAGCGGATGCCCGATCGAGGCCATGTGCACCCGAACCTGGTGGGTACGGCCGGTTTCGAGCTGGCATTCGACCAACGCGGCGTCGTTTAGCACTTCCAGTCGCTTCCAGTGGGTCACGGCGCGCTTGCCCTTGCCTGCCGGCACGATCGCGATCTTCTTCCGGTTTTGGGGCGAGCGTGCGAGCGGAGCATCGACAATGCCACTCGCCTGACGCGGCACATCGGTCACAATCGCGAGATAGCGTCGGTCGATCGAATGGGCCGCGAACTGCTTGGCCAGCCCTTCATGGGCCTTGTCATGCTTGGCGATCACCAACAGGCCGGATGTGTCCTTGTCGATGCGGTGGACAATGCCGGGGCGCGCGACTCCGCCGATGCCGCTCAATGAGCCACCGCAATGGTGGAGCAGCGCATTGACCAGCGTTCCGTCGCGATTCCCGGCGGCGGGATGAACGACGAGCCCGGCCGGTTTGTCGACCACCAGCAGATGCTCGTCCTCATAGACGATGGGCAACGGGATTTCCTGAGGCTCGTTGTGCGCCGGTTCGGGATCGGGCACCGCCAGGGTGAATCGTTCGTCGCCCTTGACCTTGGTCGCTGGGTCTCGGACGGCTTTGCCCTCGCGTGTCAGTCTTCCGGCCTTCGTCAGCACCTTGAGCCGCTCGCGCGACAGGGCCGGAACCGCTGCGGCGAGCGCCCGGTCGAGCCGCCAGCCCGCATGGCTGGAGTCCAGCGTGATTTCGATGTTCGTATGCCCCCCGGCCATCTTATGTGGATGTGGTGTCAGACTGGAACGCTTTCAATGGGCGGACTTGCCTCCGCCAAAGCTCTCGCGCATCAACGGCTTATGAACGCCGTTGAGCTCGCCAGCCTTCTCTGTTCGCGTCTGTGCCATGACCTGCTGTCGCCGGTCGGGGCCCTCAACAATGGCATCGAGCTGCTCTCGGACGAGCAGGATCCCGACATGCGCGACCGCTGTCTGGAGCTGCTTGCGGAAAGCGCCCGGGCCAGCGCCAACAAGCTGAAGTTCTTCAGGCTGGCGTTTGGGGCCGGCGGCGGATTCGGCGACGAAATTGATACCAGGGAAGCCAAGGCCGCGCTGGAGGGCCTGTACGGGGCCGACAGCCGTATCGAGCTGGGCTGGATGGTCGTTGCCGACAAGCTGCCGAAAGGGGCGATCAAGCTTCTCCTCAACCTGGCGATGATCGCCGGCGATGCCCTGGTTCGCGGCGGCCGGCTGGATGTGGGCGCCGAGCAGCATAATGGCGCGCTGGAAATGGTGATCCGGGCGGAGGGGCCGCGTATCCTGCTCGACCCCAAGCTTCGTGAAACCATTGCCCAGGGCCATTCGGGTGGAGAGGTGGAACCACGGGCCGCGGGTGCCTGGCTCGCCCATGCGCTGGCGGCCGAAGCCCGCGGAACCATCCAGCTCAGCGATGCTTCGGCGGAAGCGCTGCTGATCGGAGTGATCCTGCCAAGGCAGTGAGCGTAGGGCTAACGGGGCGTTAACACCTTGGCGGCATAGAGGGCCCAGCAACTCTAGCTGCGTGGGGCCTCGCCGCCGATGGATGACCTGATTGCCGATTTCGTGGCCGAGTGCCGGGAAATGCTTGAAGCACTGGGCGGCGAAATCGTCGCCTGGGAGGCCAATCCCGACGACCGCGCCCGGCTCGATTCCATCTTCCGCTTCGTCCACACGGTGAAGGGCAATTGCGGATTCTTCGATTTTCCCCGGCTCGAGGCGCTCAGCCACGCCGCCGAAGACGCGCTGGCCGATTGCCGGGCCGGCCGCCGCTCGCCCGATGCCGCCCTGGTCAGCGCCGTCCTGGCGGTGATCGACCGCATCGGCGAGATGATCGCCGCGATCGATGCCGGTGAGGAGCTTCCATCGGGCGACGACAGCTCCCTGATCGATGCCTTGGCACCCGGCGCGGAGGGCCCCACGGCCCAGACTCCTGCAGCCGCGGTTGCCGACAATGGTGCGAAAGCAAGCAGCGCTGGTCCCCGTACCATTCGCCTGTCGGTCGAACTGCTCGACCGCGTTATGTCGGGCGTTTCCGACATGGTGCTGGCCCGAAACGAGCTTGCCCGCCGACTGCGCGAGGCGTCCGGCGATGTCGAAGTGGATGGCGCCTTCGAGCGCCTGTCCGGGATCATTGCCGAGATGCGCGACGCCATCACTCGCACCCGCATGCAGCGGATCGAAAATCTGTTCGTCGCCCTGCCGCGCATGGTCCGCGACCTGTCGGCCGAGCTTGGCAAGCAGGTGCTGGTCGATATCGACGGCGGCGACGTCGAGCTGGACCGCGAGATGATTGAGATGATCCGCGATCCGCTGACCCACATCATCCGCAACGCCGTCGACCATGGCATCGAGGCGCCGGCTGAGCGGCTCAAGGCTGGCAAGCGCGAGATCGGCCTGCTGTCGGTCTCCGCGCGTCAGTCGGGCAACCAGATCCTGATCGAGATCGCCGACGACGGTAAGGGCATCGACGGGTCGAGGCTGGTCGAAAAGGCGGTCGCCAATGGCGTCATCGAACGCGAGGCCGCGCAGAAATTGAGCCGCGGCGAACAGCTGGCGCTGATCTTCGAGGCCGGGCTGTCCACCGCCAAGCAAGTCACGGCGATCTCCGGCCGCGGTGTCGGCATGGACGTCGTCCGCTCCAACGTCGAGCGGATTGGCGGCGTTGTCGAGGTCGACTCCGCTCCGGGCAAGGGAACCCGGATGACCCTACGGGTGCCGCTTACGCTGACCATCATCCCGGCACTGACCGTGTCGATCGGCAACCAGCATTTCGCCATTCCGCGCTCGGCGATCGAGGAGATCGTCCGCGCCAATGGCACCAGCGTGACCCTGGAGACGATCGGCGGGGCAGGGGTGGCGACGATTCGCGGCCGCCGCGTTCCGGAAGTGGCGCTGGCCGACGTGCTCGGCTTGCCCAGCGAGGTCCGCGACGAGGACCGGACGCTGGTGGTGCTGCGGCCTGCGGGCGGCGACGTCTACGCCTTGGCGGTCGACCGCATCCATGACCATGAGGAGCTGGTGGTGAAACCGGCGGCGCCCGCGGTGATGGCGACGGGGCTTTATGCCGGCACGACGCTGGCCGACGACGGCAGCCCGATCCTGCTGTTCGATCCGGCCGGTCTCGCCCAGGTTGGCGGGGTCCGGCTTGAGACTTTGGAACGCGGCGGGCGCGCAGCGGAGTCCCCGACCGCC
>DASTCB010000169.1:0-9680 GCA_035711585.1 Sphingomicrobium sp.
GGCGGCGATCCGCGCCATCGGCGACGCGCCGCTGGTGATCGAGGAATTCCTACAGGGCGAGGAGGCGTCGCTATTTGCGCTGGTGGATGATGCTCGCACCGTTGCGCTTGCCTCGGCCCAGGATCACAAGCGGGTTGGCGAGGGCGACACCGGTCCCAACACCGGCGGCATGGGCGCCTACTCGCCCGCCCCGGTCCTGACCCCCGAGCTCGAGGCTCGGGCGATGCGCGAGATCGTCGAGCCGACCGCGCGGGCGATGGCCGAGGCGGGAACTCCGTTCAGCGGCGTGCTTTACGCTGGACTGATGCTGACCGCCGACGGCCCCAAGCTGATCGAATATAATGTCCGCTTTGGCGACCCGGAGTGCGAGGCGATCATGCCCCGCATCGAGGGAGACTTTGCCGAGCTGCTCCACGCGGTCGCGACCGGCCAGCGGTTCGAGCCTCCCTCGCTTTCCGAAGACACGACCATGACCGTCATCGTCGCGGCCAGGGGCTATCCCGGCACGCCCGCCAAGGGCGGCGCGATCCATGGCCTTCTCGCTGCGGAGCAGGTCCCGGGCGCTACCATCTTCCAGGCCGGGACGGCGGACAAGGATGGCCAGCTGGTCGCCAGCGGCGGTCGAGTGCTGGCGGTGACCGCCCGCGGCCGCTCGCTCGGCGAGGCGCGCGAACGCTCCTACCAGGCCGTGGATCGAATCGAGTTCGCGGATGGGTTCCACCGCCGGGATATCGGCTGGCGAGAGCTGGAGCGCGCATCTTGAACAGCCGGGTCATTATGCTGGTCGGCCTGGCCGCAACGCTTGGATTTTCGGCGCTGTGGCATGGGCCGCTGGGGGCAGGAGATCGGCTTGTCCAGCGCGTGGAGTATCAGGCGCGAGCCCGTCTTGACCGAGACGAAATGTACCAGGTGCAGGCCAGGCTTCAGCGCGATCCACTCGCTCGCCGGTTGATAATGTCCGGCCCTGCCGACGATTTCCAGCGCACGGAATTGGTCCGCCGGCTGGACCAGGTGCCGGGCGTGCTGGAGGTCCGTTGGGATCCAGCCTCCCTGCCACAGGAAGCGAGGAGCGCCCGATGATTCCGCTGGTAGTCGAAGCACAGCTGCTGGGTCTCGCGGGCTTCGCCGCGGGCCTCGCGCTGGGCTATATTTTTGAACTCAGGCGCCGGGCGAGCCGGTGGAAAAAGAGGATCTAAGCAGGATGGAATTTATCCAAATTTATTGGCCCGTCTTCCTCGTCGGCCTGGTCATCGGCCTGATCGTCATTTACCTGATCTTCAGGCCCAAGCAGAATGTGCGCCTGACGGACAGCATCCCAACCAGGCCGCACATGACCCATGCCGCCTCCAACGGCGAGGGCAAGGACATCGCCGACGAGGCGGCCGCCGCGGCCAGCGACGTCGCTGGACAGATCCTCAGTGCAAAGGTCCACGAGGAATTGCCGGGCGCTTCCGGACCGCCCGACGATCTGGTGCGCCTGAAGGGCGTCGGTCCCAAGCTGGCGGCGATCCTCAACCAGCGCGGCATCACGCGCTTCGATCAGATCGCCAAGCTGTCGCCTGGACAGGTCGAAGCGCTGGATTCCTCGCTGGGCGCCTTCAAGGGGCGGTTCGAGCGGGACCGTATAATTGAGCAGGCCGACTATCTCGCCCGCGGAGATATCGACAGCTATGAGGCCAAGTTCGGCAAGTTGTAGGCTCTTCAGGCCTGGGGCGCCTCGCTCTCCGCCTGCTCCTCCGACCGCTTGCGCCGGGGCCGGCTGACCAGCAGCTTGTCGATCTTGCGGCCGTCCATGTCGACCACCTCGAACCGGAAGCCGTCGAACTTGAACACCTCACCCGTTTCCGGGATCGTCTTGAGCACCGACAGAGCAAAACCGGCCACGGTCGAATAGTCGCGCTCGCCGGGGACATTGACCCCGATCCTGTCGCCCAGGATGTCGGCACTCGCCGATCCCGACACGAGCCAGCTTCCGTCCTCGCGTTCTATGCAGGGCGGCTCATCCCCCTCCTCGATGTCATGGGCGAAGGCGCCGGCCAGCGCGGTGAGAATCGACCCCGGCGTGACGATCCCGTCGAGATGGCCATATTCGTCATGGACCAGCGCGAGCGGCACCTCGGCCGATCGCAGCACCGCGAGAGCATCCATCGCATCCATCAAGTCGGGAATGACCGGCGCCTTGCGGGTCAGGTCACGCAAGCCGATCTGCTGTCCGTCGAGCAGCGCCGTCAGCATATCCCGGGTGGAAACCACGCCGATGATATTGTCGACCGATCCTTCGGCGACCGGAATGCGACTATGCGGCGTGTCCGCCAAAGCTTCGCGAATTTGTTCGGGAGTGCAGTGGATATCAATCCAGTCGATCTCGGTGCGTGGCGTCATCACCTCCCGCACGGGTCGATCGGCAAGTCGGACGATGCCGGAGATGATCGCCCGCTCGCTCTCCTCCAGGACACCAGCGGTCTGGGCCTCGGCGACCACCAGATGCAGTTCTTCGGCGGTGACCATGTTCCTTGACTCGCGATTCAAGCCCAGCAGCTTGAAGATCAGCGCGCTGGTTTGATCGAGCAGCCAGACGAGCGGGCGAGTCAGTTTGCTGAGCCAACCCATCGGGCGTGCGACGATCGCCGCGATCGGCTCCGGGCTGCGCAGGGCAAACTGCTTGGGCACGAGTTCGCCGACGACCAGGCTGGCGAAGGTGGTGACGACAATCACCAACCCGAACCCGACTGTTTGTGCCGTGTCGCTTTCAAGACCAAGGAGCGCCAGGCGCTGCGCCACGGGCTCGCCCATGCTGGCACCGGAATAGGCGCCGGCAAGGATGCCGATAAGCGTGATCCCGATTTGCACCGTGGAAAGGAAGCGCCCCGGCTCCGCGGCGAGATCGAGGGCGCATTTGGCGCCGCCCGAACCGGCCTTGGCCATGGCCTTGAGCCGCGCTTCCCGTGACGAGACAATCGCCAGCTCGCTCATCGACAGCAGGCCATTGAGCGCGATCAGCGCCAGGATCAGGAGCAGGTCGAGCCAGGGAAAGGGAAGGAGCGCGTCGCTCATGGTGCGTTGGGGAAATCCATGCCGACAAACTCGCGCTCCGGCAAGCAGGCGGATCCGCTAAGCACGTCGCGCCTCGAAGAAGGCCTTGAGCTGCGCCGCTGCTTCCTCTTCGCCGATCCCGCCCAGCACGTCTGGGCGGTGATGACAGGTCGGCTGCGAAAAGAAATGTGGTCCATTGACGACGCCGCCGCCTTTGGGATCCTCGGCGCCGAAGCGCAGTGCCTCGATCCGCGACAGGGTGATCGCGGCGGCACACATGGCGCAAGGTTCGAGCGTGACCCACAAGGTACAGCCGTCGAGGCGAGGTTGACCCAGCCGGGTCGCGGCATGGCGAATGGCGACCATTTCGGCATGAGCCGTCGGATCGAGATTGCCGCGCATCGCATTGCGCGCTTCGGCGATGATCTCGTCCCCCCGGGTGATGACCGCGCCTACGGGCACCTCGCCGGCCTCGGCGGCTATGGCGGCCAGGTCAAGCGCCCGGCGCATGGGAGTTGGAAGCGGGAAGGCCATCGCGGAGCGAGCGCTAGCCGCATTGGCCGCGCCTGTCATGCCGGTAAGGATCGATGCGCGCGTCAGTCGGCCTTCTTTTCGGATTCCCCGACCGGCCGAATCTCAACGGCAGGCACATCCACCGTCGCCTTGTCGCGCTTCACCTCGATCTTCGGGACTGCGATATCGGCCTCGCGCGTGCCCAGCTCGACCGAGCCCCTCTCCACTTTGAAGGCGGGTGGTTGCCCGCCCTCTGCGCGAATGGCGCCGTCGTCAGCCCGGATTTCCGGGACGCTGGCCTCACGAGTCTGCGAGATATCGAGGTAACCCGTCGCGATGGCGGCGATCAGCGCGACGACGGCCAGGATCAGGATGAGTAGGATGGCGCGCATGGGTTGCTCCCTGCTGTCCGATGCCGGCGGTGAACGCTCCACCCAAGAGGATTGTTGCCCGGAGCGAGGTTGACGGATGGCCGTCCCCCTAGTATCGGGCGGCGCTTTCCGGGCGCTGCTGCGCCCAAATTCAGATTAGGATGAAACCGATGTCGCGGGTTTGCGAGCTGACCGGCAAGGGCCGGCAGGTGGGCAACAATGTTTCCCACGCCAACAACAAGACCAAGCGGACGTTCTTGCCCAACCTGCAGAACGTGACGCTGATCTCGGAATCGCTCGAGCGCAGCGTCAAGCTTCGCGTTTCGACTCATGGCCTGCGCTCGGTCGAGCACGTCGGCGGCCTCGACAACTGGCTGGCCAAGACCAGCGAGGACAATCTTTCTCCCAAGGCCGTCAAGCTGAAGCGCGAGATTGCCAAGAAGGCGAAGGCCGCGGCGGCCTAAACCTCTGCCTACGGTCGATTCGAAAGCCCGGCGCCTGTCGCCGGGCTTTTGCTATGGCCGGCCGGCCGATAATCCAATGCGACCATCAGCGTTCGCGCCATGATTCGGTGCCCGTCGTCGCTGATCAGCCAGAAGCGCCAGCTTCCGTTCGTCCGGGCCTCGATCGCCATTCCCTCGAAATTGTCGAACATGCCCTTGGGAATCGGCCAGCCAGGTCCGACTCTGTAGCCATCGCGGGTCCGGAGCAGCGGCGCGATTGATTGCTCGATTCCGCCGAGGCCCATCGTACGGAGCAGCAACCAACCACTCCCATCCGGCGCGCGGGCCGCCTCCGCGACGTCAGCTCCGGCATTCAATGTCAGCCGCTTGATCGACCCGGTCTTCACCCGCACCGCATCGCGCCCGTTCTCCGCCGTGACGAGCAGATGGCGACCTTCATTCAGCAGCCCTTCGGCGCCGCGGTTGTGGCGCCATTTCATTCGCTTCAGATCGATGTGCCCCAGGGCGCGATCGAAACCAGCGTCATAAAGCCAAAGCGAGTGACCTTGCTCATATCCAACCCACCAGCCCCGTCCCTGCGCGTCGGAAGCGAGTGATTCGGCGTCGCGCGCCCATTTCTTGCCGAATGGGCCGGGACCCAGCCTAAGGTCGACAAGTTGGGCCTGCGGCGTCGCTTCAGTCGGGAAATCGAATCGAATTGCCGCCCCGCGGTCCGTAAGTGCAAGAAAGCGGCTTCCATCGATGGCCAGCGCGGACAGGCCGCCAAACCGCCGATCCACGGCTGCAAGCTCCCACGCGCCAGCCAGCCGCAGCGGGCCTTTCTGCATCGGCAGATCGACTTCACTCACCTCAAGCGGGACCGTTGCCGGGGGGAGCCGGTGCTGGCTCGGCAAGGCGCGGATCGGCCAATAGGCAGCCGCTACCGCGCCCAGCATCAGCAACCCATTGAAAATAGATGATTTCCTGAATGAATGCTGCAAGCCGCGTTCAGCCCCGTTCAAGTGCGAATCGGGCATAGGCAGCCGCACGGACGAGGTTTCCCCCTTTTCCTCGTTCGTTCGCCGGCAACGGCGAACCGAAATCCCTCGCGTCGCGTAACGAGGGGGGCCCGGAGTGCGTAGTTGCTCCGGGCCCAATTTTTATTCCCATCATCATGGTTTGTCGAACAGTGCCGCGAGCTGCTCGATCAGCGCGCCGCCCAGCTGTTCCGCGTCCATGATAGTCACGGCCCGCGAATAGTAGCGGGTCACGTCATGGCCAATCCCGATGGCCGCCAGCTCGACATTCGATCTTCCCTCGATCCAGCCGATCACCTGGCGCAAGTGACGTTCCAGATAGGTCCCGCCATTGGCCGACGCGGTCGAATCGTCGACCGGCGCGCCGTCGCTGATGATCAGCAGGATTCGCCTCTCCTCCGGCCGAGCCAGCAGGCGCCCATGCGCCCAAAGCAGCGCCTCCCCGTCGATATTTTCCTTCAGCAGGCCTTCGCGCATCATCAAGCCGAGGCTCCGGCGCGCATGGCGATATGGCTCGTCGGCCCGCTTGTAGAGGATGTGCCGAAGGTCATTGAGCCGGCCTGGGTGAGGCGGGCGCCCCTCCGACAGCCATTGCTCGCGGCTCTGCCCACCCTTCCAGCCGCGCGTGGTGAAACCGAGGATTTCCGTGGCGACGCCGCAGCGTTCGAGCGTCCGCGCCAGCACGTCGGCGCAGGTCGCGGCGATCGAGATTGGCCGGCCGCGCATCGACCCCGAATTGTCGATCAGCAGGCTGACGACGGTATCCTTGAACTCGGTGTCGCGTTCGATCTTGTAGCTCAGCGAATGAGCCGGATTAATGATCACACGCGCCAGGCGCGCCGCGTCGAGCAGGCCCTCCTCCTGGTCGAAGTCCCAGCTGCGCGCCTGCTGCGCCATCAGCCGCCGCTGCAGCCGGTTGGCAAGCCGGGTGACCACGCCGCCAAGGCTGGTCATCTGCTGGTCGAGATAGGCCCGGAGGCGCCCCAGCTCCTCCTCATCGCAAAGCTCCTCGGCTTCGACCGTCTCGTCGAAGCGCGAGGTGAACGGCCGATAGTCGGTGACCGGCTCCTCCGCCCAATTGCGCCGCATCGCATTGGCGCGAGCTTCGTCGGCGGCCTCCTGGGAAGTGGTCGCCTCACCCTCCTCGGCATCGGCCTCGCTGTCGGCGCTCTCGTCCTCGCCTTCCTCGCGCTCGCTTTCCTCGGAGCGCATTTCCATGTCGCCGCCGGACTCGCCCTCGCTTTCGACATCGTCCGCCTCGTCCGGCCCGGTGTCGTCGCCCTCATCCCCGTCGCCGCCCTCTTCCGGCTCCTGCTCTGACGGTTCGTCGGCCGCCAGGTCGAGATCCTCGAGCAGCCTTCGCGCCAGCGTGGCGAACGCGGCCTGGTCGTCGATCGTCAGCGCCAGGGCATCGAGCTCCGGCCCGGCCTTTTCCTCGATCCACGAAGCAACCAGATCGAGCCCGGGCTTCGCAGCGGCTGGGGGAGCCTGGCCAGTGAGCCTCTGCCTGGAGATCAGTCCGACAGCGGTGGCCAGCGGCACCTCCTCGGCGGTCCGGGCGCGGACGATCGCATCGGTCCTGACCCGGGCTTCGGCGAGGTCGGTCAAATTGGCGCGGATCCCGTCCATCGATTTGGCGCCGAGCGCCTCGACCCGCGCTTGCTCCAGCGCATCGAACACCGCGCGGGCATCCTCGGCGATTGGAGCTCGAACGGCATGCAGCTTGGGATCGTGATGCTTGAGGCGCAGCGCCAGCGCGTCGGCTGCCCCCCGGGCCTCGGCCACCAGCCGCGGCTCGAGGCTTGGCCCCGGTGAAACGACGCGAGCTATCTTGCCCGGCGACTGGCCGCTCGCGTCCGAGGCGAACACGACCTCGGCTTCCGAATCCTCGGCGATCGCCCGCGTCGCGCCGGCAAGAACGGCGCGGAAGCGGTCGAGGGGGCTAGCTATCGCCATCTTTCACGCGCGGTGGGCGACGCTCTCGGGCAGGTCCTTGCCGAACACGCGCTGATAATATTCCGCAATCAGCGGCCGCTCGGCTTCGTCGCACTTGTTCAGGAAGCTAACCCTGAAGGCAAAGCCGATGTCGCCGAAGATCAGCGCATTCTGCGCCCAGCTGATCACGGTCCGCGGGCTCATCACGGTCGAAATGTCGCCGGCGATGAAGCCCTGGCGGCTGAGGTTCGCCACCTGGACCATCTTGGCGACCTCCTCCTTGCCGCCGTCGCGGTCATATTCCCCCGACTTGGCGAGTACGATCTGAGCCTCGGTCTCGGCCGGGAGATAGTTGAGCGTCGCCACCAGGTTCCAGCGGTCCATCTGCGCCTGGTTGATCGCCTGGGTGCCATGGTAGAGGCCGCTGGTGTCGCCAAGGCCGATGGTGTTGGTGGTCGCGAACAGCCGGAACCAGGGGTTGGGCCTGATCACCCGGTTCTGGTCGAGCAGGGTGAGCTTGCCGTCGGTCTCCAGCACCCGCTGGATGACGAACATCACGTCCGGCCGGCCGGCATCATATTCGTCGAACACCAGCGCCACCGGATGCTGCAGCGCCCAGGGCAGCAGCCCTTCGCGAAACTCGGTCACCTGCTGCCCGTCCTGGAGCACGATGGCGTCGCGGCCGATGAGGTCGATGCGGCTGATATGCGCGTCGAGATTAATGCGGATCATCGGCCAGTTGAGCCGCGCTGCGACCTGTTCGATGTGCGTCGACTTGCCGGTACCGTGATAGCCCTGGACAATCACCCGCCGGTTGCGGGCGAAGCCGGCGCAGATCGCCAGCGTCGTGTCGGGATCGAACACATAGGCCGGATCGAGGTCGGGCACCCGTTCGTCAGCCTCGCTGAAGGCCGGAATTTCAAGATCACTGTCGACGCCGAAGGCATCGCGGACCTTCACCATCTTGTCAGGGGACGCGAGGATCGTGTCGGAGCGGCTGTCGAGCGTGACGTTGGGAATCTCGGTCATGGCCAGCGGCCTTAAGCGTTTCGGAACAGTGCCTCAAGCGGCGGCCTTCTCCGGCATCGGGAAGAGGCTCGGCAGCTTGCCCGCGAGCATCAGGTCCCCGTCAGCCTCGATCGCTGACAGGGGCGCTCCAGCGTAAACATAGCCGGCGATCGCGCTCGGGGTGCCGCGAAGGGTGAGGTCGGGCGCATCGATCTCTCCGCGCCCGATCCGGACCTCGCCCTTCCTGTTGCGGGCCCAGAAAAAGGGCTCGCCAGCCATATAGAGCTGGATCTTGGCACCGAGGTCGCCGGCCACCTCCGGACTGAGCATGGTCCTTAAGGAAAGCATCAGCGAGACCGGGCTGAACGGGCGGGTGGGATCGTGATGCGGGCTGCGCACCGCCCAGCGGCCGAGGGCCTGGAAGATGGGCGCCGCCTCATAGCCCCAAGGGGTGAGCTCATAAACCTGGACCGAGGCCGGCGGCGGAAGCTTGCGGCGGACCAGCACCCCGGCCGCCTCCAGCCCCTCGAGCCGCTGTGTCAAAACATTGGCACTTATCCCGTTCAGACTCGTTTTGAGATCACCGAAGCGGCGGGGTCCAAGCAGCAGTTCGCGTATCAGCGGCATCGACCAGCGTTCACCAATCAGGTCCATGCCGTGCGCGGCGGCGCAGGCGTCATCGTATCGTCGTTTCTCTTCGGCCCGTCGTGTTGTAGTTACATTTTCTAACTGCATGGTTGCTATTTATAACTTCCTTGGATAATTGCAAGGTGAATCGAGTCGCAAAGGAGGCAATTGGCGATGTCGAATCCCAGGATGATTTTCGTGAACCTGCCGGTGACCGAACTCGACCGCTCAGTCGCATTTTATGAAGCGATCGGTGGCCGAAAGGAGCCGAAGTTCTCCAACGAACAGGCGGCGATGATCGTGCTCAGCGACACCATCCACGTGATGCTGCTCACCCACGACTTCTATTCGACGTTCACCAACAAGCCGATAGCCGACGCCACTGCAACGAGCCAGGTCCTGCTATGCCTGTCGGCGGACAGCGTCGCGGAAGTCGATGCGACCGCCGACAAGGCCGGCGCCGCGGGTGGAAGGGCCGATCCCGCGAAGAGCCAGGACATAGGTGGACTGATGTACGAGCGAAGCTTCGAAGATCCCGACGGCCATCATTGGGAAATCATGTGGATGGACCCGGCGTTCGCCAGCGGCGAGCGGCCGGTCGAGCATGCCGCGGCCTGAGCGGCCGATTTGACCATTTGTATCGAAGGAGAGGGACTATGACCTATTTCGAAGGATTTGTGGCGGCGGTGCCGGAGGCCAACAAGGAGGCCTAT
>DASTCB010000170.1:0-7994 GCA_035711585.1 Sphingomicrobium sp.
CAGGGTCGCGCCGACCCGCGCCTCGCCGCGCCTTCCCTCGAGCTGCGCCGGGATGACCCGGGTGTCGTTGAAGATCAGCACGTCGCCCGGCCGCAGGACGCCGGGCAGGTCGAGGACGCCTCGATCCGAAATCCGGCCGCCCTCGACCAGCAACATCCGCGCGGAATCGCGCGGGCGCGCTGGGCGAAGTGCAATGCGGTCTGGCGGAAGGTCGAAGTCGAAGTGATCGACGCGCATTATTGAGGCTGGGGCGCCTCTTGTGCCGGAGCTTCCACAGCTGGCGTCGTCGAGGGCTCAGCAGGGGCTGCCTCAGCCGACAGCGCGCCAGCAGGAGCAGCTTCGGGGGCTTGGGCGACTGATGCCGGGTCGGTGGCCGGCGCGGAAGCAGCTTCCGTCGTCGCTTCAGGAGCCGCCGCGGCAACCACCGGCGGCACCGGCAGCGGACCGCCGATGGACGCGCGGACGATGCGGGTCGGCTGGGCCGGCGGCTCGCCGACCGTGATCTGGTCGACCGCCGCCATGCCTTCGATCACCCGCCCGAAGGCGCTGTACTTATGATCGAGCTGGAAGCGCGGGGCGAGCATGATGAAGAACTGGCTGTTGGCGCTGTTCTCCTCCTCGGCCCGGGCCATCGACGTCACACCGCGCAGGTGGGGCATGTCATTGAACTCGGCCGGCAGGTCGGGCAGCGTCGAACCGCCCTCGCCCGTCCCCTGGGGATCGCCGCCCTGGGCCATGAACCCCGGAATTACGCGGTGGAAGATCAGGCCGTTGTAGAAGCCGTTCGCGGTCAGCTGCTGGATCCGGTAGACATGCTGCGGCGCAACGTCGGGCCGCAGCTGGATGACCACCTTGCCGCCGTTGCTGAGCTCCAGCGTCCAGCGATTGGCGGGGTCGGCCGCCACCTCGGCGGGCGCTGCCATCGACAGGGGCTGCTTGACGGGCGCAGCCTGGGGCGCGGGCTTCGCGGCGATCAGCGCGAGACCCAGAAAAGGCAAGGCAATCAGCTTCTTAATCATAATCACTCCCCAACCCCCGTTGGCAGCGCCCCGACTAGAACAGCAGGCGTAATGACGCCAGAGCTATTTGGACAATTTGGACGCGACATCCCTCGCCACCGCATGAGTGACGAACTTGTCGATCGACCCGCCATAGCGCGCGATTTCTTTCACCAGCCTTGACGCGATCGGCTGAAGCGACACGTCGGCCATCAGGAAGACCGTCTCGATCCGGTCGTTGAGCTGCTGGTTCATGCCCGCCATCTGATACTCATATTCGAAGTCGGCGACGGCGCGCAGCCCGCGCAGGATGATGCTCGCCCCTTGCGCCTCGGCGAAATCCATCAGCAGGGAGTCGAACTCGACCACGGTGACGCCGGGAATGTCGGAGGTCTCCCGCTCGACCATCTTGAGCCGTTCGGAGACGCTGAACATCGGCTCCTTCGACGGGTTGGTCGTCACCCCGATCACCAGCCGGTCGACCAGATGGACACCACGGCGGATGATGTCGAGATGCCCGAGGGTGATCGGGTCGAAGGTCCCGGGATACACGCCCACCCGCTCTTTCGTCCCCATCAGCGGTCCCTTTCCTTGACGAAGCGGGCGACCGCCCGGAGGAGGTCGGCTTCTTCGCCATGATGATTGAGATGTTCGGTGGCCTGGCGGACCAGGATCGAACATTGCTGCCGGGCGCGCTCTTCGCCGAGCAGCGAGACAAAGGTGGCCTTGCCGGCTTCGCGGTCCTTGCGGAGCCGCTTGCCCGCCACGACCTCATCGCCGGCATGGTCGAGCAGGTCATCGGCGATCTGGAAGGCAAGGCCGATGTCGCGGGCAAAACCGCGATAGGGAGTGCGCGCTTCGGGCGGGATGCGCCCCATGATGCAGGCCGCCTCCACCGCGAACTCGATCAATGCCCCGGTCTTCAACTGCTGGAGCCGGGTGATCGAGCCGATGTCGAGCTGCTGCCCCTCGGCGGCAAGATCGAGCATCTGCCCGCCGGCCATGCCGTTCGGCCCGGACGCCCGGGCCATTTCCAGCACCAGCTCGGCGCGGACGAACGGGTCCTCATGGGTTGCCGGATCGGCCACGATCTCGAACGCCAGGTCGTGGAAGCAGTCGCCAGCCAGCACCGCCGTGGCTTCGCCGAAGGCGCGATGAACGGTGGGCTTGCCGCGCCTGAGATCGTCATCATCCATGCAGGGCAGGTCGTCGTGGATCAGCGAATAGACATGGATCGCCTCGATCGCCGCTCCCGCGCGGATCACCCTCTCCTCGGAAAGGCCGAACAGCCTTCCCGCGGCGACGGTCAGCAGCGGCCGAATCCGCTTGCCTCCGCCCAGGCCGGCATGACGCATCGCCTCGAACAGCAGTTTGCGTCCGTCGCTGGGGCTGGCGAGACAGGCGGAGAAGACGGATTCGACCTTGGCCGCGATCCGGTTCGCTTCGGATTGAAGTTCAGCGTCGGTCACGCCGCGCTCAAGCAGCATCGAACGGCTTCACGCCCTGCGGCTGGCCATCGGGGCCGAGCGCGATCTGCTCGATCCGGGCCTGGGCGGCCTTCAATCGCGCCTCGCAATGCCGTTTCAGCCGGTCGCCGCGCTGATAAAGCTCGATCGATTCATCGAGCGGCGCCTGCCCCTGTTCGAGGCTGCGTACGATCTGTTCGAGCTCGGCCAGCGCCGCCTCGAAACTCATCTGCTCGATATCGCCCTGTTCCATAGCTCAGCTTTTGGGCCTTGGGCCGATCCAAATCAACGCTTGAACGGGTCCTTGATGCCGGGGACGATCTCGTCCGAGGCCGGGCCGCCCTCCAGGTCGATCTCGGCCGCGGCCAGCGCCGCCTCGGCGTCGCGATGATGCTGCTCGCGCTCGGCGCGCAGTTGCTCGATCAGCGCCTCCCGGTCGCTTGCCAGCCTTTCGTCGGTCGGAGCGGCGGTTCCGGCCGCCTTCTGCGCCTTGGCCACCGCGGAATCCAGCTCGCGCTGGCTAGTCAGTCCGAGCGTCACCGGGTCCTTGGGCTGGATATTGGCCATGTTCCAGTGGGTCCGCTCGCGGATGGCGGCGATGGTGGTGCGGGTGGTGCCGATCAGCTTCGAAATCTGGCCATCGGACACTTCCGGGTGGTTGCGGATGATCCAGGCGATGCCGTCCGGCTTGTCCTGGCGCTTCGACACCGGCGTGTAGCGCGGGCCCTTGGTGCGCGTGACCGGGTCAGGCGCCTTGTGCATCTTCAGCACATAGTCGGAGTCGGCCTGGCCCTTTTCGATTTCCTCATGGGTCAGCTCCCCGGAGCGGATCGGGTCGCGCCCGGTCAGCTTGGTCGCGGCGGTATCGTCGGCGATCGCCTGCACCTCCAGCACGTGCAGCCCGCAGAATTCGGCGATCTGCGAGAAGCTCAACGAGGTGTTTTCGACCAGCCAGGAAGCGGTCGCGTGGGGCATCAGCGGCTGGGCCATCTCATTCTCCGCAAACAATAAGGGCCGCCCCACCGAAGGAGCGGCCAGTCATCGAGGAGCCTCTAGTCCCGCGCCCGCTTCAGGGCAAGAACATGTTTCGAAGCTCGCTCCACTCCGGCTAATCCTGTAATTTGAACGACCTTCCCCACCAGAAGGCCAGCCCTTCCAGTTCAAGCGTCCGATGCGCGGCATGGTTGGAAAGGCAAATTTGGAGCTGCATCCGGTGCATGGTTCCGCCCAGCGGATTACGGTGACAGTTTACTAAATGCACTAAATTCGGCCGAACCGAATCCGCTGTCCTACGCGTACCAAATGGGTTAGGCGCTTCGCTCTATTTGCGAAGGATCAAAGCATGCCCCGCAAGCAACCAATCTCCGAACCGCCCGCCTATGTCCGCGCGCAGCGGCCGCGCCTCGCTCCCGACGCCAACTGCTCGAACAACCGCATCGACGAGCTCGACGCCCAGCGTGCCTGGCAGAACCATATCGACGCCCGCCTGCTGAAGGTCCGCTGAAGCTGCCCCACGAGCATGAACATTGTGAACATTCGCCCGGCCATGCTGGGGGCATGGCGAGCCAAGCCCCACTAACTTCACAACTTTGGCACTTGGCCCCATGAAAATAGCGAAGTTAAAGGCCTCAGTCGTCCAGCCCGATATGTTCATCCATGGTCATGATGCGCTCCATCCAGCGGACGATCTCGGGATAGGCCTCCAGGTCGAAATCGGCCTCGTCGGCAACGTGGGTGTAGGCGAACAGGCAGATGTCGGCGAGGCTGAACTGGTCGGCGACGAACCACTTCCGCTCCGCCAGATGCTTGTCCATCAGATCGAGCGCGGCGAGCCCGGCCTCGCGCTTGCCGGTCATCTGGATGCGCTGGGCGTCGGCCAACGCTTCGACGCCCACTTCGCGTTTCCAGAAGCGCAAAGTCGCGATGTTGGGCTCGTGACTATACTGCTCCCAGAACATCCAGCGCAGCATGTCGGCCTGGTCGTAATGGCCTTCGGGGATGAGCTTGCTGCCGTTCGCCAGAAAGTAACAAATGGCGTTGCTTTCGGTCAGGAACCGGTCGCCGTCCTGGAGCACCGGAATGCGGCCGTTGGCATTGATATCCCGCAGGAATTCCGGCGTGCGCGTTTCGCCCTTCGAGATGTCGTAGGCCCGTCGCTCCAGCTTAATACCGACATGCGCAGCGGTCAGGCGGATCTTGTAGCAGTTCCCCGAGAGCGGGAATTCGTGAAGAATGAGGCCATCCATCAGCCGGTGACTAGCACGATCTTGCCGACATGGTCACCCGCCTCCATCCGCGCATGGGCGGCGGCGGCCTCCTCCAGCGGGAACGCCTCGTCCATCACCGGCTTCAGCCGGTTGCCCTCGACATAGGGCCAGACGGTCTCGAGGATCTCGTCGCGGACCATGGTCTTGAAGGTGAGGTCGCGGGGACGGAGCAGCGAACCGGTGAGCGTCAGCCGCTTGCGCATGATGTCGACCAGCGACACCTCCGTGCTCGGCCCGCGCTGGAAGGCGATCGAGACATGGCGCCCGTCATCGGCGAGGCAGGCGAGATTGCGCGGCACATAATCGCCGCCGACCATGTCGAGCACTACGGCGACGCCCCTGCCCTCGGTCCAGCGCTGGACCGCATCGACGAAGTCGGTGGTCTGGTAGTTGATCGCATGGGCCGCGCCCAGTTCGATCGCCGCGGCGCATTTCTCGTCCGATCCGCAGGTGACGATCACCTCCAGCCCGAACAGGTTGGAAAGCCTGATCGCCATGGTGCCAATGCCGCTGGTCCCGCCATGGACTAGCACCGTCTCGCCCTCGGCCGCGAAGCCGCGCTCGAACAGGTTGGTCCACACGGTGAACAAGGTTTCGGGCATGGCGGCTGCTTCGGTCAGCCGAAGCACCTCCGGCACCGTCAGGCAGGTTCCGGCCGGAGCGATGCAATATTCGGCATAGCCGCCGCCGGCGACCAGCGCGCATTGCCGCGATCCGATCAAATGGGTCGCGCCCTGGCCCGCCGCGACCACTACGCCGGCGACCTCCAGCCCGGGGATGTCGCTTGCTCCCGGCGGCGGCGGGTAAAGGCCCTTGCGTTGGACCACGTCGGGCCGGTTCACGCCGGCCGCGGCGACCTTGATTAGAACCTCGCCCTTGCCCGGCCGCGGAGTCGGACGCGACGCCAGCCTCAGCTGCCGGTCGGCGATCTCGACGACCCGCATCACATCCGGGATGATCTCGCTCATCGTTTCCCCTGCTCAACCGCCCGCGGACTTATTGACATGCGGCCCGCATCGGTCAACGTTCCCGCCGCCATGGACGAGGATGACTTCTTTTCTTCGCGGCCGCAGGACCCGCTGACGCAGGTCACCAGGCAGGACCTCGGGCCGATGTCACAGGACGAGCTGCAAGAGCGGATCGCGATCCTGAAAGCGGAGATCGAGAGGGTCGAGCAGCATATGATCACCGTGGCGCGCCATCGCAGCGCGGCCGACGAGCTGTTCAAGCGCAGCTGAACTCTTCGCTTGTTGCTGGATTGCTTCGCTCCGCTCGCAATGACGGGCATTGATCGCAATGGTCTTGATTGAATCCAACGACAGGCCAACATTGAGACTCGAGCCCGCCGGCTCCCCGGTGGGCATGGAGTCTATGAATGCCCAGTTTCGCTCGCGAACTTGAGACCACCCTGCACAACGCCCTCGGCGAGGCGTCGAAGCGCCGCCACGAATATGCGACGCTGGAGCACCTCCTGATCGCGTTGGTCGACGATACCCACGCCGGGCAGGTGATGACCGCCTGCGGCGTCAACCGCGACGACCTCAAGTCGACCGTGAAAGGCTATCTCGACAATGAGCTGGGCGCGCTGGTTGCCGACAGCGCCACCGACCCTACGCCCACTAGCGGCTTCCAGCGGGTTGTCCAGCGCGCCATCCTGCACGTCCAGTCGTCGGGACGCGACGAGGTGACGGGCGCCAATGTGCTGGTCGCGCTGTTCAGCGAGCGCGAGAGTTATGCCGTCTATTTCCTGCAGCAGCAGGACATGAGCCGGCTCGATGCCGTGACCTACATCAGCCATGGCGTCGGCAAGGGCGAGGTCGCGTCCGAGCCGGCCCCGCCGCAGGGCACTGAAGAAAAGAGCGAGAGCAAGAGCGACAAGAAGGAAAGCGCGCTCCAGCAGTTCACGGTCAACCTCAACGACAAGGCGCGCGCCGGCAAGGTCGACCCCCTCATCGGCCGCATGCCGGAGGTCGACCGCACCGTGCAGATCCTCTGCCGCCGGTCGAAGAACAACCCGCTCTATGTCGGCGATCCCGGCGTCGGCAAGACCGCGATCGCGGAAGGGCTCGCCCGCAAGATCATCGAGGGCGACGTTCCCGACGTCCTCAAGGAAGCGGTGATCTACGCGCTCGACATGGGCGCGCTGCTGGCCGGAACCCGTTATCGCGGCGATTTCGAGGAGCGGCTGAAATCGGTGGTGTCGGAGCTGGAGAAGCTGCCGCATGCGATCCTGTTCATCGACGAAATCCATACGGTGATCGGCGCCGGCGCCACCAGCGGCGGGGCGATGGACGCCTCCAACCTCTTGAAGCCCGCGCTCTCGTCGGGGGCGATCCGCTGCATCGGCTCGACCACCTACAAGGAGTTCCGCAACCATTTCGAGAAGGACCGTGCCCTGCTGCGCCGGTTCCAGAAGATCGACGTCAACGAGCCGACGGTCGATGACACGATCAAGATCATCAGCGGCCTCAGGAGTTCGTTCGAGCAGCACCATGGCGTGCGCTACACGCCCGATGCGATCAAGTCGGCGGTGGAGCTCAGCGCCCGCTACATCCATGACCGCAAGCTGCCCGACAAGGCGATCGACGTGATCGACGAGGTCGGAGCGATGCAGATGCTGGTGCCGCCCAGCCGTCGCAAGAAGACCATCACCACCAAGGAGATCGAAGCGGTCGTCGCCACGATGGCGCGAATCCCGCCGAAATCGGTCTCGACCGACGACAAGCGGGTGCTCGAGACGCTCGAGGCCGACCTCAAGCGCGTCGTGTTCGGCCAGGACCTCGCGATCGAGAAGCTTTCCTCGGCGATCAAGCTCAGCCGCGCGGGCCTGCGCGATCCCGACAAGCCGATCGGCAACTATCTCTTCTCCGGCCCAACCGGCGTCGGCAAGACGGAGGTCGCGCGCCAGCTCGCCTCGGTCATGGGCATCCCGCTCCAGCGCTTCGACATGTCCGAATATATGGAGCGCCACTCGGTCAGCCGGCTGATCGGCGCGCCTCCGGGCTACGTCGGTTACGACCAGGGCGGCCTCCTGACCGACGCGGTCGACCAGCATCCGCATTCGGTGCTGCTGCTGGACGAGATCGAGAAGGCCCACCCCGACCTGTTCAACATCCTGTTGCAGGTGATGGACAACGGCAAGCTGACCGATCACCATGGCAAGACGGTCGATTTCCGCAACACCATCCTGATCATGACCACCAATGCCGGCGCGGCCGACATGGCGCGCGAGAGCATCGGCTTCGGCGCGATGAGCCGCGAGG